>PJQG01000011.1 GCA_002861595.1 Actinomycetota bacterium
GACTTACGTGACTGTAGTTACGTGCGTGTATTTACGACGGGAAGTACTAAGGCACGTTTATCCTGGTCATGGTGAACTGTCGAACTCATTGTTCACGAAGTCGACAAGCTCCTCGAGGATCTCGACCCATGCCGTCGCATCGCCCCATGCGCCGTCGACGTCGGCGTTGTTCGCCCTGGCGGAACGCGCCACCAGGGATCGGCCGCCGCGTCGGGCAGGGCACAGCCTGGCAGTAGCGGACGACCACCTCTTCGAAGGCGTCCGCAATTGGCCCGTGCGCGAGGACGAAGGTGGGCGCTAAGGAATCCGTCCCGTGGACCGGATGCTGAACGCCGCATCGGTCAGGCACATCAGTCTCGATGATCGCCCCAGCAGGGCTACAGCTGACCCGGAGGGAGCCGCATACGCAAGGCGGCCACCCAGTCACCCTGAGTGAGGTGGTCCTCGATGACAGTCTGGCGGTCGTAGCACGCAGGGGACTCCTGACCGCCCTGGGTGATTCGAGAACTTTTTCCGGATCCTAAGCAAATCCTAATCTAGGGCTGGCAGAATTGGCTCGCGTCAAAGTGGCGCACCCGGTTCCAAAGGAGGGACTTATGCCGAAGGGATGTAGGAAACGACTGGTGGCAGGCGCCGGTATCGTCGCCGTCGCACTAGGAGTCTCGAGCGTCGCGTATGCCTGCACGGTGTATCGAGGCAAGTTGGTCGTCGTCGGCAGCAACGGGAGCACGTCGACAGCCGTCGGCAACAACTCCAACATGAGCTACTGCTCGCTGCAGGGCGGGGCGCGCTCCCCGGCCACGAACGGGCGCTTCGACGTGTACGTGGACCCGGCGAGCACCTGCCTGAAGAACGGTTCCAACAAGCTCCCGGCCCGCACCGACTACGTGATCCGGTGGATGTACAAGGGGTTCACCTACAACAGCACCGGCTACACCAGGGTGGGCGACTGCATGCCCGGCGGGTCGGGGACGACCATCAAGACGGGCGCCCAGGTGGACGGGAACGGCTACAGCCCCGTCTACGGGTTCAGTTGGTCCTCGGTGACGCCCAACAACGCGGGCGAGGCCCGGGGCGTGTGCTTCGGGGACCCCTTTTCCAATTACGGCAACCAGGCCCCTCTCATCACCTTCGCAGTGTAAGGCCTGCGGGAGAAACTTCAGGCGAAGTGCTACTGCCATTCACCGACAGGTTGCGATGCCCAAGGCTTCGCAACCTGTCGGTGACGGCGGGCATCCAACTGGTTCCCGGTGCTCGTGAATCAATGCTTACCGACGCCGGATTCGCAATTCCTTGAACGACTCTCCGGGGCAGAAGGCGTACCGGGACCGATGGTCACAGTAAGATGCATCGCTGGTATTTTCAGCGTGATCCGTTCGAGCTGCCACATCCAAGGAGCAACATGACCGCCCGATGGTTACCACTGCGAGTGCTGCTGGTGGCTATTGTCGCGTTGAGCAGCTGCAGTCGGGGTGAGAGCTCACAGACTAATGAACCCCGCCCGGGAGCATCTCCTACTGCTCATGGCCCGGAGCACCACGTCTCGGGGCCGGATGGTGGCCCTGTTGCTACCGCCGCCCGCGAAACCGGTGACAGGAGCTCGTTCTACCTAAAGGCCGCCGACCAGCGCAGTGACGGAAGGGAGGTCGTGATCACCGAAGCATCCTTCGCCGGCACTATGGGCTGGGTTGCCATTCATGCCTTCTCCCGTGACGGCCAGCTTGGCCCGATCATCGGTGTGTCAGAGTTGCTTCCGCCGGGCCCCAGTACCGGGATCAGGGTATCCCTTTCCGCACCGCTCAAAGCGAGCGCATCTGTCTTTCCGATGCTCCACCTCGAGACCACCAACAACGCCACGTTCGACTTTCCGGAGGGAGATTCCCCAGCCGTGGCTGAGGGGTCTGGATCACCATACCTTCCGATTCGAATATACGTTAGAAGATAGATCTACTCGGCAGCGGCGGCCACGCCGACATGAGGACTGGCTCGCTGACGGCCACCGCGCAGCCCACCCGGCGGCGGCGCCTGTCGGCACATCTCGAGCAGAGCAGAGAACCTGACAAAGGCGCTCGACCCCAGCCGGAAGCTTCCGTCTCGATAACCGCGAACCGTCCAGCCCTGTCCCGGATCTACTGCTTCCCGACGGCTCCAGCCCGAAACTCTGTGTACATGCCCTTCCTCACGTGCGATTCGCCGTCGGGACCCTCCATGAAGCAGAGGAAGGCATAGCGCTGCCCGGGCACGAGGTCAACAGCGAAGGTGCCGCTTTCGCCCGGATTTCGCACGAACACCCCGCCAAGGGGCGTCAGGGAGCGCCGTTCGGAACCAGCGATCTGGTCGGCCAGAGGCGGAAGGTCCTCAGGCAGAGGAAAGAGTGAGGGGTGATGGTCCACCTGACCGGCGTTCCTCAGCCGGAAAACCACCCGCCCACCAGGCACAGAACCGGAGTAGTCGAAGCGGTACTCGCGCATCGTCACCGCCACCACTGGTGGGGCCGGCGGCAACTCGGGGACCGACCTGGCGTCGCTCTGGCATGAGGTCCCGAGCAGCACGGCCATCGCCCACAGGCCGGCGATCGGGGACCGGGTGCGGCCTCTGGCTGTCACTGCGGTCCGGCCGCTCACGCCGTCCGACTCCGCAGGCGTCGACGCTGTCGGTACGTGATCACGACCGCGAGCAGGCCAACGACGAAGAGTGCGACGCCAACGATCATGCGTGGCGCCTTGTTGTCGCCGGTGGCAAAGCGCAATTCAGTGGCGAACACGTCCTGTCCGGCGGTGGTTGTCAGCGAGTTGCGTGTGTCGGCCCAAGCCGCAATGGCTCCCGAGCCCGTGGACACCAACGCCGAGCGGGAGCCGAACTCGACCAGCCCTTGCGCGGACGGGTGGAGGTACTCCTGGCCGGTGAAGGAGTTGGAGGCGTCGCTCGTCAGCCTCACGTTCCGGGCGAAGCGCTGGCCGCCGTCATTTGAGAAGGCGTAATAGACGTGATTGAAGATGTTGTCAAAGTCGGCGCGACGGTCATAGAAGATGACGTCGATGCGGCCGTCAGTCGCCATGGACATCGCAGGCAAGTACTGAGGGTGACCGTTGCCGAGCTCGTCGTCGTTGACCCGACGCGGCTCTCCCCAGGCATCGCCGCGGCCGGCGGAGCAGCGCATGAGCACGTCGGCATCACCGTGGCGAGCGTCGGTCCACGAGACACAGATCCTTCCTTGGCGGTCCACCGCCATGGCGGGAGGCGGCATGGTGAAGATGAGGATGACCCGCTCGTGGGGCACCACCGCATCGTCAACTACGACGCCTCGGCCAAATCGGCGACCTCCGTCCCTCGAGGTGGAAACCACCAGCGACCAGGTGCCCTCCCACGTCGGGCCCTCCAGGCCCTGATAGTCGCGCACGTCGTTCTTCAAGTCGTAGTAGGCGACGTGCACGGCGTTGTTGGGCCCCAGCACCAGCGCGGGCGCGACCACTCGCTCGCGCGCTCGATCGCTCACCTGGATCGCAGTCGAGAACGTCTTGCCCCCGTCGTCGGAGTACGCGGTCATGATCGGGTTGGGCGGCGGGCCAAAGCCGCCCAGGGGAGGGTCCGAGGTGGCGTGCAGCCACACCAAGTGGATGCGCCCGTTGTCCCCGACGCTGCGGTCGATGGCCATGCGAACGGCGAAATTCAGTGGGCCCAGCACCTGGCGGGGAGCCGAAAAGCTGCGGCCCCGGTTGTCTGACGTGGTGAGGAACACGCCCATGGGCTCGTTCCCGGGTTCAGCAAGGCCGACGAAGAGGTAATACAGCACCCCAGCACGATCGAACGCGACCTCCGGTGCGTAGCATTTGTCCGCCCCCTCCGGCAGCTTCGGCACCGGGTTGGCCGAGAGCCAACCACGACCGCCATTGCCCGAGATCTGCAGCGCGCAGCTGAAATCGGGAGCGTCGAGGCGGTTGGCCAAGACCAGGAAGGAAGGTTCGGTCGGGTCCACCGCGAGCTTCGGAGAGTTGTTCGCGGGACCGCTGGTCCGGTTCATCGCCGTAACGGGCACCTCTGGGCTGACCACAACCCGCCCGTCGAGTGACGATGACGGTGTTGCGGCGCCAGAAGCTGCCAGTGCGGGCCCGGCCACGATGGCGAGGACACCGACAACCACGGCTGCTCTCGCCGTCACCGGCAGGTTGCGAAGCCCTCGCAACCTCTCCGTGAATGCCCTCAGCATCCTCGCCTCACGCGTCTTCGCGAGCTTTGAGACAACACTAGAGACACCTTCTCTACGACGAGTGGAAGTTGGTAGCCGACATTGGCGGGATTGGAGTATCGCACCCGAACCTGAGGATTTGCTTAGGGATGAGAAGTCATCGATGCTTCGACCTGATCGGGGAGGTCGCCGAGGCAACCTGCAGGGAGCGAAGAAACCGAACGGGTGGCAGGCGGCGCCGCCCGTTCGCGTAGGGGCGGGCAGTCGCACCCGGATCGACCGGGGCCAAGGTGATGAGGGGCATCGGGCGAGCGGAACCCGAACGCCGTGCGGGCGAGCAGTCGACGCTGGCCCCGGGGTCGACTGGCAGGGCTACGGCCATCGTGGCTGCCCCTCCCCTACCCGACGGTGTCAACGCTCCCCCTGCGCCGGCCTCGGGCCACCCTTGACCTCGCTCAGTTCCCGCCTGGCCACAGGAAGCGAGGAGTCGGTGAAGTTGGAGCTCGATAGGTTGATCGAGATCGTGCTGCAGGGAATGCTGGAGGCTGACCGAGATACCGCCCAGGTAGGTGAGGCTGTGACGAACGAATGCGAGCTGGCGTCGCGGATGGCGCTCCGCGCCCTGCGCAGTGGGGACAATGTGCTGATCGTGGCCGAGGGGGAGCTTCCGTCGCCCGGCTACGAGGTGGACGTGGCGCAGAGCCTGATACCGATCTTCCCGCCCCAGTTCAACCTGTTGCGCTGCGCCCTCCCCGGCATCTTCCCGCAGGTCATCACGCCGTATACCTACTCCGAGACGGTGAGGTATCCCGCCGATCAGCCGCACATCACCGTCCACCACGCGGACGGAGCCGACGAGGTGGCGATCGAGGAGTGCGGCCGGCAGCTGGCTCCCTACGTAGAGGTGGTCCGGGGACACGACGGGGACTGCCCCGAAGGAGCCGATCAGGCCGTCGGCTTCTCCAAGTCCCTCAGCTTCGACGAGGCCTTCGCCGACGCTGTGGCAAAGCTGCCGCCCCTCACACCTGCTCACCCGGACACGCTGGTCACGATCCGCGTGCTCGAGACCGGCGCCCTGTTCGGAGGTATCGCCGGCTTCCGAGACCTGTACGTCCGGGTTTGCCGGACGCATGACTGAGGCGAGGCTCAGGCGCTGGCCAACCTGGAGCCCCCCTCCAGTGCCGACGGTACTGATGCAGGACCGCTGGGCGATTTGGGTAGTGGTCGTCAATCGTTGTCGACGATGGTGCCACGGCCCTGAGCGTCGGCCAGGGAGGCGTTGAGGGCGTTGGTCAGGTTCACCAAGAACGTCTCGTTGGCCTCGCGGAGGTTGTCACCGTTCACGAACACGGCGATGGACTTGGTGGTCTCCCCCGGCGCGAACGCCAAGGTGGCGCCGGCAATGCCCGTGTAGTCGTCGGGGGCCTTGGCCGTGCCGTCGGCAGTGGCGTAGGCCACCGACACGGTCCTGCCGCTCGGGGCCGAGAGCTTGACGGTGAACAGGACGTTGGCGGCGGTGCCGGCGTTGCCCTCGGTGACCGAGACGTCGTTGATGGCCAGGGCAGGGGGAGGGTCGTCATCGATGATGCTGCCCACGCCTTGGCCCTTGCCCACCGCGGCATTGGTGGCGTTGGACAGCTTGAGGAAGAACCTCTCGTCGATCTCGTCGAGGGCGTCGGCCTTGACGGAGACGGTGACGCTCTTGGTCACCACCCCGGCGGGGAAGCTCAACGTGCCCGAGGTGGCGGTGTAGTCGCCGGGGGCCTTGGCCGTGTCGTCGGCGGTGGCGTAGGCCACCGACACGGTCTTGTCACGAGGCGCCGACAGCGACACGGTGAACACCGCACTCACCGTCGCCCTCTTCTTCCTCGTCGGGTTTCCCTCGGTGACGGCGACGTCGTCGACGGACAGCGCCGGCAGGGCCTTGACCGACAGGCCCACCGTGGTGGTGCGGGTCAGTCCCCCGCCGGTGCCGGTGATGGTGAGGGGGTGGTCACCGGCCGGGGTGGTGGCGGAGGTGGCGACCGACAGGGTGGAAGAGGTGGTGGCCGGGTTGGGGTCGAAGCTCGCGGTGGCCCCCGAGGGCAGGCCGGCCACGCTGAACGTGACGGGGTCGGTAAAGCCCCCCGAGGCGTTGACGGCCACGGCGTAGCTGGTGGCTTCGCTGGCCACCACGGTTTGGCTGGTCGGAGAGGCGCTCAGGGTGAAGTGGTCGCCCCGCACCGACAAGACAACGGTGGTGGTGCGGGTGAGGTTGCCGGCGGTGCCGGAGACGGTGAGGGGGTAGTCGCCGGCCGGGGTGGTGAGGCCCGGGCGCACCGACAGCTTGGAGGAGGTGGTGGCCGGGTTGGGGTCGAAGCTGGCGGTGGCCCCCGAGGGCAGGCCGGCCACGCTCAACGTGACGGGGTCGGCAAAGCCGCCGGAGGCGGCGATGGCAATGGTGTAGACGGCGGCGTCACCAGGGGCGACGCGTTGGCTCGTCGGGGAGGCGCTGAGGCTGAACGAGGGCAGGGTCTCCCGTTGGCCCCGGGTGAAGACGTCGACGACCCCGTTGGTGTCTCCGCCCACCAGGTTGGTGGCCAGTGACGCGAAGGCGACGACGTCGGCGTCGGCGCTCATGGCCGGACGGAAGCTGGAGGCGTTGGCGTCTTGGCCGTTGTCGTCCACGCTGGCCACGGTGGTGATGCCGGTCACCCGGTCGAAGACGTAGACGTAGGTGGTGAGGCCAGCGGCGGAATCGGTGAAGGCGACGAGGCGGCCGGCGGCGCCGAGGGCGGGTGATTGGGAGGCGTCCCTCGGCACCATGGCCGTGGTGCGGCTTTGGCGGTCGTGGACGTAGACCTTCGGGCAGAGCCGCACGCCGGTCCTGGGCTGGTCGCACGGAGGGGAATCGGGCAGGTTGGTGGCCACGGTTTCGAAGGCCACCACGGCGCCGTTGGAGCTGATGTCGGCGTCGTAGCTGGCCCCGTTGGCCTGGGTCAGCCCAATGTTGTCCACGCTCACCCTGATGGTGGCGGTGCTGATCAGCCCCGGTTCGTCGAACACGCCGTTGGCGTCGGCGTCGCGGTCGTGGACGAAGATGTCTTGGACCCCATTGGTGTCGCCCAGCACCAGGTTGGAGGCCAGCGACTGAAAGGCGACGAAGCGCCCATCGGCGTTGATAGTGGGATTGGTGCTGGGCCCGTTGGCCTGGACACGTTCGCCAGCCACGCTCACCCGGATGGTGGCTCGCCGGTCACGGTCGTAGACGAACACGTCGGCCGAAGCGTTGTCGTCGGCCGCCACCAGGTTGGTGGCCTGCGAGTCGAAGGCCAAGAAGCGCCCGTCGGCGCTGATGGCCGGGTTGGCGTTTGCGGCGTTGGCCTGGGCGCCGCCCGTGCCCACGCTCACCCGGGTGGTGGCGGGGCTGTTGCGGTCGTGGACGAACACGTCGGCCACGGCGTTGTCGTCGCCGGCCACCAGGTTGGAGGCGAGCGAGGAAAAGGCGACCACGCCGCCATCGCCGCTGATGGCGGCGTTGGCACTGTCGGCGTTGGCCTGGGCGCCGTTGCCGGCCACGCTCACCCGGGTGGTGGCGCCCGTGGCCCAGTCGTTGACGAACACGTCGGCCACGGCGTTGGTGTCGGCGCCGACCAGGTTGGTGGCCGACGAGTCGAACGCGGCGAAGCGCCCGTCGTCGCTGAGGTCAGGACGGGCGCTGGGCCCGTTGCCCTGGGCGCCGTCGCCGGCCACGCTCACCCGGGAGGTGACCACCATCGAGGAGGCGGACGCTTGGCGGGCGGGCAGCGCCAGTCCGGCGGCCACCAGGGCCGCCCCGATCACCAGGCGGCCAGCTTCGACCCGCGGTTGCGTCGAGCGGCAGGGCGGGCGGGTGGTGAGGCGGTGCGACATGGTCCCGAACATTGGCTAGGTCCTCTTGGTGGCGGTGGAGCCGCCGTAGTAGTCGTCCCCGGAGAAGGTGGCGGTGAAGGCAGCCTTGGCCTTTTGGTACTTGGAAGGCGGCCTCAGCCGGGCGGTGCCGTCGGAGCCGGTGGTCACCGAGCCGATGGCCACGCCGTTGGCGAAGAAGGCCACGGTGCGCCCGGCCAGGCGGGTGGTGGGCGTGTCCGCGTCGGACAAGGTGGCGGTGAGGACCCGTTTGGGGGAGGTGCCGCTCACGGCCAGGGCCATGGCCGAGTCGTCCCTGGTGACGACGAAGTCGGTCGTGGCCGACGAGCCGACCACGTCGGGCTTGGAGGAGCCGTCGTAGCGGGCCGTCAGCTGGTAGGTGCCGGGGGCCAGGGTCAGCGGCAGGCGGGCGGTGGCCACCCCGTCGGTCCCGCTGGTGGCGGTGGCGGTGGCGCTGCCCCCGGGGCCGGCCAGGGTGAAGTTGACCCGAGCCCCGGGGAGTGGGCTGGTGCCCTCGAGGCTCACGTTGGCCGCCACCACGCCGCTGTCGGAGTACTGGCCCGAGGGGGCGGTCGCGGGAAAGGACACCACCGAGGCGGGGGTGAGCTTGGTCACGGAGGCGTCGTAGTAGCCCTTCACGGTGCGCTGGAAGGCATCCGAGGTGCTGTACTCGCCATAGCCTTTGCAGCACCCGAAGCTGGCTACCCAGACGTTGCCGGCGGCGTCCAGGGCGAGGTCGCTGCCGTTTGTCGCCCCTAGGAAAAGGGTGGAGGAGACCAGCGCCGTGCCGGTGGGGTTGAGCCCGGCGACAAAGGCGCCATGGCTGTCTCGGGGGAGGGTGGCCCCGACGGGGGTGGTGGGGAAATCTGGGGACGAAGTCCACCCGCTCACCCAGGCGTTGCCGGAGGCGTCGACCACCACCTTGCCCCGCGGGTCGACCTCGATGCCCCCGCAGCCTTGGCCGTAGTCGAGGTAGCCGGGTTCCGGGCCGTTGCCGCAGCCCTGGTGGTAGTCCTCTGACCCGTGGCCACCGAGGTAGGTGGAATACACCAAGGAGGCCGGCCCCGAGGCGGTGGTGTCGAACTTGGCCACGAAGGCGTCCGACCTCGGCGCGCCGACGGCGTCGGGACTGCAAGCCCCGTCGTCGCCGCAGGTGCGGTCGAAGGCCCCCGGCGTTGTCGGGAAGTCGGGCGAGTGGGTGGCGCCGGTGACGTAGACCATGCCGGCATGCGAGGGGCGGGGGTCGACGGCAACCCCCATGCCGTAGCCCAACTCGCCGAAGTAGGTGGAGTAGACCAGGGCCGAGCCGGCAGGGTTGAGCACGGTGAGGAAGGGAGTTTGCCCTTTCCGGTAGGTGGGCTGATAGGCCGTTTTTAAGGTGACGGGGAAGCTGGGGCCCCAGGTGGTGCCGACGACGTAGGCGTTGCCGGCGGCGTCCACGGCGACGTCCTGGCCCTGCTCGGCCCAGTGGAGGTTGGGGTCGCCTCCGAGATAGGTCGAGTACACGAGCGAGGCGGGGCCGGCGAGGTTGGTGTCGAACTTGGCGACGAAGGCGTCGTCAGCGCCCCGGGCGGTGGGCTGGAACGCCCCGGGAGTGGTGGGCAGGGTCGACGACTGGGTGACCCCGGTGATCCAGGCCCGACCGGCGCCGTCGACGGCGATCCCCAAGCCCTGCTGGATAAGTTCGCCGTCGCCCGCCACCCCGGCGAAGTAGGAGGAGTACACCAAGGCCGTGCCCGTGGCGTTGAGGCGGGTCACGAAGGCACTACCGGGCGTCAAGCCGGCGGTCGGCTGGAAGGCGCTTGCGGTCACGGGAAAGTCCTCGGAGTGGGTGACTCCGGTGAGATAGGCGGTGCCGGCGCCGTCGACGGCGATGCCCCAGGCCCGCTCATCGTTGAGGGTGCCGCCGAGCACCGTCGAGTACACCAAGCGGCCCCGGGGGTCGAACTTGGCCACGAACGCGTCAGCTGATGCCTTGCAGCCGGGTTGAGCCATGAACGCCCCAGGAGTGGTGGGAAAGCGGTCGCTTTCCGAGACGCAGCCGTCTTGGGGGGCGAGAGTCGTGTAGCCAGTGACATAGGCGTTGCCGGCTGGGTCCACCGCCACTGCGTCGCCCTCGTCGCCGTCCTTACTGCCCAGGTAGGTCGCGTAGGCGACGACGGGGTCGATGACCAGGGGGCGGGTGTGGTCGTAGGAGCCGAGCGAGAAGCCCACCTCGTTACGCGGCTGCAGCTTGAACCCGCCGGACACCGCCCGGCGCCGCCCGCCGATCTCCTGGTAGATGGCCGGCACGTGCTGGCGCACCTCGCCGGCGGCGGTGCCCACCACGAGCTCGCCCCCCGGCTCCACCCGAAGCGCCTCCGCGCCCTCCACCGCCAAGGTGATGCGGGCGGGGTCGGCCCCGGGGGCCACGACGAAGTCGTATTCGAGGTCGGCGCCTTTGCCGTACAAGACGAGGTCGATGCCGGGGTAGAGGTCGCGGTAGGCGACCTTGGCGTAGCGGGTGACCCCGGTGCGCCAGCGCGACGAGTCGTTGCCCACCAGGTAGTTGCTCACCCCCGAAAGCGGCTCCATGGCCTCCATGTGGGGGTTGGGGTCGGCCCCGGCGAAGGCGAAGCGCACCACCGAGGGCGCCTTGGGCCTGGCGTTGTCCTGGCCGTTGTCGTTGTCCTCGCCCTTGTCCCTGGGCGGGGCCAGGGACAGGGTGGCCCCGGTGGGGGCCAGGGCCAAGGAGTAGCCTCCGGCCCGGGCCACGAAGCGGGCGTCGCCGCCGGCCTGGCCCAGGTTTTCCTCGAAGCTCAGGGGAAGCCGGGCCAAGGCCGCGGTGGCCTTGGCCTTGCCGCCATCGCCAGAGCGGGCGGCGGTGCCGCCAGTCCCGGTGACCGCGGCCCTGCTGGCCACCCCGACCGCCCCCGCGACGAGGGCCAGGGCGACCAGTCCCGCAATTCCCCGGGTTCGCCGGGTCGCTGTGCTGCCACCTCCCTGTCCCCCGGCGTCAGGGCCTGTGCCCGGCGAATCGATCTTTGTCATGAGGTTCTCTTCGGCATTGAGCATTGTCTTTCCTCTTCGAGACCGGGCACTTCGCTTCAAGCAGAGCCGGAGATCCTCGCCGCCGTTACGAGGCGGCGAGGATCTCCCGCTTGGAAAAAAAGGCGCCCGTCGCCCAAGGCGGCGGCGAACCTTCGGGTCTCCGCCTTCGGCTAGGCGGCGGCGAGGCTGTGGTTGGAGCCGCCAGCGATGCTGCGCACGTTGGCCAGAGGGGTGCTGGACGTGGAGCTGTCGAGCACCGTCTTGGCGAACCAGCTGCAGTTGGTGTCGATGCAGTCCTCGGGACCTTCGCCCAATGGGTCGCTCGACCCGTTGCCCAGCTGGCCGTACTGGTTGCTGCCCCAAGCGACGACGTTGGTGGTCGTCGGGTTGACCCGCTGGATGGCCAAGGCGTGGAAGTAGCCGGCGGCGATGTCGGCCACGTTTGCCAGGGTGGTGGTGCCTGAGGTTCGGACCTTTGCCGGTTTGGGGTCGCACAGGCACAGCTGCTTCGGGTCGCTGGGTGGACCGTTGAGGCCGGTGAAGCGGTCACCGTGGCCCAGTTGGCCCGCGAAGTTGGCCCCCCACGACCAGACTTCGCCCTGCTTGAGGGCCAGGCTGAAGCCGGCCGAGCTGGCCGCCGCCACCTGAGTGGCGCCGAGGGGCATCCCGGAGACTTTGGTCGGCACGGGGTGGAAATCCTGGTCGGCAGCGAAGCCGAGCTGGCCGCGGTTGTTCGGGCCCCAGGCGTACACTGGGTCGTCGTTGGGCTCGAGTGCGGAGCCCTCGGTGATGGCCAGGCTGTGGCTGCCGGCGGAGATCTTCTTCACGTCGGTGATACCGGCGACCACCGGGTTGGAGCTGTCGATGATTGTGCCGTTGCCCAGCTGACCCCCGTCGTTCCCGCCCCAGGCGTACACCCGGCGCTCCGAGCTCAGGGCCAGCGTGTGGTAGGCACCCGCGGCAACCTTGCTCACGCCCTCCAACACGCCGATCCCACCCACTCCCTTGACCTGGACGGGGCTGGAGCGGTCGGTGGTGGTGCCATCGCCCAGCTGCCCGGAGAAGTTCGACCCCCAGGCGTGCACCGTGCGGTCACCCTTGACGGCCACGCTGTGGGCGTCACCGGCGGAGATGTCTGTCACACCGGTGAGCCCTGTGACCTGGACCGGGGTGGAGCTGGCCGTGGTGGTTCCGTTGCCCAGCTGGCCGCTCGAGTTGTTGCCCCACGCCCACACCGTGTCGTCGTTTTTCAGGCCCAGGCTGTGGCTGCCGCCGGCGGCCACCTTCTTGAAGGTGTGCGAGCCGACGACGGTGGTGGGATTGGGGTTGTGGGCCGGTGGGATCTCGTTGAGATCGTTGGGGTCGGGGGGAGGGGCGATGGCGGTGCCGTCACCCACCTGGCCCAAGTCGTTGAGGCCGAAGCCCCATGGGCCGGGATGGCTGGCTACCGCCGGCGGGACACCTCCGGCCAGCAGCGCCAGCGTCGTGGAGCAGAACAGCACGAGGGCGCCTCTTCGCCCTCGCCTGCGTGCTCGATCGGAATGGATGGGACTGGTTTGCATAGGTCCTCCCGGAAGTCGGAAACACTGAGAAGCGGATCTCGCTCTCCGTTGCAGTGTTCCACCCGAACATGAGGATGGGATTAGGATCGGAAAAAAGATCTGAAAATTACGCGAAGTGCGAACAACGGGCCAAACACGTCGGTTTGGGGCCCTCTCGACAGGTCGCATCCACCTGTCCTCGACGCCTGTGCCAGGCCGAAGCTGGAGATCCTCCCGACCATGGCCCGCCCCGCAATCGCGTCCTACCGGGCGGCGGCTCGGACTTTCTCGACCGTCATGGGCAGCCGGAGGATGAACCGGCGGCTCTCGTACCTGAGCTCACCCCCGTGGGCCTCGGCGAGGCCGCTGGCGATGGGGAGACCGAGCCCCGACCCGCCCATGCCGTCGAGGCTGGCGAAGCGCTCGAAGGCCCGTTCCACCAGCTCCATCGGGAGGCCCGGGCCGTCGTCGACGACCGCGACTGCCACTGTGTCGTCCTCGGTTCCCACTACCAGCTCGATGCGGTGACGGGCGTGGCGGCGGGCGTTGTCGAGCAGGTTGGCCAAGATCTCCCGCACTGCGTGCGGGTCCAGTTCGCAGGGCTGCAACGGCGCCGTTGTCCGCACGCCGATATGGAGATCCGGGGAGTGAGCCCGCGCCCGCTTCGCCTCCTCGTGGCACAGGGCTACGACGTCCACCGGCTCCGGGGCCAACGCCTCGCCCTGGTCCAGCCGGGCCACCTGGAGGAGGCGAGCGACGAGGCGTCCAGCTCTGGACGCCTCAGCGATCAGGTTGCCGAGGAGGCGGTCGCGGCTGGGCGGTGGAAGGTCGTGGAGGAGGGTCTCAGCGGCAGCCCGAATGCCGCCGAGGGGAGTGCGCAACTGGTGGGCGGCATCAGCGAGGAAGCGCCGGGAGGTCTGCGCGGACAGGCGGGCCTCGGCCAATGCGGCCTCGAGGGAGGAAAGCGTGGTGTCGAGCGTGGCGGCCAGCCACCGCTGCTCGCTGATGTCGCGGGCGACGGCCGAGGCACCCACCACCGAGCCCGATGCGTCCCGAACAGGTGACAGCGTCAGCGCCACCTCGAGCGTCATGCCGCTCTTCGTCAGCTGCGTCGTCTCGTGGTGGGGAACGCGCACGCCCCGCCTGACCTCGTCCAGCAGGTGCTCCACTTCGTGGCGGCGCTCGGCGGGCACGATCAGCGACATCGGCCGACCGATTGCCTCTGCCGCCTCATAGCCGTACATCGCCCCCGCCGCGCCGTTCCACGTCTGGATCAACCCCTCGAGGTCGGTGCTCACGATGGCGTCTTGCGACGATTCGACGATCGCCGCCAGCCGCTGCGCCGCCTCCGCCCGTTCTCGGCGCTTCGTGATGTCGCGGATGAAGGCGTTGAAGGTCCATCTCCCCCCGTGGCAGACAGGCGACAGCGACAGCTCGACCGGAAAGAGGTGACCGTCGCGGTGGAGGGCGTCGAGCTCGAGGCTTTGGCCCAACACCCGCCCTTCGCCCGTGGCCACGACGCGCCTGAGACCTTCGAGGTGGGCTTGGCGAAGCGACGGGGGGACAATCGTGTCGGCCAGCGCTCGCCCAAGGACTTCTTCGCGCCGCCAGCCGAACACCCGCTCGGCCTGGCTGTTCCACTCCGCCACCATGCCGGTGGCGTCGATGGCCACGAAGGCGTCGGCGCAGGAATCGATGACGCTGCGCGCCCGCTCCTCGGCCCGTTGGCGGCGCGTCTCGGCCTCTCTGGCCTCGTCGACACCGGCTCCAGTGCTGGCTGTGGTCCGCGGCGCCCGGGGCGACGAGCCTGCCACCTGTCGCCGACGGGCCCAGGAGACAACGGCGGTGGCCACCACCGCGACCTTGCCAGCACTGCTGGCACCCGGGTGGGGCAAGGACGGGCGCATCAGGGTCGCAGGACGTAGCCGCCGCCGCGCACCGTGTGAACGAGGCGGGGCCCGTGAGCTTCGAGCTTCTGTCGGAGGCCGTAGACCGCCACTTCCACCCGGTTGCTGCCGTAGTCGTCGCAGGCGTGGTCCCGCCATATCTGGGAGAGGAGGGCGGCTTTGGACACAACCTTTCCCGGGTGACGGGCCAGGAAGTAGAGAAGGTCGTACTCCGTCGGGGTCAACTCGACGATGTTGCCTGACCACACGACCGTGCGTGTGCTGTCGTCGATGAGCAGGTCGTCGAACTTCAACACCTGTGACGACAATCGCCCGGCTCGGCGGAGGAGGGCCCGAACCCGGGCCAACAGCTCGGCCATGGCGAAGGGCTTCACGAGGAAGTCGTCGGCGCCCGCTTCGAAGCCGGCCAAGCGGGCGTCGAGGGTGTCGGCGGCGGTGAGGAACAGCAGTGGAAGGTCGCTCGCCTGATTCAGGCGGCGGGCCAGCGCGTAGCCGTCCGGGCCACGGGGGAGCCGGACGTCGAGGATTGCGAGGTCCGGGCGGAACCGCGCCGCTATGTCCGAGACCGACGACCCGTCGACTTCTGCGCGCACCTCATACCCCTCCTCCTGCAGCGCCGCCTCGAGCGCCGAGCGGATGAGTTGGTCATCCTCGATGATCAGCACGCGCGGGCGCTGCCGTGGCACTGTATGGGTAACTCCTCGCTTCGAGCTGGGTGACCCGTTCACTGCGTCCACCAGCGTCTCGGTGAGTTTGACAACGTCATCTCCAGTCGCTGACCGGACACCTCAATAGGTTTGTCGAGTCGGAGGCGGAGTAGCTCTCCCTTGCTGTAGGAAATGGCTCCGCCACTTGCTGGCTGGCCCCGGACGCCATCGGTTTTCGGGTCCAGACGGATCCAGGAAAGCCACGCAGCGGCGTTCTGAACGAGGGAGGGACGGGAAGCCGCAGGTGCGACACCTGGACGCATCTCCTGCTGCTTACCTTACACGTTGGCTTTGACACTATAGAACAAAACCAGGTAGTGCGCTCCTAAACGGGGTTGTCCGACCACCCTCAACAACGGACTGGTTGGGCGCTGCGACGGATGGCCGGCTCTGGTCCAGGATGAAGGGTGGGAAGAACCCCCGACGGGGCCAAGGCCGTTCACCAGCAACGCCCCTCATGACCGGCGTCAACAGCTTCGGGCAAGAGAACACTTCAGTCATCGTTGACGATCGTTCCCCTGCCCCTGGCGTCGTCGATCGGCGCCCTCTTGGGCCGGTACAGCTCCAGGAAGAAGGTCTCGTTGGCCTCCACCTTGACGTCGCCGTTGATCTCGACGCTCACCGTCTGGGTCGTGACTCCGGGCCGGAAGCGCAGTTTCCCCTGCTGGGCTCGGTAGTCACTGTATGCCCTGGCCGTACCGTCGAGCGTTCGGTACCTCACCTCCACCTTCTTGGGGTTCTCGGCACCAAGGCTCACCTTGAACCGGAGCAGGCGGGTGCCGCGGTCTCCCTCGACCACGCGCACGTTGTCGACCGAAAGGCCACCAACAGCTGGAGGTTGAGGAGTCTCCCCCAGGTCGATCTTGGTGACGAAGACGTCGAAGCCGCCGGCGTTGCTCGCCTGATAGCTCGGGCTGGTGACCGGGAAGGGGACGGACTCGGGCCCGAACACCCCTCCCGTCTGGGGTGAGTTGGTGGTGCCGGTGACGTAGGCGTTGCCGGCGGCGTCGAGCGCCACGCCCTCGCCCGCGTCCTCTCCGCTGCCGCCCAGGAACGTCGAGAAGACCAGGTCGTCCTCTCCTCTGCCCGCGAGGTTGACGGTGGCCACAAAGGCGTCAAAGGTCGAGCTCGTGAAGCAGCCGCATTGGGCCTGGACGGGGTCCTTGGTCGGGAAGCCCGTCGAGAGCGTTTGTCCTGTGATCACGGCGTGGCCCGCACCATTGACGGCGATGCCGTTTCCCTGATCGGTGATCGGCGCACCGAGGAAGCTCGAGTAGAGGAGGTCGGCAGCGCCCTGCCCAGCGGGCCTGAGCTTGGTCACGAAGCCGTCACAGCCGAAGCTCGAACAACCGGGGAACGTCGTCTGGAAAGCTCCAGGAGTGGTGGGGAAGTCGGGAGAGTCGGTGCGCCCCGTGAGGTACACGTTGCCGGCGTTGTCGACGTCGACGCCCTTGGCTTGATCGAGCCCGAAGAAGTTGGACGTCCCCCCGAAAGCACTCTCGCTACCACCCAGGTAGGTGCTGTACACCAATGCGGCGTTGTCCGCCGACGGCACGCCGGACTCGTCGCCCGACTTGGAGGTGTCGACCTTGAAGATGAACGCATCGCTGCAGATCGGCCCCCCCGTGTCGGATGACGTGCCGATCTGGCACTCCTCCTGGAAGGCGCCGGCGGTGACGGGCAACTCCTCGCTGGCGGTTTCGCCCACAATGTAGGCGAGGTGCGACTCGTCCACCGCGATGTCGGCCGGGGTCGTCAAGTCACCGGGGATCAAGGTGGAGTAGATCAGGCCCGCTGCTCCATCCCGGGAGGGATCGAGGCGCGCCAGGAAGGTGCCGGCGGTGAGATCCTCCCCGCCTTTGGCGAAGGCCCCCGGTGTGACGGGGAACTCGTTGGGCGGCGGCGCTGAGCAGGGGTCGGGCGGAAAGCATGGGGGCCCGAACGTGAAGGTCCGGCCGGTGCCAAAGATCGTGCCGTCGGCCCCGACGTCAATGCGGAACGACGTCTCCCTGCCATTGGCCCCCAGATAGGTGGAGTAGCTGAGGCCGGACCCGTCAGGCAGCAGCTTGGCCACGAACGCGTCCGCGCAGGAGGTCGTGGCGGTTGTGCACGCGGGCTGGAAGGCGTCCGCGGTGGTCGGAAAGTCGCCAGAGGTGGTGTCGCCTGCGACGTAGGCGGCCCCGCCAGCATCGACGGCGATGTCGGCGCCCTCTTCTCGGCTGCTTCCTCCGAGGAAGGTCGAATAGACCACCTTCGTCCCGCTCGGATCGAGCTTGGTCACAAAGACATCGGGCTGGGCCTCGAGACCCGCATCGCAGTTCCCGTCGCTTCCACAGCTCGGGTCCAGGGCACCGGAGGTCACCGGAAAGTCCGCGGAGACGGTGGTGCCAGCCACGTAGGCACTACCCGAGGAGTCAACGGCGATGCTCGGGCCCCCCCCTCCCTCGCTACGCTCGTCGCCGCTTCCACCAAGATAGGTGGAGTAGGCAAGCACCGGATCTATGACCAACGGACGAGCCGGGTCATAGGCGCCCACCTCGAAGCCGACCTCGTCACCGCTGAGCACGAACCTGGCCGGAACGTGGTGCTTGGTCCCCTGCACCTCCTGGTAAGCGACCGGCTTGGACTGGCGGATGTCACCGCCGGGGATGGCCAGCATCAGGTCGCCAGCCGGGTCGATCGAGAGGGCTTTGGCACCTTCGAAGCGAAGGGCGATGGTGGCGGGGTCGCTGCCGGGGGCGACGATGAAGTCGTACTCCAGGCCACCCTGGGCGCCGTAGTACGACACGTCGATCCCGTGGTAGACCCCGCGGTAGTTGACCCGACGGTACGTCGCGACGTCGGTGATCCAGTCGGTGGGATCTCGACCCAGCAGGAAGTTCGCCTCCCCGCCGGCGGTGCCGCTCGCCGCGGCCTCGGCGTCGGGGTTGCCTCCCACGACCTGCATCCGCAGCACGCTCGTCGTCCTCGCCGACGCAGCCTCGGCTCCACCCTCAGTCCGGGGGCTGCGGAGGGACAGCACGGCCTCCGTGGGGGTGAGGAACAGGCCGTAGCCACTGCCTCGTGACAAGAAATCGACCCGATCGTCGGTCTGTCCACGGTTGGCCTCGAAGCGCAATGGCAACGCGCCATAGGCCTGTTGGACCCGTGCCTCCTCCGCGGGTGATGCCTGCGCCAGCGTCGAGCGTGGGCTGGTCTCCTGCCGGCCGAGATCAGGCCCCGCCGCCGCCGCCAGCAGGCCAGCTATTGCCATGACGGACGACGTGAGGCCGAACAACTTGAGTCGTGACACGGGTTCTCCCACAGAGATTGAGGCAAACGGTTATGGGCTCGGGACCTACTCAGGACCCGGTGAGGACGAAAGCAAGAGTGAAATCAGGAGCTGGGTAACCGTGAAGGACTGGTGCCGGCGCGTACCGGTGGGAAGGCTCGCAGCAGAACGGGAGGAGCTCGAAGCTGGCGGCGTCGACGTGGCCCAGACCCAGGCATCCGACGCCCCGGGCCATGATGGGCGATCCCGGTCGCGTGCTCGACCTCAGAGAGGATCACCCGGGCTACCTCGAGGAAGGCCGGGCCGGCGTCGTTGAGCTCCGCCCGGTTCTGTCGCGGGTCGTCATCGTCTCGTTGGTTCAGGGGGGCAGAACACGAACCGACCGTCTCAAATGCCGCCGTGGCCTAGAGGGCAGCAGGCCCCTAGAGCACCGTGTAGGTCTCGTGAGTGGTGGCGGTCTGGTTGCGCACGGGGTAGGTCTCCAGCCCGCAGATCAGGCTCGTGCCCCGGGGGGCGGTGGTGGGGATCGCGGCCTTGGCGCTGAAGGCGCCCTTGCTGTCGGTCTGGATGCCCCGCTTGATGATGTCGCTCGACGTCGAGCTGTGGCATCCCTTGTCGGCCTTCAGCTCACGGGAGTCGATGAACACCAGCCGGTACTTGGCGGGTGCCACCTTGAGCCCGGTGGCGGCGGCCTTGACGGTCGACCCGGCCCGGCCCGATGTGGGGTTGAGGGTGAGCTTGCCCATCACCGCCGTGCACGCCCACGCGCTCGAGGCGAGCACCGCTACGCTCATCGCCACGCCGCCGAGGGCGACGCCCCACGCCCGCCTCGTGGACCTGGTTCGCGTCCCGACCATCTCGCTCACTCCTTCATCGCGGGTCGCTCCCGAAGAGCTGCGATTTCGCTTTGCCACCGACTCGCCTCCCTGCGCCGTCGCTGCTCATCTACATCTACTAGCGACGACTCTACTACGGACGCGGGCCGGGGTCAAGGGATTTGTTTGCAACCAGGCAACTAAGCAGCCAAAATGGCCGGGCAAACGGGAGGGCTCTTGACGACGACAGCTCGTGGTGGCGACTCGCCAGCAGTGGCACACGCTGGTGGCGCCCCCACGCCGGAGCTGCTGCGCACCGAGCTCGAGGAGCTGGGCCTCAGCCCCTATGAGGCCCGCGTGCTCCTCGCCCTGCTCCGGCTCGGCTCGGCTACCACGGCCCAGCTCGAGACCCTGGCCGACATCCCCCGCACCAGCATCTACAAGGTGCTCAACTCCCTGGCCGTCAAGCGCCTGGCCGAGCGCCTGCCCGTGGAGGGGTCGGCCCTGTGGGCCTCAGTGGCCAGCGACCAGGTGGCCGAGCGGCTCTACGAGGCCCAAGAGGACGCCCACGCCGAGCGCCTGACCCAGCTGCGGGACCGAAGCCGCTACGCGCACCAGCTGTTGGTGGAGTCCTTCGCCGACGCCCCCTCGGTCGCCCTGCCCCAGGCCCACTTCCTCTTCGGAGCCGCCCAGATGAAGCGGACCTACGAGCAGCTGCTGGCCGAGGCCGAGAGCGAGCTGGTGATGTTCACCCGCCCGCCCTACGCCTGGCGCTTTCCCAACCCCAACCGGGCCGTGCTCGACATGCTCTCGCGAGGGGTGTCGGCCCGGGTGCTGTACGTGGCCAAGCAATGGCAGGACCCGGCGGCCGAAGCCTTCCGCACCGAGATGGACGTCTACCACCAAGCGGGCGTCCAGGCCCGCCTGGCCGAGCGGCTGCCGATCAAGCTGGTGGTGGTCGACCGCAGCAAGACGTTGGTGAACCTCGCCGACGCCGCTGCCCCCGAGGGCGGCTACCCCAACACCTTGCTCGTTGAGCACCTGGGGTACGCCGAGGTCCAAGCGGCGGCCTTCGAGCAGTACTGGCAGGCCGCCCGCCCCCTGCCCGGCCACTAGCGCCGAGCACCCCGAGCCGACGCCGGCTCAGACAAGTGGGGGCACCTGATCCGCTTCGACCCCGCCGAGATCAAGGTCTGGCTGAAGGGGCATCGCTGGCCACCGGGGCGCACCGCCTGAGGCAAGCGGGTCACGTAGCGGCCGTTCTTAGACTCGACAGCGGTGACGACGACGCGCAGTAGCGAGCTGGGGCCCGAGGCCCGGCCTGTCGCGATCCCCGATGATGTCGCCGACCGAACGGTCGACAAGGCGCACGGCGAGGTCGAACTCCCCCTCCACGTCAGTTGGGGCGGGCGACGGAGGCGCTACGACCTCGCCAGGCGCCAGGACCGCCTGCGCGTGTACGAGCAGGTTCTCCGCGAAGGGACCGAGGACGACGTCCGCCGTTTCATCGACGTCGACCAACTGCTCGAGCTGTGGCACGACCTCGTGCTGCCTACGCCAGTGCGGCGCGCCTGGGCGGAGTGGTACCGGCGGATCGTGATCTCGACCTGCCGTGCTGACCCCGCTGCAGGAGCGCATCGCAAGGCTCGTGGACGAGCTTCCCGAGGCGGAAGGCTTCGCCCTCGCTGGCGGCGCCGCGCTCACCACACGGCCGGCATCACGGAGCGCCTCACACGCGACCTCGACTTCTTCACCACGTCAACGGCCGACGTCGACCGCTTCCTCCCCGTTCTCGAGGACGCCCTGCGAGGCCGCGGCTATCACGTCGAACGCCGCCAGGTCGGCCCCGGCTTTGCTCGCCTCGTCGCACCGCCGGCAACGAGGCGACCGTCGTCGACCTCGGCGTCGACGCCCGGTTGCTTCCGGTCGAGCGCAGCGAGTACGCCTCGATCCTGAGCACGGAGGAGCTCGCCGTCGACAAGGTGCTCGCCGTCTTCGGCCGCGCCGAGGCTCGCGACTTCGCCGACCTGGTCGCGCTGGAGTCCCGCTTCGACATGCCGGCGTTGTTCGGTGACCCTGGTGGAGGCGTTTGGCTTCCGGCTCGTCCGGATAAGCGGAAGCCACCACCTCTACTCGCACCCGGACGTCGACCGGTTGGTCAACCTCCAGGAGATCGGCGGCCAGGCCAAGCCCTACCAGGTCCGGCAGTTCCTCAAGCTCGTCGAGCGGTATGGTGTGCGGTTGGAGAAGCGATGAGCGACTACCACATCAACCTCTTCTACAGCGACGAGGACGGCGGTTACATCGCCGACATCCCCGACCTGGAGGCGTGCTCGGCGTTCGGCGCCACGCCCGAAGAAGCACTCGCAGAAGTAGAGCGGGCCAAGGAGGCTTGGCTGGCCGGAGCCGCCGAGGCGGGCAAGCCGATCCCCAAGCCGCGCTACCGGCCCGCCCTGTACGCCGGCTGACTCCGCCCAGCCAGAACGGGATCGGGGGCTGTCAACGCGTTCTTTTGAAGGGGCTGGTATGCAGTCCTACTTTTTCGCGTACACCCGGCGGTGGAGCCGCGATCGCCGTCCTCGAGGCCGAGTTGAACAAGACCCAAGGCCGCCGTCGAGCGCTACATGCTCGCCTTCGAGAGAACGGCACCGTCACCGAGGACAGGTTCGGCGAGCGCGTACGCGAGCTGAGGGCCAAGGCGCACACCCTTCGTGCTCGCCGCACCGAGCTGGCGGCGACCATCGATGAAGCGGCAGCAAGGACGGTCCTCCCTCGAACGACGCCATCGCCGTCATCGACGAGGAGCTGCCCAGCGTCTCCACCAACGCCCCCGATGCGGTGCGCAAGGCCGTCACCCAGGCATTCGTCCACGAAACTCCAGGTGCGGGGAAAGGACCGGGTGGAGCCCACGTTCCGCCTGCTGCCGGGCTTGCCCGATCCTGCTGGCACGACACAGCGGGCGCAGGCCCGGCCAGTGACCCGGTTCGTACAATGACAACTCGGGTGGGCGTAACAGGACTCGAACCTGTGACCTCAGCCGTGTGAAGGCTGCGCTCTAACCAACTGAGCCATACGCCCGAACCCCGACCATGGTAGCGGTCAGCCCCGCCGGCTCCGGGCCGGGAACGACCTGACGGACGCGCAGGGGGATGCTCGAGAGCATCCCGGCCGGGCGTCGGGCGGGGCGGGTCACCATGCGCGCCCCGGCGGTCATGGCACCGGCATGGCGACCGCGCAGGGAGGCGAACGAATCGCCGGCGGGCACGTCGACGTCCACCTCGGCAAGGCGCAGGCGCGAGCCGAACCGGCGGGGAACGACGACCGGCCCTGCCGCTCCGCTCTGCAGGGACCGCAGGGGCATCACCGCCGGCAGCCACGGGCCCCGGGGCCGAGCCCGCAGGACGATCTCCCGCTCCTCCCAGACCAGCGAGCGCTCCTCGCCTTCTGCAGACCATCGCATGGCAGCAATCTCCGCGGGGAGATCCCAGCGCTCCCGGCACGCGGCGCGTGCCCGGGGAGAGGACACCGCCATAGTTGTCACGCACATGCCGGTGCGCAGCCCGAGACGGGCCGGCTCGGCCACCGAGAGCTCCAGGTAAGGCCCCACCGGAGAATCGTCGTAGCGGGCGCCGATGACGGCGACCGGTCCGGGGACCGGCGAGAGGGCGGCGGGGAGCCTGCTGCACCAGTCCGGTCCTCTCCGCGCCCACCCCAGCACGCACTCGCCGCTCATGACCCAGAGGTCGCCCACAAACCAACGGTACGCCTCCTCCGCACGGTGAAGGTCTCGACCGCATTGCGGCGCTGGCGAAGGCCGATGTTCACTGGCGCAATGCGCATCGCCCTCATCGCTCCCCCCTGGACGCCTGTGCCGCCGACCCGCTACGGAGGCATCGAGCTGGTCGTGGACATGCTCGCCACCGGGTTCCAGCAGGCGGGTCATGAGGTTATGCTCTACACCACGGGCGACTCCACCTGTCCGGTACCCAAGGGCTGGGTGATGCCCAGTGCGCCGGCGCAGATCGGCTCGGCCGTCGCCGAGCTCCGCCACGTGATGAACGCCTACGAGGCAGTCAGGGATTACGACATCGTCCACGACCACACCGTCATGGGCCCCGCCTACTCCGAGCACTTCGACGGGATGAAGGTCGTGACCACGGCGCACGGGCCCTTCGTGGAGGACCTCGCCGACATCTACCGGCGGGTCGCGCCGACCGTCCCGCTGATCGCCATCTCCAACGCCCAGCGCCGGCCGGTCCCCGACATCCCCATCGTCCGCGTCATCCACCACGGCGTCAAGGCCAACAGCTTTCCCTTCGGCCACGGGAAGGGCGGGTACTGCCTGTTCCTCGGCCGGATGTCGCCCGACAAGGGCGCGCACCGGGCCACGGAGGCCGCGTTCAAGGCCAACGTTCCCCTCATTCTCGCCGCCAAGATGCGCGAGCAGGCGGAGATCGAGTACTTCGAGGCGAATGTGAAGCCCTACCTCAACGAAGACATCCGCTATGTGGGAGAGGTCTCCCTGGACGAGAAGCTGGAGCTGCTGGCCAACGCCCGGTGCCTGCTCTTCCCGATCCGCTGGAACGAGCCGTTCGGGATGGTGATGCTGGAAGCCATGGCCTGCGGAACGCCGGTCATCGCCTTCCCCGAAGGCGCCGCCCCCGAGGTGGTCGACGAGGGCCGGACCGGGTTTCTCTGCGACAACATCGACGACATGGCGGCGACCATCTCCAGGCTCGACAGCATCGACCGGGCCGCCTGCAGGGCGGCGGCCGAGGGGTACTTCTCCTCGGAACGAATGGTCGCCGAGCACCTGGAGCTGTTCGAGCAGATCATCGCAAGCTGAGCGGTGTTGTTTCGGGCCTCGGGGCGCACGGGTATGCCTCTGGCATGGAAAACATGGACGACATGAAGGGCAGGGCCAAGGAAGCCGCAGGTGACCTCACCGACGACGAGGACCTCCAGAGAGAGGGCAAGGTCGACCAGGCCAGCGGCACGATCAAGGACAAGATCGGTGGCGCCGCCGACAAGATGAAGGACATGCTCAAGTAACGGCGCAAGCAGTCCTCATTCCGCCTCCGCCGGCGCGGCCCCCTCCGCGGGCAGCGCCGGCGGAGGCGGTGCGCCTGCGTCACTCGAGGTGGTCACGACGACCGTCTGGCCCGGTCCTCGCACCCCCTCTCGCCGCAGACGCTCCGTAATGCGCCCTCGTAGTTCCCGCGCCACCGCGTACTGCTGACACGGCGCCGTCTTCACGACGAGTCGAATGGTGACTCCCTCGGCGCCCATGGCGTGCACCCCCCACACCTCCGGTGGCTCCAGAACCGCCTCGCGCCACGGCTCGTCGGTCGAGAAGGCGGCGGCGGTCTCCTGCAGCCAGCGGGTGACCGACACGACGTCGTTGTCGTAAGCGACGAGGACGTCGATGAGGGCGCGGGACCACTCCATGGAGCTGTTGCCGACCTGCTTGATCTCGCTGTTGGGGACGAACCACACCGTCCCGTCCGTCGCCCGCACACGGGTCACCCGCAGCGTGAGGTCCTCGACGGTGCCCGTCACCGCCCCGAGGTTGATGACGTCCCCCACGCCGTACTGGTCCTCGAGGAGGATGAACAGCCCCGACAGGAAGTCCTTGACGAGGCTCTGGGCGCCGAAGCCGATGGCCACACCGGCGATACCGGCCCCGGCCAGGAACGGCGCCAGGTCCACACCCACCTCTCCCAGCACCAGCAACACCACCACCACGCTGACGGCGACGCGCACCATGCCGGCGAGCACGTTGCCGACCGTGGCCATGCGCTGCTCGGCACGAGGCGAGACGCTCCGCACCGGCGAGCGAGCGTGGAGCGTCTTCACGAACCGTCTGGCCGCCCGTGCGGCCAGACGCCCGACGATCGCCCCGAGCAGCACCAGGAGCAGGATCCGGAAGGGCCGGACCAGCACGAACTCCCAGGTGCGGGCGGCGAGATCGCTCAGCCCCACCTCGCGCAACAGATCGTAGAGATACCCGTGCTCGTCCACCGGGTCAGCCTCGCGCGCTGCCTTCACGCGCCCCGGGCGGGGTACCTTGGTGGTGTGAACGGCGAGCCGTCCGAGCCCTCCACGGCGGTCTGTTGAACCCGTTGGACGACCGCGAGCAGCGCTGGGCGCTGTGGGGTGCGGGCGCCGGCGCCGTCGCCTTCATCGCCTACTGGGCGCCGTCTTTCAACCGGCTCCCAGCGGTGCAACTGGCCCTTATCGGTTGCGCCATGGCGGCGGCCTTGGCGGTGGCGGCTCGGCGGCGCAGCAGACTGATGACGGGCCTGGCCGCCATGCTCGTCGGCTTCGGGCCCTGGGGAGGTGTCTGGCCGCTCGGTCTGCCCTACCTCATGCTCGCCGCCCGGCTGGCCCTGCGAGCGGTGCGGGCGGAACCGGTGGGCCGGCGCCGTGGGTGAACAGCACCCGGCCGGTCGGCATGTCCTTTTGAATATTCGTCGCGTTTCGGTCGTCTTCTCCGGGGCAGGAGCGTCGTGGACTCACTGACCTCCTTCGAGGACTTCCACCGACAGAGAGCCAAGCATGCCCTTCACTACGCTCGTGCCATCCTTGGTTCAGACGCCGCGGAAGACGTCTGCCAGGAAGCCTGGTTCAAGGCGTGGCGGGCCTGGGGCTCGGCCGACCCGGCCAAGCTCGACCCATGGCTCATCGCCATCGTTCGCAACTGCTGTTTCGAGCGGCTGCGGGCCACACGCCCAGTGTCGACCCTCGACGAACAGGACCTGGCCCCGATCCCACCGCCCGACGACGTCGTCGTCGCCGCACTCGAGTTGGCTGCTGCATGGGTTCTCCTCCAGCGACTTTCGCCGCCCCTGCGCGAGGTCCTGTGGTTGCGCGAGGTCATGGACCTCTCCTACGACGAGATCGCCCAGGTCCAGCAGGTCCCGAAGGGCACCGTGATGTCTCGCCTCCACACGGCTCGAAAGAAGGCCGTGCGTCTGCTCGGGGAGCACAACTGATCGTGATCGGCCGTCATCCCCACAAGCTCGCACTCGGGGCCTGGTTCGACGGAGAAGGCTTCGAAGGCGTCGGCTCCCACGTCGCCCGCTGCGGACGATGCCGGCGCCGCGCCGCCGAGTTGGCGCGGGTGCGCTCGTGGCTGCGGGCGCAGCCTTTCGTCGCCATGTCCGACGAGGTGGACGAGCCGCAGCGCTCGCCCCATCGTTGGCGACCCGTCGTGGTCGCCGCCCTGTTGCTCTTCGCCTACCTGGTCGCCCCGGGCCGCGGCGCCCGGGACTCCGGGCGCTCTCCGAGTGGTCCTCTCGGCGCCCTGGCCACGGGCACCGCCGAGGCGCCGGCCTCGCCGTCCTCCACCCTGGCCGAGGAGAACCTGTCGCCCGCTCGCGACTCCTCGACTCCGGGCCCTGCCGCCGTCGCGGGCGAGTCGAGCCGCCCTGGTGCCGAGGGACGGCTCGGTCCACCCGTCAGCGCGGCCCGGCGCCCGGCGTTGACCTCGCCGCTGCGGCTCGGCCTCGTCGTGCCGACCATCGGGCCGCTGGCCCGGGAGGGCGCCGAGGTGCGCGACGTCGTGCAGCGCCGGGTGGAGGCCGCCAACACCTCCGGTGGAGTGGCGGGCGTTCCCATCGAGTTGGTGGTCGTCGCCGCCGAAGACCGAGCAGCGATCGACGCCATGGCCAAGGCGGTGAACGCCATCGTCGGCGGCTTCGGTGCCGAGATAACGACCACGACCCCGTGGCTCTTCCCCGCCGACCCGTCAGTCGCCGGGCCGAACGTGGTGCCGGTAGAAGGCTCCTCCCGATCGGTCGGCGCCCAGTTGGCCTCTGCGCTGCGGACCGAGGGCCTCTTGGGTGTGGTGGGGGTGATCATCGGCACGGGACCGGACACGGCACTGGCAGCCGGCCTGGCGTCCAGGTCCAACGTCACCACGGTGGTGGCCCGCAAGAACACGACCTGCCTGAGGGAGATCGCCACCTTGCGCCGTGCGGGCGCCATGACGCTGGCCGTGGCCGGAGACAGCGACCTCGCCGTCAGCTGCGTTCGGGCCGCCTCCCACTTGCCTTGGCAACCGCGTGTCGGGCCCCTCCTCGCTCCCTCCGCCGCCTATGCCGGCATCGCTTCCTTGCCCGAAGCCACCGGCGCCCGTACCGTGCTCTCCCTTCCCTCGCCCATGTCCTCGGCACCCGGCGCCGCCCGCTTCCGAGCGACGACGGCGTCCCAGTCGTACCGCGCCCTCGTGTCCTACGCGGCGACGGAGCTGGCCATCGACGTGGCCCGCCAGACCGGCACCGTGTCGTTGGCGTCGATGGCAGGGCGCGCCTGGCACAGCGACCTGGTCGACGTCGAGGGCGTCACCAACCGCGCCGGGAGCATCTCCTCGGCATTTCTCGGCACCTGGGTCGCCGTTCCCTGAGCGCGCCCCGTCACGGCGGCGAGCTCGGCGTCGCCACCGCGGAGCGCAGGAAGCGGACGAGCTCGTTGCGGCGCCGGACGAGCTCCCGCGGCGTCGGCTCGAACCCGAGGACGCGGATGACGTCGACCTCCGTCGCCATGCCCAGCACCGCCGAGTAGGCAGCCACGAGCACGACCCGGGGGTCCTGCTCGCGCATCCGCCCCGCCGCCATCTCGGCCCGGAGAAACCCGGTTGCGCGCTCCATCAGCGGCTCCAGCGCAGCCAGGAGACGCACCGAGGCCGGTGGGCCGAGGCGGCTCGCCTCCCGTACCACGCCGAGCAGCTGCGGGCGGCGCACGGAGAGCCGGAACACCGAGGTCACCAGTGCTTCGACCCTCGCCCATCCCTCCCCCGCCCGCGACAACGACCGTTCCAGCGCCTCGGCCAGATCCGCCGCGGCCCGGTCGACCACGGCCTCGAGGAGTGCCTCCTTGCTCGGGAACCAGTAGAGGATCGTCTGCTTGCGAAGACCGAGGCCGGCGGCCAGGGCGTCGAGCGAGGTCGCCTCGTAGCCCCTCGTCCCAAACGACTCCAGGGCGGCTTCGAGCACTCGCTCGCCCGTCGTGGCGCCCGTCATCTACCAAATGGTAGACAAGGACCCATGATCGGTGACGCCCTCGACGGCGCGCGCATCGCCGTCACCGGGGCCACGGGGTTCCTGGGCACCGCCCTGGTGGAGCGCCTGCTGAGGTCAGTGCCGGGCTGTCAGCTCGTGCTCCTCATCCGGCCCGGTCGCCGCACGCCTGCCCTCGAGCGGGCCCGGCGCGAGGTGTTCCGCAACGACTGCTTCGACCGGCTGCGGGCTCAGCTCGGCGACGGGTTCGACGCCGAGATCGAGCGGCGGGTGACCGTGATCGGCGGCGACGTGGCCACCGACGGCCTGGGACTGGACGACGAGGGCCGCGGCCGGCTGGCGTCCTGCGACGTCGTCATGCACGTGGCCGCCGCCGTCAGCTTCGACTCGCCCCTCGACGCCGCCGTGGAGGTCAACCTCCTCGGTCCGCCACGCGTGGCCGCCGTCCTCGCCGACGCGGGTTCGAAGGCCCATCTCGTCGCCGTCTCCACCGCCTATGTCGCCGGCACCCGCCGGGGCCGCTCCCCCGAAGCCCTCCTCGCCGACACGCCCTTCGCCATCGAGGTCAGCTGGCGGGGTGAGGTGGACGCCGCCCGCAGAGCCAGAGGCGATGTCGACGCGGCCAGCCGGGCCCCCGAGCGCCTGGCCGGCTTCGCCAAGCGGGCCCGCAGCGAGCTGGGTGCCGCAGGGCCGCCCCTGCTGGCTGAGCGGCTCGAGAAGCTGCGCCTGGAATGGGTGACCGACACCATGGTGGACGCCGGGCGAGCCCGGGCCAAGGGCCTCGGGTGGCCCGACGTGTACGCCTACACCAAGGCCCTGGGCGAGCGGGCCCTGCTCGACGCCTGCACCGAGGGCGGCGTCGCCTTCACCATCGTGCGCCCGTCCATCATCGAGTCCGCCCTCGCCGAGCCGCGGGCCGGGTGGATCCGGGGATTCCGCATGGCGGAGCCGGTCATCATCTCCTACGGCCGGGGCCTGTTGAAGCAGTTCCCCGGGATCCCCGAGGGCGTGGTCGACGTGATCCCCGTCGACCTGGTGGTGGCGGCACTGATCGCCGTCGCCGCACGCGGGCCGAACCCGGCGGGGCCCGACGTGTTCCAGGTCGCCTCGGGTGCCCGCAACCCCCTCCGCTACCGCCGCCTGGTCAACCTCGTGCAGGGCTGGTTCCGGGAGCACCCGCTGTACGACAGCGAGGGCCAACCGATCGTCGTGCCCGAATGGTCGTTCCCCGGCCGCGGGCGGGTGCAGCGCCAGCTGCTGCGCACGACGCGAGCCCTGTCGGCTGCGGAGCGGGTCATCACCTCCCTTCCGATCCGGGGGCGCCAGGCCGAGCTCTCGTCCCGCTTCGAGGAGCGCCGCTCGGAGGCCGAGCGGGCCCTGGGGTACGTCCAGCTCTACGGGGCCTACGCCGAGACCGAAGCGGTCTTCGACGTCGACCGCCTGCTCGCCCTGTGGTCCTCCCTTCCACCCGAGGACCAGGCGGTCTTCGGGTTCGACCCCGGCGTCATCGACTGGCCCCACTACGTGCGCAACGTCCACCTGCCCTCGATCGTGGCCAACTCGCGGGTGCGGACGACGGCGGGGCGCAAGACCGGCGCCTCCCGCCAGGAGCGGGGGCGCCGAGCCGTGCTGTCGCCGGCCCGCCACCTGGCCGCCTTCGACCTCGAGAACACCCTGATCGCCTCGAACGTGGTCGAGTCCTACGCCTGGCTCGCCACCCGTCACCTCCCCATGGACGAGCGGGTGCAGTTCACCCTGCGCACGCTGCGTGAAGGACCGGCCCTGCTCGCCCTCGACCGCCGCGACCGCGGCGACTTCCTGCGCCATTTCTACCGGCGTTACGAGGGAGCTCCGGCCGAGCAGCTGTTCTCGGACTCCTGGGAGATGTTCTCCTCACTCATCCTGGCCCGGTCCTTCCCCTCGGGAATCCGTCGGATCCGCCGGCACCGGGCCCTCGGCCATCGCACCGTGCTGATCACCGGCGCCCTCGACTTCGTCATCGCGCCCCTGCGGCCGCTGTTCGACGACATCGTGTGCGCCAGCCTCGGCCAGGACGCCGAGGGACGGCTCACCGGTGAGCTGCTGGCCGGCCCCCCGACCGGTGAGGCCCGCACCCTCGCCATGGCCTCCTACGCCGAAGCCGAGGGGCTTCGACTGGAGGAGTCGGTGGCCTACGCCGACTCCGCGTCGGACCTGCCGATGCTCGAGGCCGTTGGCTTCCCGGTGGCCGTCAACCCGGAAGCCAAGCTCGCCACCATCGCCCGCAAGCGGGGCTGGCACGTCGAGCATTGGGCGCGGGCCCCCGGCTTCGCCAAGCACCGCCTGCCCATCGGTCCCCTCCTGCGCTCTGGAGCACATGGCGTACCGAAGCGGTACCCCATGTACTCCAGAGCCGAGGGGGGTGACAGGTGAAGGCGCTGGTCTTCGAGCGGTCCCTCCCCCGCTTCGCCGCCGCTCGGGTCGCCTCGGCGTTGACCGCCGGAGGTGGGGCGCGTGTGGGGCCCCTGCGGCTGGCCGACGTGGAACCGCCTGCCCTCCCCGGCCCGGGATGGCACCGCCTGCGTCCCCGGCTGGCCGGGATCTGCGGCTCGGACCTCGCAACCGTCGACGGCCAGAGCAGCCGCTGGTTCGAGCCCGTCGTCAGCTTCCCGTTCGTACCCGGCCACGAGGTGGTGGGCGACCTCGACGACGGGAGCCGCGCCGTCCTCGAGCCGGTGCTGGCCTGTGCCGCCCGCGGCATCGACCCCGCCTGTGCGGCGTGTGCCCGCGGCGACACCGGCAGCTGTGAGCGGATCGCCTTCGGCTGCCTGCAGCCCGGCCTGCAGACCGGGTACTGCGCCGACACCGGCGGCGGGTGGTCCGGCGGCCTGGTCGCCCACGAGAGCCAGCTCCACCCCGTGCCCGACGGAATGAGCGACCAGGCCGCGGTCATGGTGGAGCCGGCTGCGTGCGCGGTCCACGCCGTGCAGAACGCAGGAATCGCCGACGGTGACACCGTCGTGGTGCTCGGCGCCGGCACCCTCGGGCTGTGCGCCGTGGCCGCCGTCCGCCACCTGGCTCGGCCCGGCGCTCTCATCGCCGGCGCCAAGCACCCCGAGCAGCGCCGGCTGGCCCGCGCCCTGGGGGCCGGCACGGTCGCCGCCCCGAGCGAGGTGCGCCGGTCGGTCCGGCGCCAGACGCAGTCACTGGCGATGGACGGCCAGCTCACCGGCGGCGCCGACGTGGTCATCGACTGCGTGGGCAGCGAATCGTCGCTGCGCGAGAGCCTGGCCGTCGTCCGTCCCCGAGGGGCGGTGGTGCTCGTCGGCATGCCCGGGCCCGTCAACGTCGACCTCACGCCCCTGTGGCAGCGCGAGGTGCGACTGGTCGGCTCCTACGCCTACCGTCACGCCACCTTCGCCACCGCCTTCGAACTGGTCGCCGCGGCCGGCCTGGAACGCCTCGTGAGCGCCCTGTACCCGTTGGAGGAATGGCGCGACGCCATCGACCACGCCGTCCACGCCGGGCCCCGCGGCGCCGTCAAGATCGCCTTCGACCTCCGCCCGCGCCCCGGCGCCGCCTCGGGGAGGAGAGCGGAGTTGGGGCCCCGCTCGGGCGAGACTGCGGGCACGGCCCCGGGCGGGGATGGGGACCCCGCCTCGGGGAGGAGAGCGGGGTTGGGGCCCCGCTCGGGCGAGACTGCGGGCACGGCCCCGGGCGGGGATGGGGACCCCGCCTCGGGGAGGAGAGCGGGGTTGGGGCCCCGCTCGGGCGAGACTGCATAGATGTCCCGGCCCGGGTTCGTCCTCGACGTGGATCGGTCCACGCCGCCCATGCTGTTCTGGCACGGCGAGAAGTTCCGGCTGGAGCGCCTCCCCGAGGGCTCGCGGGTGGTCTACCCGCCGGAGCCGGTCGAGGCCCTGGCCGACCCCGACGCCGCCATCCGCCACGCCCTGCTCAACCCCGTCGGCGACAGCGCGCCGCTCCCCGCCCTGCTGAAAGCGGGGATGCGCCTCACCATCTGCTTCGACGACGTGTCGTTGCCGCTTCCCCCGATGCGCCGCCCCGACGTGCGCCAGCGGGTCATCGAGGCCGTCCTCGACCTGGCCGCCGACGCCGGCGTGGACGACGTGGTGCTCATCGCCGCCCTGGCCCTGCACCGGCGCATGACCGAGGCCGAGCTCCGCCACGCCCTCGGCGACCGTGTCTACGACGCCTTCGCCCCGTTCGGCCAGCTGACCCAGCTCGACGCTGAGGACCCCGACGCCATGCTGCACCTGGGCACCACCGACCAGGGTGAGGACGTCGAGATCAGCAAGCGCGCCGCCACCAGCGACCTCATCGTCTACGTCAACATCAACCTGGTGGCCATGGACGGCGGCCACAAGAGCGTCGCCACCGGTCTGGCTTCGTACCGTTCGCTCAAGCACCACCACAACGTCGCCACCATGTTGCAGAGCAGGTCCTTCATGGACCAGCACCGCTCGGAGCTGCACTCGAGCAACTGGCGGATGGGCCGCCACATCGCGGCGTCGGGCATCAAGGTCTTCCAGATCGAGACCACCCTCAACACCGACACCTTCCCCGAGCACTTCGCCTTCCTCCAGCGCCGGGAGTGGGAGTGGGGCCCCAAGGACCGGGCCACCTTCCTGGCCGTGAGCCGGTCGCTCGACCGCACCCCCGCCCGCCTGGCCCGCTCCATCTTCCACGGCATCAGGTCGCCCCACCAGATGGCCAGCGTGCAGGCCGGCGAGGTGGAGGCCGTCCACGCCCTGACCACCGAGAACCTCTACCGCCAGCAACTGGTGGAGGTAAGCGGCCAGACCGACGTGCTCACCATGGGCCTTCCGTACATCAGCCCCTACAACGTGAACTCGATCATGAACCCGATCCTGGTGGCCTGCCTGGGCCTCGGGTACTTCTTCAACCTGTACCGGGGCAAACCGCTCGTGCGCGAGGGCGGCGTGCTCATCCTGCGCCACCCCACCCCCTGGGCCTTCCACCCGGTGCACCACCCCAGCTACATCGACTTCTTCGAAGAGGTCCTGGCCGAGACGACCGACCCGGTCAAGATCGAGGCCGACTTCGAGGAGCGCTTCGCCACCGACCCCTGGTACATCCACCTCTACCGCACCAGCTACGCCTATCACGGCGTCCATCCGTTCTACATGTGGTACTGGTGCGCGCACGCCCTGTCCCACCTCGGCGGGGTGATCGTGGTGGGCGGCGACGTCAAGGCCGTGCGGCGCATGGGGTTCAAGCCGGCGTCCACCCTCCAGGACGCCCTCGAGATGGCCAGCGACGTCGTGGGCCGGGACCCTTCGATCACCTACCTGCACGCCCCACCCCTGCTCCTGGCCGACGTCCGATGACGGGCCGGACGGCTTCCTGTACCGGAATCCGGCGCCCTGGCGCCGGATTCCTCACCACGTTCGTCTCGTGAGGCGACGACCGCTCGGCTTCCCCTTCACCGCCCCGACCTGGCCCCGCCAGGTCCCCCGGCCGCCGGCCGAGCGCCGCACGGGGGTCGACTACGACACGGCGTGGGCCCGCAGGTACCCGGCCCGCCTGGCCCGGGCCCTGATCCTCGACGGCGTCACCCGGCCCGTCGTCCGTGCCCTCGCCGCCCCCGAGGTCGAGGGGCTCGACCGCATCGAGTCGCTGGCCGCCCCCGCCATCTTCGCCGTCAACCACAACAGCCACGTCGACACTCCACTGGTGATGACGTCGCTTCCCGACCGGTTCCGCCACCGCACCGCGGTGGCCGCCGGCGCCGACTACTTCTTCGACAAGCGGAGCAAGGCCGCCGTCTGGGCGCTGTCGATCAACGCCATCCCGATCGAGCGGGTGCGCGTGAGTCCCCAGTCCACCCGGCTGGCCAACGCACTGCTCCGGGACGGGTGGAGCCTGATCATCTTTCCCGAGGGCGGCCGCAGCCCTGACGGCTGGGGGCAGGCCCACCGGGCCGGCGCCGGGTACCTGTCGGTGCGCACCGGCATGCCTGTCGTGCCCGTCCACCTCGAGGGCACGAGGCGCATCTCGAAGAAGGGCGCCAAGGGCGTCCGCCCGTCCTCCACGCGGGTGACCTTCGGCCACCCACTCCGGCCGGCGGAGGGCGAGGACGCCCGGACCGTGGCGGCGCGCATCGAGCGGGCCATCGCCGTGCTGGCCGACGAACAGGCCCACGGCTGGTGGGCGGCCCGCCGGCGCGCCGCCGGCGACGCCACGCCGGCCCTCACCGGCCCTGTCGGGCCGAGCTGGCGCCGGACCTGGGCCCTCGGGGAAGGCCGGCGCCCAACCACGACCGAGCGCCGGTGGCCCCCGGCGTAGCGCCGAGGGACCTGCGCGCGATCCGGTGCGCATCCCGCACCAGATGGCGCGAAAACCCGGGGCAGCGGCCAGCCAAGCACGGCTACACTCGTCGCGCAGCAGGACCGGGGCGGTACCCCTGGCAATGGCAATGGCGCCTCTCCCCCGCACGCACCTTCAACGGAGAAGGCGCCCTGGCCCCGCTGACCCAGGTGATCCCAGTACCGACCCCGACAACGAGGTGACCCATGCGCCCTTCCGCCGAGCGTGACGCCTGCGGCATCGGCTTCGTCGCCGACGCCAACGGCCGCTCCTCCCGTGCCGTCGTCGAGGCCGCTCTCGAAGGCCTCTCCTGCGTCGTCCACCGTGGCGCCGTCGCCGCCGACGCCCGCACGGCCGACGGCTCCGGCCTCCTCGTGCCCATCCCGGGTGCGATCTTCGGGGAGGGCCGGGGCGTGGCCATGCTGTTCGTCCGCGGCGACGACGCCCGCCCGGCGGTGGAGCGGGCGGCCAAGGAGGAGGGGCTCGAGGTCGTCGAGTGGCGGGCCCCACCCACCGACGATGCCGCCCTCGGCGAGGCGGCCGGCCGGAGCTGCCCCGAGATCGTGCAGGCCGTCCTCGCCCCGGTCTCGCCCGGGAGCCAGAACCTCGAGTCCGCCGCCTTCCGGCTGCGCAGGCGCATCCAGGCCGAGGTGGACGGGACCTACGTGGCCAGCTGCTCGTTCCGCACCGTCGTCTACAAGGGGCTGGTCGCCGCCGACCTGCTGCCGGCGTTCTTCCTGGACCTGGCCGACGAGCGCTTCGCCGCCCCGTTCGCCGTGTTCCACCAGCGCTTCTCCACCAATACGCTCCCGACCTGGGAGCGGGCCCAGCCGTTCCGCACGCTGTGCCACAACGGCGAGATCAACGCCATCGCCGGCAACGTCAACCGCATGCGGGCCCGTTCCGTCCTCGGGACACAGGCAGCCGGGCTCGGCCCCGAGGAGCTGTTCCATCCGGTCCTGGCCGACGGCGAGTCGGACTCCGGCCAGCTCGACGCCGCCGTCGAGCTCCTGGTCCGGGGCGGCCGCGACATCCGCCACGCCGTGGCCATGCTCGTGCCCGAGGCCTGGGAGGGTGCCCGCGACCTCGACCCGGCCGTGCAGGGCTTCTTCCGCTATCACGCCTGCCTGGTGGAGCCCTGGGACGGGCCCGCCGGGCTCATCTTCACCGACGGGGTCGGCGTGGGCGCCGCCCTCGACCGCAACGGCCTGCGTCCGCTGCGCTACGCCATCTGCGAGGACGGCCTGGTCGTGTGCTGCTCCGAGGCCGGCGCCGTCGACGTCTCCGGCCACGGCTCGGTCCGCCGCGGTCGCCTGGGGCCGGGCGAGATGCTCTTCGTCGACCCCTCCCGCGGCGTGGTCCTCGACCGGGCGTGCAAGGAGCGGCTGGCCGCGGGCGGGCCCTACAGCCGCTGGGCGGCCGACGGCCTGCGCAAGGTCAGCAACGGCCGGCCCGTCCAGGAACCCCCCCCGCCCGACGAGCTGGCCCGGCGCCAGGCCGTTCACGGCTACACCACCGAGGAACTGCGGATGGTGCTCAAGCCCATGACGACCGACGCCAAGGAGCCGGTGTTCTCGATGGGCGACGACACGCCCCTGCCCCTCATGGCCGGGCGACCCCGGCCCGTCCACCACTACCTCAAGCAGCGCTTCGCCCAGGTCACCAACCCCCCGATCGACCACCTCCGGGAACGGTTGGTCATGAGCCTGCGCACGCTCATCGGGCCCCGCCAGCCACTCCTCTCCGAGACCGCCGAGGCCGCCCGCCTCATCGCCCTCAACTCCTTCTTCCTCTATCCCGGTGCCGTGGGTGTGCTGGCCGACGAGGAGCACGCCGACTTCGGCTCCGCCCGCCTGGATGCCACCTTCGCCGCCAACGACGGCAGCGGCGGGCTTCAGGCTGCCGTGACCCGCCTGTGCGACGAGGCCGAGCGGCTGGTCAGCTCAGGCAAGGCGGTGATGGTGATCGACAACGGGGCGGTGTCGCCCACCCGGGTGCCGGTTCCCTCGCTCCTGGCCGCCGGCGCCGTCCATCACCGCCTGGTCGACCGCGGCCTGCGCGACGCCGCCAGCCTCATCGTGGTCGCCGACGACGCGCGCGACGTCCATCATGCCGCCTGCCTGCTCGGCTACGGCGTTGACGGCATCTGTCCCCGCCTGGCCCTGCTCAGCGTGGCCGCCGAGGCCGACGCGGCCGAGGACGCCGACCTGCTCAGCCCCGACGCCCAGGAGCGCTACCACGCGGCGGTGGAGGACGGTGTGCTCAAGGTCATGTCGAAGATGGGCATCTCCACCGTGGACTCGTACCGGGGGGCCCAGATCTTCGAGATCGTGGGCCTCGGGCCCGAGGTGGTGGACACCTGCTTCAAGGGCACGCCGTCCATCGTGGGCGGCATCGGGTGGGAGGCGCTCGGGCAGGATGCGCTTGCCCTGCATGCCCAGGTGAGGTGGCCCCCCGAAGGTGACGAGGTCCCGAAGCTGGGCAACCCCGGCTATTACCGCGACCTCAAGCGGGGCGGGGAGTACCACACGCACAACAAGGAGGTCGTGGGCGCCCTCAACAACATGAACGCCGCCCACCTGTTGCAGCGGGCGTTGCGCTCCGACAGCGAGCCCACCTACGAGGAGTTCGCCACGCTGGTGAACGACCGGCCCCCCACCGAGCTGCGGGACCTTCTGGAGCTCGTGCCCTGCGTCAACCCCGTGGCTCTGGAGGAGGTGGAGCCGGCGTCGGCCATCGCCACCCGTTTCTCCACCGGCGCCATGTCCCACGGCTCGCTCTCTCGAGAGGCGCACGAGACCCTGGCCGAGGCCATGAACCTCATCGGCGGCCGCTCCAACTGCGGCGAGGGCGGCGAGGCCCGCTACCGCTTCCACACCCGGGGCCAGGCCAGGGGCGACAAGAACAGCCGCATCAAGCAGATCGCCTCAGGCCGCTTCGGGGTCACCCCGGAGTACTGCGCCTACGCCGACGAGCTGCAGATCAAGATCGCCCAGGGCTCCAAGCCGGGCGAGGGCGGCCAGCTGCCCGGCCACAAGGTGAGCGACGAGATCGCCAGCCTGCGCCACACCCAGCCCGGGGTCACCCTCATCTCGCCCCCGCCGCACCACGACATCTACTCGATCGAGGACCTGGCCCAGCTCATCTTCGACCTGAAACAGGTCAACCGCCACGCCGATGTGTCGGTGAAGCTGGTGGCCGAGGACGGCGTGGGCACCATCGCCGCCGGCGTGGTCAAGGCCCTCGCCGATGTGGTCCACATCTCCGGCTGGAACGGCGGGACCGGGGCCTCCCCCCTGTCGTCGATCAAGCACGCCGGCATGCCCTGGGAGCTCGGGCTGGCCGAGACCCAGGCGGCGCTCATGGAGAACGGCCTGCGCGACCGGGCCCGTATCCGCGTCGACGGCGGTTTCATGACGGGTCGCGACGTGATGATCGCCGCCCTGCTCGGTGCCGACGAGTACTCCTTTGGCACCGCCGCCATGATCGCCGAGGGCTGCATCATGCTGCGGGCCTGCCACCGGGACACGTGCTCGACCGGGATCGCCACCCAGCGCCCACACCTCCGCGAGAAGTTCACGGGGACGCCCGAGGGCGTGGCCACGTACCTGCTGTTCGTGGCCGGCGAGGTCCGCCGGCTGCTGGCCCAGCTGGGCTTCCGCACCATGAACGAGGCCATCGGGCGGGTCGAGTCGCTGCGCCAGCGCCGAACCGGCGACCCCCGTACCGACTCGCTCGACCTGAGCCCGATCGTGGCCACCCCGGCCTCGCCGGCGGCGGGGAGCCCGCGCCACTTCGTGGCGACCCTCCCCATCCAGCGACCCCGCTCGGTCCTCGGCGACCGTATCGAGGCCGACGCCTTCCGCGGGGTCTGGGAGGGAGACGACGTCCACCTCACCTACCCCGTCACCAACCGCGACCGTACCGTCGGCGCAGCCCTGGGCGGCGCCATCGCCCTGGAGTGGGGCGGGCGGCCGCCGGCAGGAACCGCCAACGTGCACCTGGAGGGATCCGCGGGCCAGAGCTTCGGCGCCTTCCTCGCCGACGGCATCGAGTTGGACCTGAAGGGCGAGGCCAACGACTACGTGGGAAAGGGCATGGGCGGCGGGCGCGTCGTCATCCGGCCTCCGGCCGACGACGCCGGCGAGCCGGTGCTGGCCGGCAACACCTGCCTCTATGGCGCCACCGGCGGCCAGGTCTTCATCGCCGGCGCCGCCGGCGAGCGCTTCGGTGTCCGCAACTCCGGCGCCGATGCCGTGGTCGAGGGCACCGGCGACCACGCCTGTGAGTACATGACGGGCGGCACCGTCGTCATCCTCGGCCCCGTCGGCTACAACCTCGGCGCGGGCATGACCGGCGGCGAGGTCTACGTCTGGGACCCCGACTCCCACCTCCCCGCCCGGCTGAACACGGCTCTGGTGGAAGCCGTCCGTCCGGACGCCGAGCACCTGGAGGAGCTGCGCTGGCTGGTGGAGCGCCACCTCGAGCTGACCGGCTCCCCGCGGGCCCGTGCGCTGCTCGAGGACTGGGAGGCCACCGTCGAGCACACCTGGCACGTGCTCCCGGTGGGGCGGGTCGACCGTATCGAAGCGGCCCAAGCGGGCCGAGGTGGTGCAGCGGCGTGACCGTCTCGGGCTCGAGCTCCAGCCCTTCGGAGGTGGAGGAGGCCCACCGCCGTCTGGCTGAGGGCGTTGCCGTGCTCCGGCGCCAGCTGGCGCGCCCGCTCACATTGACCGAGAAGATCCTGGGTGGCCACCTGGCCGACCCCGCGGCCTGCCCCAAGGAGCGCGGCGCCTCGTACTGCGAGCTGCTGCCCGACCGGGTGGCGATGCAGGACGCCACCGCCCAGATGGCGCTGCTCCAGTTCATGACCGCCGGCCTGCCGCAGGTGGCGGTCCCCACCACCGTGCACTGCGACCACCTCATCGCCGCCCGCGCCGGCGCTCGTGTCGACCTGCTGGCGGCCGTGGAGACGAACGAGGAGGTGTACGACTTCCTCCGCACGGTCTCGGCCAAGTACGGGATCGGCTTCTGGAAGCCGGGCTCGGGCATCATCCATCAGGTCGTCCTCGAGCAGTACGCCTTTCCCGGCGGGCTCATGGTCGGCACCGACTCGCACACTCCCAATGCCGGCGGGCTGGCCATGCTGGCCATCGGGGTGGGCGGCGCCGACGCCGTCGACGTCATGGTGGGAAGCCCCTTCGGCCTGCGCTGGCCCAACGTCATCGGGGTCCACCTCACCGGCTCCCTCAACGGCTGGGCCGCACCCAAAGACGTCATCCTGAAGGTTGCCGATCTCCTGTCCGTCAATGGGGGCACCGGTGCCGTCGTCGAGTACTTCGGCGAAGGCACCGAGTCCATCAGCGCCACGGGGAAGGCGACGATCTGCAACATGGGAGCCGAGGTCGGCGCCACCACCTCGGTGTTCCCCTACGACCGGCGAACGGCGGCCTATCTCCAGTCCACCGGGCGCAAGGAGATCGCCGACCTGGCCGACCTCGTGGCCGAGCTCCTCCGGACCGACGCCGAGGTGGAAGCTGACCCCGGGCGCTACTTCGATCGGGTGATCGAGATCGACCTCACCAGCCTCGAGCCCCACATCAACGGGCCCCACACCCCCGACCTGGCCCGGCCCGTCTCCGACATGGGCGAGGATGCCAAGAGCAACGGCTGGCCGCTGGCCATCAGCTCTGCGCTCGTCGGCTCGTGCACCAACTCCTCCTACGAGGACATCACGCGAGCCGCCCACGTGGCCCGCCAGGCGGCCGCCCAGGGACTGCGGGTGAAGACGCCCTTGCTGGTGACGCCGGGGTCGGAGCGGGTGCGGGCGACCATCGAGCGCGACGGCCTCCTCGCCGACCTGGAGGCGGTCGGCGCCACCGTGCTGGCCAACGCCTGCGGCCCCTGCATCGGCCAGTGGAAGCGGGACGACGTGGCCGAGGGCGAGGCCAACGTCATCGTCACCTCCTACAACCGCAACTTCCCGCGCCGCAACGACGGGATGGCCGCCACGCTGGCCTTCGTGGCCTCGCCCGAGACGGTCGTGGCCTACGCCCTCGCCGGGACGCTCGACTTCGACCCACTGCGGGACGCGGTCGACGGCGGAGGCGACGCCATCCACCTCGAACCCCCCGCCGGAGAGGAGCTGCCCGCCCTCGGTTTCGAGCCGGCCGGGACGGGTTTCGAACCACCGGCAGAGGACGCCTCGGCCGTGGAGGTCGTGGTGCGGCCCGACAGCGACCGCCTCCAGCTGCTGGAGCCCTTCCCGGCCTGGGACGGGAAGGACTTCGTCGACCTGCCCGTCCTGCTCAAGGCGTCGGGCAAGTGCACCACCGATCACATCTCGGCCGCCGGCCCGTGGCTGCGGTACCGGGGCCACCTCGACAACATCTCCCGCAACCTGTTCCTCGGCGCCGTGAACGCCTTCACCGCCGAGCCGGGCACCGGCTACTGCCCCGTGCACGACGGTGCCCTCGAGCCGCTGCCCGACGCCGCCCGCCATTGCAGGGACGCCGCGGTTCCCTGGGCCGTCGTGGGCGACGAGAACTACGGCGAGGGGTCCTCACGGGAGCACGCGGCCATGGAGCCGAGGCACCTGAACACCAAGGCCGTGCTCGTGCGCTCCTTCGCCCGGATCCACGAGACCAACCTGAAGAAGCAGGGCGTGCTCCCGCTCACCTTCGCCGATCCCACCTCCTACGACCTGATCGGCCCTCACGACCGCATCTCCGTCCTCGGACTGGCCGAGCTGGCCCCCGGCAGGCCCGTGGAGTGCCGTGTCACCAGACCCGGAGGCGAGCAGGTGCCGTTCCAGTGCACGCACACCATGTCCGAGGAGCACGTGGCGTGGTTCCGCGCCGGCGGCGCCCTCAACGTCATCCGGGCCACCCGGGCCTGAGATCGCTCCCCGCGGCGGCGCCGGTCTTGCCCATGTGCAAAAGGTCCCGTTAGTGTCCAGCCATGACACCGAAGAGCGGCACCCACACCATCGGGCCCCAGGAAGGCAGCCTCACCGTCCATACGTTCCGCGCCGGCATGGGCGCCAAGATCGGCCACGACCTGGTCCTCGAGGCGAAGAAGTGGAACGGCACGGTGAACATCGATGCCGACAACCCGGCGGCCAGCAGCGTCGAGGTGACGGTCGACCTCAACAGCCTCGAGATCGTCAACGCCACGGGCGGCGTCAAGCCCCTGAGCGACAAGGACCGGGCCGACATCGCCAAGAACATCGAGAAGACCCTCGACACCGGCAAGCACCCGAACGTGACGTTCAAGTCCACCAGCGTCACCGGGAGCGCGCCCACGGTGTCGGTCACCGGTGACCTCACCATCAAGGGCACGACCCGTCCGGCCACGCTCGACGTGACGGCCGACGGCAACCGGGTCACGGGCAAGGCGAGCGTCGTTCAGACGGAGTTCGGCATCAAGCCCTTCTCGGCCATGATGGGCGCGCTCAAGGTCCGCGACGACATCAACCTCGAGTTCACCTGCACGCTGCCCTCCGCCTAGCCCCCCCTCGTCCCGCTCCGCTCTGGAGTACATGGCGTACCGCTTCGGTACGCCATGTACTCCAGACGCCAGAGGGGCCTCTTATCCGTGTTGGCCGAGGCTGTCCAGGTCCGACTGCGCGTACCCGGCGGGTACCCTGAAGTCAGCGGGCTCGTACACCGGCGCCGCCGTGCAGTGGGTGCAGTGGTGCGGCCGTGGCTCCGGCGGCGGCATGTCGACGCCGGCGGAGAACTCCCGGCCGCAGTTCTTGCAAATCAGGTACAACGACATCGCCTGCTCCTCTCTCGGTCAGTGGCTGGACGCTTCGTAGCGCCGGCGCATGCGGCCGATGCCCTCGTCGTTCATCCCGATGCCCCCGGTGCCCGGGCCTCCGGTGCCGGCGTCGGGCTCGAACTCTTCCTGCCAGGCCGGTTCGGCCACAGGCCGGCGCCGGCCCCGCAGATCGGCCCAGCACTCGCGGAGCAAGCCGGACTCGTGCTCCATTTGCGCGAGGGCCTCGGCAGGGGCCTCCTCGATCGTTGTCTCGCCAGCTTTGCGACGAACGCGCTTCATAGAACCTCCATGGGATTGGTCTCGCCGTACTTGTAGACCATCAGGTGAAAAGCTTCAATAACTGTTTTTGTCACCTAGATGAGTACGGCGCTCCCGGGCAGCCGGAGAGGGCGCGGCGTCAGGTCTGGTCCGCAGTCGACGGAGGATCTGATCGAGCAGGCGATGCACGGCTCACCTGGCAAACGGGCTTACCCGGTGAGCAACTCCAGGACCCCGGTGTCGATCGAGGGGTGGCGCAGCTTGGACATGGCCCGCGCCTCGATCTGGCGGATCCGTTCCCGGCTGAGGTTGAAGCGCATGGCCACCTGCTCAACGCCCATCGGCTCGCCACCGTCGAGGCCGAAGCGCATCCTGAGGATGGCGCCTTCGCGGCCGTCGAGGAAGGAGAGCAGCCGAGAGATCTCCTCGGGCATGACGGCGTTCACGGCTTCGTCGAGCGGCGACGCTGCGGCGCGGTCCTCGATCACGTCGGCCAGCTCGGCGTCGCCGTCCTCGCCCAGCGGCTCGAACAACGATCGGGTGTCAGCCGGGAAACCGAGCGCTTCGACGACCTTGTCGGGGGTCGTGCCGAGCTCCTTGGCCACCTCGGCGATGGTGGGCGGGCGGGCGAGCTCCATCTGCAGGCGCGTCTCGGTCTTCAGCACCCGAGCGACAGCGTCACCGGCGTGGACGGGAAGGCGGATGGTGCGGGCCGTGTTGGCCACGCCCCGCTGGATGGCCTGGCGGATCCACCACGTGGCATAGGTGGAGAACTTGAACCCCTTCTTGTGGTCGAACTTGTCGACCGCGTGCATGAGGCCGAGGTTGCCCTCCTGCACGAGGTCGAGCAGGGGAAGACCCGACGCCTGGTACTTCTTGGCCACCGAGACCACCAGGCGCAGGTTGGCCTGCACGAACTGCTTGCGGGCCCGCTCGCCCTCGGCCGCCTCGGCCCGCAGCTCGCGCTTGCGTGCGGGGGACATCCCGGCGGGGGCGCTCAGCAGCTCGGTGGCGGCGACACCTGCTTCGATCACCTCGCCCAAGTGCTGCTCGTCGGCCTTGGTGAGCAGGGGGTACCGCCCGATCTCGTTCAGATAGATCCGAAGGAGATCCTCATGGGCCTCGTGATCATTCCTGGATGCCATAGTTCACGTGTCTCTTCTCGGGTGCTACTGGGACCACCGGCCGCAGCGCGGCCGGCAGGGAGGAGACAACTGGAACACGATTTCTTGTTCCGATGCAACTCGGGAAGGCGTGCACGGTCCGGGCGAGGGCGTCACTTCCGCAGCAAAACAGGGGCGCTCCTGTCGTCCACTCCGTGACCAGTGTAGCCGGGAACGCTACACTTCGCGGTGCATACGGACCACGGGTGGCCTGAAGCAAAGGATGACAGCCCATGGCGTTTGCCGGTCGACGCGAGGGTGCCGACGAGCCGACGGGCCCGGGCAAGGACCCCTTCGCGGTGCTGGGCGTGCCGCCGACGGCCTCCCGCAAGGAGATCACCGAGGCCTATCGGGCCCTGGCCCAGGTGTACCACCCGGACCGGCACCTCGAGGCCCCGGTGCGCCGTCGTCGCCAGGCCGAGCGCCGGATGCAGGAGCTCAACGAGGCCTACCGGGTGGCGAGGACCGCCCCACCGCCGCCGGCGTACACCGGGACCAGCACGGTGCCCAACGCCGCCGTGTGGCTCGGGACGGCCCCGGGGACCTGGGCCAGGACTGCCCGGCGGAACGGGTCGAGCGCAGCGGCGAGCGAGGAGGAGCGTCGGCTGTCGAGAGCCCAGATCGCCGAGGCCGCCAGCGAGCACGACGCCCGCACCCGCGTCATGAGCGAGATCCGCCTCCAGGCCGACCAGGAGGCGGGAGCGGGGCGCGCCCGCGGCCGGCCCAAGCCGCCGCGCGCTGGCCGCGGCGCACGCCAGATCAAGGTGCTGGCCGGGCTGGGCCGGGCCCTGGCCACCAATCAGATCCGGTGCATGACATGTCGGAGCCTCCAGGCGCTCCCGGCGGGGTGGCAACAGCACCTGGACGACACGGACTACGTCTGCTCGATGTGCGCCCGCGTCCTCCTGGCCCGGTGATGTGCGGTGCGCAGAGGAGAGGAGTCGCCCGGCGACGTGAGCCTGGGGACGCTTGGCCTCAACCCGACGCGGCGGTGCCGGCGCTCAAGTTGGCACTGCGCTCATGGAGAAGCCCGACCACGAGGTCGCGCATGGAGAACACGCCGGCGAGGTCACCCTCCTCGTCCACCACGACGAGGTGCCGGAAGCCCTTCTCCCTCATGATCCGGGCCGCCTCGAGGACGTCCAGCTCGGGCCGGACCGTCTTCAGCCGCTTCGGCACGCATTCGCCGGCGGTCAGCGAATCGGGGTCCTCACCGCGGGCGATCACCCGGAGCACCTCACGGTCGGTGACGATGCCGACGGGCTTGCCGTCGGTCATCACGACAGCGGAGCCGACGCCCCGCTCCATCATCCACACCGCCGCGTCGCGCACGCTGTCGCCTGCTTCGACGGTGAGGACTGCCCGGGTGATCAGCGATCCGATCTCCATCGTTCCCTCCGAGTGCTCGCACCGACGCGCCTCAGTTCAGGCACGCTGCTCACCCGGCACTCTAGAGGATCGCGCCTCCGTCATCTTGAGTGAGCGCTCGCGCCCGAGCTGCTCAGGACGACACAGGCTGGTAGGGTGAGCTTGTGAACGTGAACACGATCACGAAGGGCGAGTGGTCATGACCCTTGTCCACCGAGTCCTGTACCCGCAACCGATCATCTCGCTCGAGGACTTCGTGAAGCGGCGCGGGGGCCAGGGCCTCCAGGCTGCGCTCGGCATGGAGCCGGCGGCCATCATCGAGGTCCTGGCAGCATCGGGCCTCCGAGGCCGGGGCGGGGCCGGGTTCCCCACCGGGCGCAAGTGGCAGACCGTCGCCGCCAACCGGTTGCCCGACGCACCGTCGACGGTGATCGTCAACGCCGCCGAGGGCGAGCCGGGCACCTTCAAGGACCGAACCATCCTGCGCAGGAACCCGTACGTCGTGGTGGAAGGTGCGCTCATTGCCGCCCGAGCGGTGGACGCCGACCTGATCGTCTTCGCCATGAAGCAGTCCTTCGCCGGCGAGGTCGACCGGGTACGGGCCGCCATCGAGGAGGTCGAGGACGAGGGCTGGAGCGACGGGATCGAGCTCGAAGTGTTCGAGGGGCCTGACGAGTACCTCTACGGCGAGGAGAGCGCACTGCTCGAGACCATCGACGGCCGCTGGCCCTTCCCGCGCATCGTGCCCACGTTCCGTCGGGGCATCGAGACTGCGGCCACGGCCGATGCCCCGTCCCCGCCGGCGCTGGTCAACAACACCGAGACCCTGGCCAACGTGGCCCGCATCATCGCCCGGGGCGCCACCTGGTTCCGCAGCCTCGGGACGACCGAGTCGCCGGGAACGATGGTGTGCACGGTGACGGGCCACACCCAGAGACATGGCGTGGGCGAGGTGCAGATGGGCACGCCGCTGCGGGAGGTGATCGAGGACATCGGCGGCGGGTCGAAGCCCGGTCGCACCATCAAGGCGGTGTTGTCGGGAGTCGCCAACAGCGTCATCCCCGGCTCGATGCTCGACACCCCGGTGAGCTACGAGGGGCTGTCCGCCATCGGGAGCGGGCTGGGATCGGGCGCCTTCATCGTCTTCGACGACACCGTCGACATGGCCACGGTTGCCGCCGGCGTGGCCCGCTTCCTGGCCGTGGAGTCCTGCGGGCAGTGCTCGCCGTGCAAGCTCGACGGCATGGCCCTGTCCGACGCGCTGACCAACCTCATCGCCTCGGAGGGCGGCGACCACGGCTACAACGTGGTCCGTCGGCGCCTGAGCACCATCGCCGACCGGTCCCGCTGCTTCCTGGCCACCCAGCAACAGCTGGTGGTCGGCAGCATCGTCGAGCAGTTCGGCGACGAGCTGGCCGCCCACGCGTCTCGCGCCGCGGGCCCGGTAGAGCCGGTGCTCATCGCCGAGCTGCTCGACATCAGAGGCGGGGAGGCATACCTCGACTTGCGCCACCGCCAGAAGCAGTGGGACTGGTCCTACAACAAGCGCGACTCGGGAACGGTTCCGGTCGAGCTCTACACGGCGCTGGTGCCACCGTGGAGGAGATGACCGGCCCGAGCACGCTCAGCTCGCTCAGTTAGCCCTGCCGGCGAGGTCGGGTGCATGATGTCCCCGTGCCCCGCTCGACCTGGGCTCCCTGCGCCGGAGCGATCCATCTCGCACCAAGCCTCTTGGCCGCCGACTTCGGCCACCTCGCGGATGCCGTCGCCGCGCTGGAAGGCAGCGGGACCGAGCGTCTTCACGTGGACGTCATGGACGGCGTCTTCGTCCCCAACTTCACGTTCGGCACCGACACCGTGCGGGCGCTGCGACGGGTCACCGACCTGCCCCTGGAGCTCCACCTGATGATCGTCGAGCCAGAGCGCCACCTCGAGACGTTCGCCTCTGCCGGCGCCGACGCCATCACCGTCCACTACGAGGTGTCGCCCCATCTCCATCGCAGCCTCACCGCCATCCGCGAGTTCGACTGCCGGTCGGGGGTGGCGATCAACCCGAGCACGCCGGCTTCCTCTCTCGACGACGTGCTGGAGATGTGCGATCTGGCCCTGGTGATGACGATCAACCCCGGCTTCGGCGGGCAGCGCCTGATCCCTCGCATGCTGTCCAAGGTGGAGCGGGTTCGAGCCGAGGTGGAGCGCCAGGGCCTGGCGACCGACGTCGAGGTCGACGGTGGCGTCGACGCCGGCAACGCCCGCGCCTGCGTGGACGCCGGCGCCAACGTGCTCGTCGCCGGCACCGCCGTGTTCGGCCACGCCGACGGCCCCGCCGCAGGTGGACAGGCGGTGCTGGCCGCCGCGGCCGGGACACCGAGCGACGGCAGGTAGTTCGTCAGGGCGCCGGTCCGCGCGGCCGGCGGCTGCCGGGCTTCAAACACGACCGCCCGCGGT
>PJQG01000042.1:0-5288 GCA_002861595.1 Actinomycetota bacterium
GTGGAGAACTTGAACCCCTTGCGCCAGTCGAACTTCTCGACGGCGTGCATGAGCCCGAGGTTGCCCTCCTGGACCAGGTCGAGCAGGGGGAGCCCGGACGCCTGGTACTTCTTGGCGATGGAGACGACGAGCCGGAGGTTGGACTGCACGAAGGCGCGCTGCGCGTCGTCGCCCGCCGCCAGCTGGCGCTTGAGCTCTCGGCGGCGGGCGGCGGAGAGGCCTTTGGGGTGCCGCTCCAGCTCACCGCGGGCGGCGATGCCGGTTTCGATGGCCTGGGCGAGGCGGACCTCGTCGTCCTTGGTGAGGAGGGCGTACTGCCCGATCTCGGTGAGGTAGATCCTGACGAGGTCTTCCTCGTCCCGCTCTGACCCTCGATCCTTGGCCAAAATCTCAAACCCTTCGTTGCGCTGCGGTACTCGGGCCCTCGGAACTGCCTCGGGCAAGTCTCCCGCCGGGACGGGAACGGGGCGGGCGCCGCCTCTTTCACCATACCGGTGCAGTCAAGCGGTCCTCGACAACATTCGTTGTCGGCCGCCCCGGCGCCTGCCTGGAGGCCTCAGCCGCGGTAGTGGTTGGTGATCGGAAGCCGGCGGTCCTTCCCGAAGGCCTTGGCGCTCACCCGCACACCGGGGGGCGTCTGGCGCCTCTTGTACTCGGCCACGTCCACGAGGCGCACCACCTGGCGCACCTGCTCCGGGTCAAAGCCTGCTGCCACCAGCTCACTGGCGGTGAGGTCACCGCCGACGTAGGCCTCCAGGATGGGGTCGAGGACCTCGTAGGGCGGCAGAGAGTCCTCGTCACGCTGGTCGGGCCGCAGCTCGGCCGACGGGGCCTTGGTGAGGACGGACCCGGGGATGACCTCAGTTCCGGCGCGCTCGTTGACCCTGCGGCTGAGCTGGAACACCAGCGTCTTCGGCACGTCCTTGATCACGGCGAAGCCCCCGGCGGTGTCGCCGTAGAGGGTGGAGTAGCCGACGGCGCTCTCGCTCTTGTTGGCGGTGGTGAGGACCAGCCACCCGAGCTTGTTCGACAGGGCCATGAGGACCAGGCCGCGGATCCGCGACTGGAGGTTCTCCTCGGTGATGTCCTCCGCCCTTCCCTCGAAGGCAGGCCCCAACATGTCGAGCAGCACGACATGGGCCGGCTCGATGGGCACAGTGCGCAACTCGATGCCCAGCGCCTCGGCCAGCTTCGCCGCGTCCGTGCGTGATCCCTCGCTGGAGTACCGCGAGGGCATCGAGACACCGTGGACGTGCTCCGGGCCCACGGCGTCGGCGGCCACACACGCGACCAGCGACGAGTCGATGCCTCCCGAGAGGCCGATCACCACGTCGGTGAAACCGTTCTTGGCCACGTAGTCGCGGGTCCCGGTGACCAGCGCGGCGTACACCTCGTCGAGAGGGTCGAGAGTGGGAACGACCACGGGCGGTCGGTGGTCGGGGTTGGGGACCGGCGCGTCGCTGACCAGCACGGAGGGGAGGGGGGGGTGGGTGGCCCGGCCCCGCGGGTCGAGCAGGCGCTTGCGGAACAACGGGCCCAGCTGGAGGTCGACGACCATCACCGCCTCCTCGAACTGGGGGGCCGACGCGACGACTTGGCCGTTCTCGTCGACGACCAGGGAGGCGCCGTCGAAGACGAGCTCGTCCTGGCCGCCCACCTGGTTCACGTACACCAGCGCACACGAAGCGTCAGCAGCCCGCGTGGCCAGCATGCGCTCCCGTTCCGGCAGCCGCCCGGCATGGTAGGGCGAGGCGTTCAGGTTGAGCACGACCTGGGCCCCGCCCGCGGCCTGCTCCCTGATGGGACCGGCCGGGGCCCAGGCATCCTCGCAGATGGAAACCCCGCAGCGCAGCCCGGCGATGACGAAGAGCGAGAGCGGGGCCACACCGGGGGTGAAGTAACGCTGCTCGTCGAACACGGCGTAGTTGGGCAGCAGGCGCTTGTGGTAGCGGCCGACGACCCTGCCGTCGGCGCACACCGCGGCGGCGTTGCGCAGGTCACGATCGTCGTCGACGAAGCCCACGACCGCGGCACAGGCACCGGTGCGCACGGCCAGCTTCTCGAGGGCTCGCAGGTTGTCCTCCACGAACCCGGGCTTGAGCAGGAGGTCCTCCGGCGGGTACCCGGTGATGGCCAGCTCCGGGAAGACGGCCACGTCGGCGCCGGCTGCCTCGGCCTGCTCCAGTGCGCCGAGGATGCGCCCCACGTTGCCCTCCAGGTCCCCCACCACGGTGTTGAGCTGGCAGGCGGCGATCCGGATACGGGCCACAGGGCCGAGTGTATTGCCACCGACCCGTGTGAACGGAGGGTGAAACTCGGGCGAGGAAGGCGGCGCTGCCGGCCGCGGTGAGCGAGAATGGCGGTCATGGAGCGGCCTCAGGACTACGTGTTGCGCACCGTCGAGGAGCGAGGGGTCCGGTTCATACAGTTGTGGTTCACGGACGTGCTCGGCATTCCGAAGGCGTTCAACATCACCCCCGCCGAGCTGGAGAACGCGCTCGAGGAGGGGATGACGTTCGACGGCTCCGCCGTGGACGGGTTCAGCCGGGTGCAGGAGAGCGACGTGCTCGCCCGCCCAGACCCCAACACGTTCCAGATCCTGCCCAACCGGGAGAACGGACCGCCTGTCGCGCGCGTCTTCTGCGATGTCACCAATCTGGACGGGACGCCGTTCGAGGGATGCTCACGACACGTGCTGCGCCGCCAGCTCGAGCGGGCGCGGGAGAAGGGCTTCTCCTTCTTCGCGGCGCCCGAGGTGGAGTACTTCTACTTCGCCGGCGAGGAGGGGCGGCCCGAGCCTCTCGATCAGGGTTCGTACTTCGAGCTCACCGTCGCCGACCTGGCGGGCAACCTGCGCCGGCGCACCGTCCTGACCCTGGAGGACATGGGCATCCCGGTGGAGTACAGCCAGCACGAGGACGCGCCGAGCCAGCACGAGATCGACCTGCGCTACACCGACGCCATGTCGATGGCCGACACCTTGATGACGGTCCGTCTGGTGGTCAAGGAGATCGCCCGGGAGGCGGGCGTGCACGCCACCTTCATGCCCAAGCCGCTGGCCGGCGTGCAGGGATCGGGCCTGCACACGCACTTCTCGTTGTTCGAGGGCGACGCCAACGCCTTTCACGACGAGGGCGACGAGCACCATCTCTCCGCCATCGGCAAGGCGTTCATCGCCGGGGTCCTCACCCACGCACGGGAGATCACCGCGGTCACCAACCAGTGGGTCAACTCCTACAAGCGCCTGGTCGTCGGCTACGAGGCGCCCGTCTACGTCTCCTGGGCCCGCAACAACCGCTCCGCCCTCGTGCGCGTGCCGGCCCCGAAGCGGGGCAAGAAGGAGTCCACCCGCATCGAGTACCGAGCGCCCGATCCCGCCTGCAACCCGTACCTGGCCTTCGCCGTGGTGCTGGCCGCCGGGCTGCGCGGGGTCGAGGACGGCTATGAGCTGCCGCCCGAGGCGGCCACCAACCTGTATGAGCTCACGCCCGAACAGCGGGCGGCCGAGGGTATCGCGGCACTGCCCGGTTCGCTGTCGGAGGCCCTCGAGGAGATGGAGCGGTCCGAGCTGGTGGCCGAGACCCTCGGGGAGCACGTCTTCACGTGGTTCCTCCGCAACAAGCGGGCGGAGTGGGCCGACTACAAGGCCCAGGTGACCCAGTTCGAGCTGGACCGCTACCTCTCCACGCTGTAGGCAGGAGACGGACGTGGAACCGCTCCTGCTCTATCCCGACCCTCCCCCACCGGTGCTGGTCCAGGCCCTGGACCTCGCCGGCTACCCGTGGAAGGCGGCGGGAACGGCCGAGGCAGCCACCCGCCTGGAGCCGGGCGACGGCTGGGCCGGAGCGGTGGTGTGCGCCGACGTCGACGGCGAAGGGGCGTTCGCGCTGTGCCGGGCGCTGCGCAAGCGCGACCTGCCGCTCGAGCCGCTGCTGGTCATGGTCGCCGGCCACCAGTTGGCCGACCTGGAGCTGCGCGAGGACATGTTCGACGACTTCTGCGTCTCGCCCTTCCAGGACCGCGAGCTGGAGGCCCGCCTCAAGCATCTCTTCTGGCGCACCGGCCAGGGCACCCGCCCCGAGCTGGTGGAGTACGGGCCGCTGATCCTCAACCTGGAGACCTACCAGGCCGCCATCGCCGGGCGGCCCCTCGACCTCACCTACATGGAGTACGAGCTGCTCAAGTTCCTGGCCACCCATCCGGGGAAGGTCTTCACCCGGGAGATCCTCCTGTCGCGGGTCTGGGGCTATGAGTACTACGGCGGGGCCCGCACCGTCGACGTGCACATCCGCCGTCTGCGAGCGAAGCTCGGCACCGAGCACGAGCACCTCATCTCCACGGTCCGGTCGGTGGGGTACCGCTTCGGTCAGTCCCGCTGGGGCCTGTAGGCGCCCCCTCGCCACCCCGCTCCCACTCTGGAGTACATGGCGTACCGGTTCGGTACGCCATGTACTCCAGAGGCTGGGGTCAGGGCCTGTAGGCCCAGGCCTCGATCTCCACGGCGGCGCCGAGGGGCAGGGCGACGACGGCGACGGCGGAACGGGCGGGGCGGTGGCCGGCGAACGCCTGCGCATAGGCCTCGTTCATGGCGGCAAAGTCCGCCATGTCTGTGAGGAACACGGTCGTCTTCACCACGTGCTCGAGGGATGCCTCTTCGCCGGCGAGCAGCGCGGTGAGGTTGGCCAGCGCCTGGCCGGTCTGCGCGGGCACGCCCCCGGTGACGACGGCACCGTCGCGCACGCCGAGCTGGCCGGAGCAGACCAGGAACGGCCCGGCCCGCACGAGGGGCGAGTACGGGCCGACCGGCGGCGTCATCGGCCCCGGCCCCCGCCGCGACCTCTGCAGGTCGGCCAGTCGCGGGCGTGCCCCTCGGCCCGCCAGACGGCAGCGGCGACCGCCGCGAACACCGCGTCGGAGCCGTTGACGGGTGGGCCGGCGACCCCCTCGATCTCGACCTGTACCGCCGGCATGTCCTGGGCCCGCAGCACCCCGAAGGAGCGGATGGTGAGGTCGTGGGCCACGCCCTCGTCATCGACGGCGATGCCCTCGCTGCGCACCCACCCCATGGCCATGTGGGCGGCTCCCACGCAGTAGGAGCGCAGCACGACCTCGTCCAGCGGGTCGCCGCAGGCCACGCGAACGCGCACCGAACCGTCGGCCCCGACCTCGGCCTCGGCGCGGGCACCGGACGGCGCCGTCACCGTCGCCGTGGCCTCGTCCCGGGCCGCGGCCAGCAGCACGGCGGCCTCGGCCCACCCCGCTGCCCGAACCGCGCAGGAGGTGGGCGG
>PJQG01000042.1:5424-14316 GCA_002861595.1 Actinomycetota bacterium
GGGCCGAGGCGCACGACGTCCTCACGGGACAGCAGGACGCGCACGGCACGCCGGTACTCGTCGGCCAGACGGCGGGCGGCTGCCGGCGCCACCGACGCCGCCTTGCCGCCGAAGGCGCCGCCGTTGGCCACAGGGGATGCCGGCTGGCCTCCCGGCCGGCACCAGGAGGCATCGGGCTCGAGGTAGGCGGGCTCGACCCACGCCGTTCGCAGCGCCGCATCCCATGGACCCGGCGGCATCTCCAGCGGATGGCGCAGCCCGATGGTGCTGCGTCGGCCCTGGGCCTTGCCTGCCCGGGCGCGAGCCTCGCTCAGCGTCTCGGCCACGGCCCAGCCGCCGGCGCCGTCAGGAACGGCCACCAGCGCGTCGAGCGGGGCGGTGTCGTCAGCGAACCCCGCCGCTCCCAGGGCGACGTGGGTGCCGACCTGCTGGAGGGCGCCGCCTTCGAGGGCGGCGCGTTGGGCGGCAGCGGCCCGGTCCCTGGGCGCCGGTGCAGACGGCGGCTGAGGCCCGGCGACACGAGCGAAGGCCTCCTTGATGGTGACCCAGCCGGTGCAGCGGCACAGGTGGGCCAGCAGCGCGTTGTCCACGTCCTTCTCGTTGCCGCGGCCGGTGGCCCGCAGGGCGGAGAGGCGCACGATGATCCCCGGCGTGCAGAACCCGCACTGGCTGGCGCCGCTGGCGAGGAAGGCGTCGGCCCAGGCCGAGCGCTCGGCCTCGGCCAGACCGTCAAGGGTCGTGACGCCGCGGCCGGCGACCCGGCGGGCGGGGGTGACACAGGCGACGCGGGGCTGTCCGTCGACCAGGACGGTGCAGCACCCGCACTGGCCCTGGGGGCTGCAGCCGTCCTTGGGGCTGCGGATCCCAAGACGTTCGCGCAGCACCTCCAGGAGCGAGGCGCCGTCGTCGGCCACCTCCACGGCGCGGCCGTCCACCCGAAACGTCAGGGACACCGCGTCACGATAGGTTCGTGGCGTGCCGTCGCTGAATCGACGAGAGTTCCTCCTGGCCGGCGCCGGCCTGGTGTTCCTGGCCGCCTGCGGGACCTCCGAGGACGACGAGGCCGGCCCGATCAAGGTGACCGAGCCGAGCGAGGAGGACGTGCCCGAGGCCGCGGGTCCCAGCCCGGTCAACCTGGTGGTTGCCAGCTACGTGCACGTGGCCGGCTCCGACCAGCGGCTCACGCTGGCCTTCCTCAACGAGGAGGGCACGGGCCCGGTGAAGCCCGAGGGGCCCGTGCAGATCACCATCGACGGCGAGGAAGTCGACTCCGAGCTCCACGCCGACGGCAGCCTGGAGCTGCCCTACCTGCTCGTGCGCCACCGGTTCGACGAGCCCGGCTTCGCCACCGTGAACGCCACGTACCAGGGGACGAAGGCCAAGGCGGCCGTCGAGGTGACCGATCCGGCCAAGGCGAAGGCGCCGCTCGTGGGCCAGCCCCTGCTGAGCGTGCCCACCCCCACGGCTGCCGACGCCAGGGGCGTCGACCCGATCTGCACCAGAGACCCCATGTGCCCGCTGCACGACGTGAGCCTGGACGCCGCCCTGGCCGAGAATCGCCCCCTCGCCGTGTTGCTCGCCACCCCCGCCCGCTGTCAGTCCCGCCTGTGCGGTCCGGTGCTGGACAACCTCCTGGCCCACCGCGACGCCTTCGCCGACCGCGTGCGCTTCGTGCACGTGGAGATCTACGCCTCTCGCACGGGCACCGAGCTCGCGCCGGCGGTGAAGGCCTACGGTTTGTCCCAGGAGCCGTTCCTCTTCCTGGTCGGGGCCGACGGCGTGATCCGGGAGCGCATCGACAATGCCTTCGATCGCACCGAGGCCGGGCAGGCCCTGGAGCGGCTCGTCGCCTCCTGAGCCCTGAGCTGGGGAGCGACGAGGAGGTCCGCAGCGACTACGAGAAGGACTGGCCGCAGCCGCAGGAGCGCTGGGCGTTGGGGTTGTTGACGCTGAACCCGGCGCCCTGGAGGCCGTCCTTGTAGTCGAGCGTGGCGCCCGATAGCAGCTGGGCGCTGGCCGGATCGACGACCACGCGTACCTGGCCACGGGTGCTGATGAGATCGTCGTGGGCCAGCTCGCTGTCGAAGAACATCTCGTAGGAGTAGCCCGAGCACCCGCCGGGGCGCACGGCGATGCGCAACGCCAGCTCCGGGTTGCCCTCCATCGTCAGCAACTCGGCGACCTTGCCGAGGGCCGTGTCGGTGAGCGAGATGACCTCGGTACCGGTGGTGGTGTCGGTGCTGCTGCTGGTGGTCTCGGTTGTGCTCACCCGGACGCCTCCTGAGTAGAAGTTCTTTGGACGATTCTTCAGTTTACCCCGTCGCCAGCTCTACCTGGCAGGGGTCGCGGTCGACGAGGGTGGCGAAGCGCTCCACGGTCGGGCCCCCCAGGCCCTCGACCATGCCCTCGACCATGCCCCGATGCAGGTGGCAGACCAGCTCCGGGAAGGCCTCGGCCAGGCTGCGGAACGGGCAGCTGGCGAAGGCGATGGTCGTCAGGGTGCCGGTTCTCTGCTCCACGGGGTCGAACCCGAGCTCGGCCAGCTCGGCCTTCACGGCGGCGAGCGCACAGGTGGCCCCCTGCCCGGCACGCTGGCGTGCCACATGGCGCCCGTGACGGCGGCCCACGCCGGCCACCACGTCGGAGCCGGGGTCGCAGGCGGCGGCCACGTTGGCCAGGAGCCCGGCCATGAGCGGGAACCCGGGCGGCTCGAGCCCGAGGGACGGCGCGTCGCCGGCGACGGCGTAGCGGTGCTGGGGGCGGCCAACCGCACCCCGGTTGTCCACCTCCACGTCGAGCAGCCCGGCCTCGCGCATGCGCTCGAGGTGGGGCCGAACGGTGTTGGGGTGCAGGTCGAGGGACTCGGCCACCTCCGCGGTGGACCGGGGCACGGCCGAGCGGGCCAGCTCCAGGTAGATGGCGTAGCGGGTGTTGTCGCCGAGCGCCTTGAACACCTGCAGCCGGTCCACCCCTCGAATATACCAGGCGCCCTCCGTGTAAACTTCGCCCGTGCCGACGCCGCCCAGGTCCGTGCTTCCCTCCGAAGAGGCGGTGAAGGCGGTCCTGGCCGGCGTCGTCGACCCCGAGCTGGGAGACAACGTCGTCGACCTCGGGATGGTGCGGGGCATCGAGGTGGCGGGGGGCGTCGTCGACGTCACCATCGCGCTCACCACTGCCGGCTGCCCGCTGCGGGCCCAGCTCATGAGAGACGTCAAGGCGCGCGTCGGGAGCCTGCCCGGCGTGGAGGAGGTGCGGGTGCGCTTCGGCGAGATGACGACCGAGCAGAAGAGCCACGTCATGGCCCGGGCCCGCTGGAAGGCCCGCGAGGCCGCACCGGACACCGACATCCCCGCCCGCTCCCGCATCGCAGCCATCGCCTCGGGGAAGGGCGGCGTGGGCAAGTCGTCGGTGACGGCCAACCTGGCCGCCAAGCTGGCGCAGCGGGGGCTCACGGTGGGCGTGCTCGACGCCGACATCGGTGGCTTCTCGATCCCCCGCATGCTGGGCATCACCACCCAGCTCGGGGCCGAAGGGAAGAAGATCGTCCCCCTGGAGCGCTCGGTCGGGGAGGGGCGACTGAAGGTGGTGTCGATGGGCTCCATCGAGGGGACGGCCGAGGACCAGGCCGTCATGCTGCGCGGGTTCATGCTGAACCGGGCCGTCCAGCATTTCCTGGAGGACGTGCGCTGGGGCGAGATGGACTACCTGCTGATCGACATGCCCCCGGGCACCAGCGACATCCAGATGGGCCTGGCCCGGATGCTGCCCAGAGCCGAGGTCCTGATCGTCACCACCCCCGCCCTGGCCGCTCAGCACGTCGCCGCTCGGGCCGCCGACATGGCCCGCAAGGGGTACCTGCGGGTGGCCGGCGTGATCGAGAACATGAGCGAGTTCGTCTGCGACCACGGCACCTCCTACGCCCTGTTCGGCTCCGGAGGGGGCCGGCGCCTGGCCGAGCAGATCGGCGCCCCGCTCCTCGCAAGCATTCCCCTCGACCCGGCCATGGCCGCGGGGGCCGACATGGGCGAGCCTGCGTCACTCGGCGGGGACGGCGACGGGCCCGTGGGCGCGGCGTTCGCGGCGCTGGCCGAGCGCATCGTCACCGAGGCCCTGCCCCCGCTGGAGATGGCCTCCTGTACGGCCCGCCTGCTCGAACAAGTGGAGCGGGCGGCGCCGGCGCCGGCGCCCTCCTGAGAACCGGAAGTGAGAACCCAACCTGGTGAGGAAGGCGGCGCTCTGGCGCCGCCTTCCTCACCAGGTTCGGGGGGTGGGCCGAAGCTGTACCGGAAAGCGGCGCCCTGGCGCCGCATTCCTCACCAGGTTCAGGGGGTCAGTCGGCAAGGCGAAGGGCCACCGCGGGGCGGATGCGGGAGGCCTGCTGGGCCGGCGCCAGGGTGGCGAGGAGGGAGGCGCCGAAGGCGAGGAGCACGAGGAGGCCGAGCTGCAACCAGGGGATGGTGAACTCCAAGCCTTCACCGAAGCTGCCGCTGGTGAGCAGGCGCCAGGTCGACAGGACGGCCAGGAGCACCCCGATGAGGATGCCCTCCAGGGCCACGAAGGCGGACTCGACCAGGAACGCCCGGCGGACCGAGGAGGTGCCGAAGCCCAAGGCCCGAAGGACGCCGATCTGGCGCCGGCGCTCACGCACGGCTCGCACCATCACCACCCCGAGGCCGGCGATGCCGACGACCAGGCCAAGGGCCAGGTAGCCCTGCATGAGGCGGAAGAACTGGTTTTGTGACTCCAGGCCGTCGCTCACGGCCTTCTTGAACGACACGGCGTCGGCACCGTTGGCGAGGAAACGGCCGTCGAGCGACTCCGCCAGCTCCTGGGGGTCCACGCCGGGCCGCGTGGCCACCCGGAGGTGGTTGGCAACGACCTGGTCGCCGGCGACGGCCCGCAGGGACTCGATCGACACGAGGGCGATGGGGGCGTCGAAGCCCGACTCGGCCAGGGCGCCCACCCGCAGGCGCTGCGACCGTCCCGACCGTGGGTCCCGCAGCACCATCTCGGAGCCGAGGGCCAGCGCCGCCTCGGGTGGGCCGCCGCCGTCCTGCAGGAAGAAGTCATCGACGATGATCAGGCTGGGATCGGCCAGCACGGCGCGATAGGCCTCCGCCTCGCTCTTGTAGCGGGGCGGGTACTTGTCGAGGGCAGGGGCGCCGAGCTCCACATAGTCCTCACCGAAGCCGGCGACCGGCCACGGCTCGAAGCCCTCGTCGGCCGCGCCACCCGCGCCCGAGGCGCCGATGAGGTCGAACTCTGCTTCGACGGTGGCGAGGGCGGCCAGGTCCCGCACCCCGGGGAGGGCGCGCACGGCTTCGGGCGGCACCGGGTTCGCCGGGTTCGAGAGCACCCGCACGTCGGCGCCGCCGGCGACATCGGCCGTGAAGTCGTCGACCTGACCGGCGAACACGTGGCTGAAAAGCGTGATGGACGCCAGGGTGAACACGACCAGGGCGTACATGGTGAGGATCATCCCCGTGCGGAAGCGGCGGGCCAGCGGATAGGCGAGACCCAGGCGCAGGGAGAGGTTGTCCTCTCCCTTCCCGCTCCTGCCGCCCAGCCGGCGACCAAGGTTGCGCAGGCCGCGGCCGAGAACGTCCTGGTTTGGGGTGACCAGAGCGACGGCGGCGGCGACCAGGACCACCCCGTCGACCACGAAGACGGTGACCTCCGGGTTGCCGAAGACGCCGGCGGCCAGGTCGAAACAGAGCACGCCCCAGGCGAGCACGACGGCCGAGACGGTGGTGACGAGCGGCCGGCGGGGCACCAGCCGGCCGGCAAGGGGGACGAGCCCGAGCCCGGCCAGCGCCGGCCCGGCCAGGGCGGCGTGAGGCTCGTTGCCGCTCACGCCCGACACCGTGAGCCCGGCGCCGGCCACCATCACCAGGGCGCCGAGCACCAGGCTCACCAGGCGCTGGCGGTGGACCGTCGGCTCCGGCAGGTCCCTGATGGCCCGGATGACATTGAGCCGGGCCACGCGGACGGAGGTGAGGACGACGGTCACCAGCGAGATGACGAAGCCGATGACGAACCCGGTCTGGACGCTCCCGAGGGAGGCGGCGTAGCGCAGCTCGAGGGAGATGCCGTCGCCGGCGAAGATCCCGGCGGCCACGGCCACGATGACCCGCCCGACACCGAGACCGGCGATCGTGCCGATGGCCGACGACACCAGGGCGTACAGCCACCCCTCGAGCGAGAAGGCGCCCACCGCATCGGCCCGGCGCAGGCCCACCGCCCGCAGCATCCCCAGCTCGGTCTTCCGCTCCTCGGCCAGCATCACGAAGATGTTGACCAGCAGGAGGATCCCGGCCAGCACGCTGAAGAAGCCGATGGAGCCGAACAGCTGGGTGAAGTCCTTCCCGGCGGTGTCCGCGTCGCGCAGCAGGTCCTGCTTGGCCGGGCGCACGGCGGCGGGGGTCCCGGCCAGGGCGCTCTCCAGTTGGCCCTTCACCCGCGCGGTGCCCTCAGCGCCGGCGATGACGCCCCCGGCGTTGGACACGAGCACGAGGGAGGTGGGTGGAGCGGCCTCGGGCGGGGCGCCGGCGGCGAGGGCGGCCAGCGTGCCCAGGGCCACGAAGACGTTGGGCGACTCGCTGCCCTGGCCCAGGTGGAACCCGGCCACGCCGAGGCGGGGAAGGACGCGGTCGACGGTGAACGAACGCCTGTTGCCATAGGCGAAGATCTCGATGGTGGCGCCCTCGTCCACGCCGAGGGTGCGGGCCAGGTCCTTGCCCAGTGCCGCCGCGTCCGTGGCCGGCGTCGGCCCCTCCATGCCGGTGGCGGCGGGGTCGCCGCCGAAACGGCGGGCGTCGTCGAAGTGAACCTCCAGGACCTGGGCCTGCGGTTCAGCCCGCCGGCGAGCACCGGTGGTGGCCACGGCGGCGTCGAGGCGGACCATGGGGACGACGCCATCGATGCCGGCGATGCCGGCGATGCCGGCGGCCGGCGTGGGCGCCGTGGGCCGCTTGGGCGGCAGGTCGGCCAGGCTGGCCGCCACCTTCGTGGCCGCGTCCGCCCCGCTGGCCTGGATGACCTCGTCCACGGGGCCGAGCTGCGTGAACGCCGATCGCCGAATCGAGGCCTCCAGGGTGTCGCCCACGATGAACGAGCCGGTGATGATGGCGGTGCCGAGCAGCGACCCGAGCAGCACGAGGGCGGCTTCGCGGGGGCGGCGGCGGGCGTTGCGCACAGCCAGGCGCCGCAGCACGGGCCGGCGGGCCAGCACCACCAGGAACGGCAGCGAGAGGACGAGGACGACGGTCATCGGCAACTCATGACGAAACGGCGCCGGCACGGCGCTCGTCGGCCACGACCTGCCCGTCGCGCACGACGATTCGGCGGGGCGCGGCGGCGCCGATGCCCTCGTCGTGGGTCACGAGGATGAGGGTGAGGCCCTCGGCGTGGAGCTCCCTCAGCAGGCTCATGACCGCCGCCGCCGTCTCGGAGTCGAGGTTGCCGGTGGGCTCGTCGGCCCACACCAGGAGGGGCCGGCCGGCCAGCGCCCGGGCCACCGCCACGCGCTGCTGCTCGCCGCCCGACAGCTCGGTGGGTCGATGGTCGAGACGATGGCCGAGGCCCACGCGCTCGAGCGTGTCGCGCGCCGCAGCCCGGGCCTCCTTCGCCGGCCGGCCGGCCAGGAGCAGGGGCAGCTCGGCGTTCTCGGTGGCGGTGAACACCGGTATGAGGTTGAAGGCCTGGAAGATGAAGCCCATGGTCTCGGCCCGGTGCCGGGTGCGGCGGGCGTCGCTCATCTCGTGGATGCTCTCGCCGTCGAGCAGCACCGTGCCGGCGTCGATGTCGTCCAGCCCGGCCAGGCAGTTCAGCAACGTGGTCTTGCCGGAGCCCGAGGGGCCCATGACCGCCACCAGCTCCCCCGCACTCACCGAGAGGTCGATCCCCCGCAGCGCACCCACGGCGTCAGCACCGGTGCGGTAGGTCTTCTCGACCCCGGTGGCCACCAGGAGCGGCTGGTTGGGCGACGGCTCAGCACGAACTGAATCGGGAGCCGTCTTCACGTACGGCGATACTAAGCGCTCCCGCTTCGGGCTACTCCTCGGCCCCGCACCGACGTCATCACAAACTCGGTACGTTGCATCCTGGCTTGCCATCTCCGTGCAGATGGCAGATGTGGGGGATTGACGAGGCGCTGCGGATCGTGCTGTCCTTGCGCTGACGGGAGGAGCCCGGTCTCGCAGGAGAACGCGGCCATGGCGGCGAAGAAAGGAAGAAGGGGCGACATGCGACGAGGAGTTGTGATCTTGGCCTGCGTCGCGCTCCTGGCCGGCAACGCCGGTTTGGCGGAGGCGGCGCGTCGGCGGCCGCGGCAAAGGCCGGCGGTGCTGCTCGAGGAGAAGAACGTCAACCTCGACGAGTCACTCCGCCTGGCCCAGGCCCTGCGCCAGGCAGGGATGGAGGTGGTGCTGACGCGCGACCGCGACGTGTTCGTGCCCCTGGACGCCCGCTCCGAGGTGGCGCACCGCGCCGGTGCCAACCTGTTCCTGTCCGTGCACAACAACGGCAGCACCAACCCGGCAGTCCGGGGGACCGAGATCTACCACCAGCAGGGCAGCGCCGCAGGCGGTGCCCTGGCCCGCTCGGTCCTCGCCGGCATCGCCGCGAGAGCACGCATAGGATCGAGAGGCACGTTCACGCGAGCCGGGCGAACGGGTGACGACTACTACGCGGTGCTGCGCAACACCCGCACCACGGCGCTGATCATCGAGGGCGCCTACCTGTCCAACCCCGAAGAGGCTCGAGCCCTCGCCAACCCCGCTGTCCGCCAGAGCCTGGCCGACGGCATCGCCGCCGGCGTCCTGGACCAGTTTCGGGCCCTGTCACAACAACGCGGTGCCGGTCCCGGTCCCCCCCGCCAGGGCGCCGCCGGCG
>PJQG01000042.1:14338-14748 GCA_002861595.1 Actinomycetota bacterium
CCTGAGCGCCCGCCGCGTCGACGGTGGCGGCGGCCGAGCCGACGCGCTGCTGGCCTGGCAGGCTGTGGCCGGCGCCACCGGCTACGCCGTATGGCGCAACGGCTTCCTCGTCGGCCGTGCTCCCGCGTCCGCTGGCGCCATCGGCGTTATCAGACCAGAGGCCGTCTCGTTCACGGACCAGGGGCTCGGCCCGGGCATCCACCGGTTCGAGGTGCGAGCGCTGACCGAGGCGGGCGGCCAGGTCATGCTGGAGTCTGGTTCTTCGGTGTCCGAGCTCGTGGTGCCGTGGAAGGTGGTGGTGGACCCGGGCCACGGAGGGAAGGACCCGGGGGCCATCGGGCGGCTCTGACGGCCGACAGGAGGAGACGTCAGATCCCCGGTGTTCTACTGGTCCTACCGAGCGGGACGCG
>PJQG01000070.1:0-2688 GCA_002861595.1 Actinomycetota bacterium
CGGCCGCCGCGCCGGCGCCCGCGCCCATCTTCCCGGCGCCCGATGCCGCCAGCCACTTTCCGGCCGCCGCCGCGGCCAGGAACAGCGGCACCGGCGGCACGGAACGGTGCAGGGTCTGGCTGAGATCCTCCAGCTCACCCAGGCGACCACCGCAGGCGCTGCACCCGGCCAGGTGCTGGTCGACCTTGGAGATGTCCCGGGGGGCCAGGCCGCCGGCGGCGTACGCGCCCAGGTTCGCCACCGTAGTTCGGCATTCCTTGCGCACCTCGCCCTGGTGCAGGTGGGCCTGGAGAAACCGCTCCCGGAGCCCGGCTCGTGCTCGCACGGCCAGCTGCGCCACGCCGTTGGGCGACACGCCCAGCAACACGGCCACCTCCCGGGGAGGCATGTTCTCGACCTCGGTGAGCCAGAGCACGGTCCGCCACCGTTCGGGGAGCGTGCGGAAGGCGGCGGCCACCATGTCGGAGTCGACGTCGGCCAGCAGCAGGTCGGACGGTTCACGGCCCACTGCGGGGGCGTCGAGCACGTCCTCGTTGTCGCTGGGAGTCGTGCGACCGAGCCGACGCAGCACGTCGATGGCGGCGTTGCGGACGGAGGCGAGAAGGTAGGGCCGGAAGTTCTCGCCGCCGTGGAGGCGGGTGGGCAGGGCCTGGAACACACGGGTGAAGGCGTCGCTGACGGCGTCAGCGGCATCGTGGGGATTGCCGGTGACCGCCTGGGCCACCCGCCAGGCCGCGTCGACATGGCGGCGGTACAGCTCCTCGAAGGCGGGGATGTCCCCCCCGGCGGCGCGGACCGCCAGCTCGGCGTCGGTCACATCCTGTCGGACTCGCCCTGCCCTGGGTCGTCCCACTTGGCCTCGTTGCCGCATCTCGACGTCCTACTCCACAGAGTCGGCGCCACGCTGCGCCGACAACTTGTCACCAAGAGTATCGGCTGCTTCTCGATTTGACTGAGCGGCGTCTCGCGGGTCTTTCTCTACGTCGTGAGCAGGCATGCCGAGGAGGGCCCGCAGGAGGGGGGGCGCCGGCGGCGCAAGGACCGCACGCCGCTGCCCGCCGGGTTCAGCGCCGTGTGGACCTGCGTGGCCATCGACCTGGTCGGGTTCGGCATCGTGCTGCCCATCCTGCCGCTCTACGCCCGCCGCTTCGGGGCCTCACCCACCGCCATCGGCCTGCTGGTTGCCTCCTTCTCGCTGGCCCAGCTGGTGTTCGCCCCCGTGCTGGGTCGGCTGTCGGACCGCGTCGGGCGCAAGCCGGTGCTGGTCCTGTCGCTGGCCGGGACCGCTGTGGCCAGCCTGGTGACGGCCCTGGCCGGGACGTTGTGGCTGCTCTTCGCCGCTCGCGTCGCCGACGGCGTGTCCGGCGCCAGCGTCTCGGTCGCCCAGGCGACCGTCATCGACCTGGCGCCTGCCGAGGAGAGGTCACGGCTGCTCGGGCTGCTCGGCGCCGCCTTCGGGCTCGGGTTCGTGGCCGGGCCCGTCCTCGGGGGCCTGGCCGCCCTGGTCGACCCGAGGCTGCCGTTCTTCCTGGCTGCGCTCATCGCCGGGGTCAACGCCGTGGCCGCCAGCCGCCGGCTCACGGAGACCGTCCCTCGCGCCGGCGCCTCGACTCCGGCGGCCGAGGTGGGGCTGGGCGGCGGCGACATCGCCGCTCCCGCCGGACCGGCCGGCGTCGGCCCCGGGCTTGGCGCCTATGCCCTCGTCGCCTTCGTGGCCCTCGCTGCCTTCAGTGCCTTCGAGGCCACCTTCGCCCTGTTCGGCCAGCGCCGGCTTGGCTTCGGGGAGACCTCGACGGCGGCGGTGTTCGCCGGCGTCGGCCTGCTCATCGCCCTGGTCCAGGTCGCGTTGGTGCGGCCCTGCGTGCGCCGCCTCGGAGAGCGGGGCGCGCTGCGTTGCGGCCTGCTGGTGAACGCCGTCGGCCTCCTGACCCTCGCCGCGGTGCGGTCGCGGGCGTCGCTCGTGCCCGCCGTGGTCCTCCTCACCGTCGGCCAGGGCCTGGTGACGCCCACGCTCTCGGCCCTGGTCGGGGGAACGGCGGCGGCCGGGCGGCGGGGCGGCGCCCTCGGTGTCCAGCAGGCGGCGGGAGGGCTGGGACGGGTGGCGGGGCCCGTCGCCGGCGGCGTCCTCTTCCAGCACGTGGGCACGGCGTCGCCATACCTGGGCGGGGCCATCCTCATGGTGGCCGCCGCCCTGCTCGTCACCCAGCCTGACGAACGGTTGGCTCATTCCTGAGGCGAGAGGAGGAGCTTGGCCGGCGCCTGGGGGCCGCTCAGCTCCTGGAACGAGCGCTCGGCCTCCTCGAGGGGCCGGACCTCGGTCGCGTCACGTATCGCGTCGGCGGCGCCGGCCGCCACCGCGGACACGGCGGCGGCGAACTCGGCGTCGGTGTAGGCAATGGACGCGGCCACGTCCACCTCCTTGACGACCCAGAGCAGTCCGGGCATGGCCAGGCGCTCGCTCGGCCCCACCACGCCGAGGAGCACCACTTGGCCGCCCGGGGCCACGATCTCGACGGCGAGGGGGGCGGTCGCGACGCGGCCGGCGGTGTCGAACACCACGTCGGGCGCAGCGCCTAGCGCGCGGCCGAGCCGCTGCCCGTCGTCGACCACGATCGCCCCCATGGCGGCGGCGACGGCGCCCCGCCGCGGGTTCGGCTCGGCCACCGCCACCCGGGCCACGCCGGCCTG
>PJQG01000070.1:2733-5235 GCA_002861595.1 Actinomycetota bacterium
CACGGCCACGGCCAGCTCCGGATCGGCGCCGGCACGGCTGCGGGCCAGGGCGTGCAGGGCCACGGCGTAGGGCTCCACGAGGGCACCCTGCTCGGCGCTCGTGCCCGGCGGCAGCACGTGGCACGACGTCGCCGGCGCCCGCACGTACTCGGCGAAGCCCCCGTCGTTGAGCCCGAGCCCGAGCACGGTGGCGTGCTGGGCCAGGCACAGGTTCGACCGGCCGGTCCGGCACGGCGCGCATGCCCCGCACCGTCGCGAGGGCAGGACGGCCACCCGCTGGCCGAGGCTGAGGGGGGCCGCCGGCTGTGGCGCGGGCCCAGGGCCGACGGCGGCGATGGTGCCGGCGAACTCGTGGCCGAGGACGGCGCCGGCGGGCAGCAGGCCCGACGCCTTGAGGTGCAGGTCGCTGCCGCAGATGCCGCAACGCTCCACCGCCACCACCACCTCGCCGAGGCCCGGCGCCGGGTCGGGCCGCTCCACCACCGCCAGCCGCCCTTCTGCACCCAGAGCAACGGCCCGCACGCCCCCCTCCTACCCAACTTGGTTCGGAAAGCGGCGCCAGGGCGCCGCTTTCCGGTACAGCTTCGGGTCGACCAAGGTGGTCCCGCTACCGTTGCCGGCGTGGCCCGGTTCTCGCTCGAGCTGGACGAGGACCAGCTCGAGATCCAGGCATGGGTGCACGGCTTCGCCCGGGACGTCATACGTCCAGTCGGCCACGAGTGGGACGAACGGGAGGAGACCCCGTGGCCGGTCATCGAGGATGCGGCCGAGGTGGGGCTGTACTCGCTCGAGTTCGTGTCCCACATCTTCGCCGACCCCGCCGGCCTGCTCGTTCCGGTGGTGATGGAGGAGCTGGCCTGGGGCGACGCCGGCATCGCCCTGGCCATGCTCGGCACCACGCTTCCGGTCACCGCCATCCTGGCCGGCGGCACCCGTGAGCAGGTGGAGGAGTGGTTGCCCCGTTGCTTCCGAGACGACGACGGCAAGCCGGCGGTGGCCGCCTTCGCCGTGTCGGAGGCCGATGCCGGCTCGGACGTCAGCTCGCTGCGCACCCGGGCCGTGTACCACGAGGCCACCGACGAGTGGGAGCTGAACGGGGCCAAGACCTGGGCCACCAACGGGGGCATCGCCGGCGTGCACGTGGTGGTGGCCTCCGTCGATCCCGACCTCGGTCCCCGGGGGCAGGCCAGCTTCGTCGTCCCGCCGGGGACGCCGGGGCTGTCACAGGGGCAGGTGTTCAAGAAGATGGGCATCCGGGCCTCGCACACCGCCGAGGTCGTGCTGTACCGGTGCCGGGTGCCGGGCCGGTGCCTGCTCGGCGGCAAAGAGCGGCTCGACGAGCGCCTGAACCGGGTGCGCGAGGGCAGGACCAGCGGGCGCAGCCAGGCGGCCATGGCGACGTTCGAGGCTTCGAGGCCGGCCGTCGGGGCGCAGGCCCTCGGTGTGGCCCGGGCCGCCTACGAGCGAGCGCTGGAGTACGCCCGGCAGCGACGCCAGTTCGGGCGAGCCATCATCGAGAACCAGGCCGTCGCCTTCAAGCTGGCCGACATGAAGACCCTGATCGACGCCAGCCGCCTCCTGGTGTGGCGGGCGGCGTGGATGAGCAGCCAGCACAAGCGCTTCGAGTCGGGCGAGGGATCGATGTCGAAGCTGTTCGCCGGCGAGACTGCGGTGAAGGTGACCGACGAGGCCATCCAGATCCTCGGGGGCGCCGGCTACGTGCGCGACGAGCCCGTGGAGCGCTGGCATCGCGACGCCAAGATCTTCACCATCTTCGAGGGCACCTCAGAGATCCAGCGCCTGGTGATTGCCCGGGCCATCACCGGCCTGCACATTCGCTGATCGGACGGTCTGCTGAGGACCCCGTGCAGGGTATCCATCCCTACTCATCCCTACAACCGCTCGCGTCTGGGACGTGGCCACCGTGCGCGAAACGCAAGCCCGAGGTGTGGGAGGTCCGGGTCTTCACCGGGCGCGACGAGCACGGCCGGCCGACGCAGGCCAGCCGCACGGTGCGCGGGACGAAGCGCGAGGCCCAGCGGGTGGCGGCGTCGCTGGAGTCGAGGGCGCCGTCGAGAGCCGCGGCCGCACGGTCGAGGACGTGCTGCGAGCCTGGCAGGAGGTCAACGAGGGTGTGTGGTCGCGGCGTCGCGCCGTGACCATGGCGGCCGGGTGAGGTCCATCCTGGGCGACCCGATCGCCGGGACCGGGCTGGCGACGGGATGTGGACCCAGTCGCTGACTGGTGTCCAGCTAGATCTGGACTCACTCCAGCACGGCGGGTAGACTCCGGGCATGTCCAGGGAGACATCGCCTGACAACCTTGCGCTTCTCCGCCGGCACGGCATGCAGGTCACGGCACAGCGTCTGGCTGTTCTGCGGGCGGTGTCCGACCGACGGCACAGTACAGCGGACGACATCTACCAGATCGTACGGGCCGAGATCGGTGCCATCTCACGTCAGGCGGTGTACGACGCCCTCGCGGCCCTCACCGACAAGGGCC
>PJQG01000010.1:0-17565 GCA_002861595.1 Actinomycetota bacterium
CGCTCCGGCCGCTCGGACTTCCCAGAACCCCACTTCCTGCCGGCTCACCTAGGGATTAGGAAGCGACTGCAGACGCGCCTTTGCCGTATCTCTCACTTCGTGCCATCGGTCGTTTAGCATCCGTAGAAGCACTTCGACGGGAGTCTTGCGATGACGCGCCACAGACGCCCGCACGGCGTCGTTGTCATCCATAGCCAGTCGCTCCAGAGTGCCACTGTCCAGCTTTCTCTTCCTAGCGACCATGCCACGTACACGCGCGTCTTCATCGCCCGCGAGGACCTGGAGCACCTCCAGGGGGATCGTCTTGTTGTAAGCGACCCAGAACCGCATCTCCGGATGTTCCTCGATGATCTGCCACCACACATCGAGCGAGGCGTCCTCGTGAGCGGCCCGCGTGTACTCCTCGATGGCCTGGCTGTTACGTAAGGAGATGAACTCAGCAGCGGATTGAATAGTCATCGCCCAGACAACTCCTTCCAGGGGATCAAGAGGCCGACACGCCCCTTGTGCTTGTCCCGCAGGTACGTTCCATATCTATCTGCATCCGCGACCCATTTTAGTCCCCGGTCGGTCGCCTCGAAGACCTTCCACACCGAGCCACCATGCTCCGCTCGGTCGATACTCCACCAGAGCCCGTCGCCGGTGTTCAGGTAAAACTTGCCGAATCTTTCGTGCGACACGGTCCGAGCGACCCTCGAACGATCCAATTGCCACAACCGCCGCGCCTCCGGCGCGACTCGTGAGGCGTCGACGGCGTCCTCAGCCTTGGCGAGGTCGCCAACGATCGGGATGGCCCCGAGGGCGCTCAGCGCCGCGTCTCGCCAGTGGCCGGCGCTGACATTCGCCAGAGTGTCACGCACGTCCCCCACCGCGAAGAGCCCTGACGCGAGGTGGCCGAGCGTGCGGCTGATGCCGGCGCTGCCGGCGCCGTCTTCTCGGGCGAAGTCCCCGAAGAACAGCCCCGCGAGGAACTCCGTGAAGGCGTTGGTCGGGCGCTGTCTTTCGAAACCGAGCCCCTTGTAGAGCTTCGCCAGCGCATCGACGTCAAACGGCTGCCGGCCGGGCCGGCCCATGTATGCCTGGCGAGCCGCCTCGGCCAGCTGGTCCCGGAGCCGGGAGCGCAGGGGCGCCAGCGCTTCGGCCATGTCGACAGCCCGGTCACGACGGCGCTCGGTGGCCAGGGCCTCGAGCAGCGCAGTAGCCACGTAGCGCACCTGGGCGTCATCGAGCCCAGCGAGGAAACGCTCCATCTCTGCCGCGGTGGCTCGACCCTGTTGCTCCTGAGCGCGCTCGAGGCGCATGAGCTGGGACATGCGCTCGCCGCTGTTGCCGTCCCTCGATCCACCCATGTAGGCCTGCACGCCGACAGTCGCCCGGGCGCGACCGAGCGCGGTCATTGCCGAGATGGTCCGCTCCCGTCGTTCGGCGAGTTCCGGGAACTCGGCGGCGACCCACGAGCGCAAATCCAGTTCCTGTGCCCCGAGGCCCAGGAGGACGAACAGCTGTTGTCGCCGGAGCTCGTTCACCTCCGGGTCTTGAGCAAACAGGGAGGCCGCCGCCCTGGCGTTGATCCCCCGCACGTCGATGGCGCCTGCCCGACGGCGCACGTCGATTGCCTGTGCTCGGCACCAGGTCGAGATCGCGTCGAGCTCGACCGCAGCAAAGCTGGTCACCCCGGCATCGGCCAGGGCTGCCCGGACCTCGGCTGCCGCCTCGATCAGCATGCGTTCGGCGTCTTGCAGCTCTCGGGCCAGCACCTCAGCGCCGGCCGGGTCGATGCCCACGGCGTCGCCTGTCCTCACGTCACGATTCTACATGAAAGGCATGAAAAGGCGAGATCTTGGAGCCGTCCACCCGAACCTTCCTGCGGACCATTGTGGCTACCACCAATGTCCCACTTGCCCATGTTCCCCCGCTTGTGCCCGCCCTCAGGCGATCGCCTGCTAGTTTCGTCATCACCGTCAAGCAGGTCCAGTGAGGCCCGCACGGCAGAGGTGAGCATGGCTGAACAACACCGTGCAGTGGCGCCCCCGGCTGGGGGCGTTTTCTCTGTCAGGACACCGCTGAACCGATGAGCGACACGACCGGGCGAGACGTCGCCATCCGGGGCGGGACCGTCGTGGACGCCACGGGCGCCCGTGACGCCGACGTCATCGTGGCGGCCGGCACCGGCACCGTCGTTGCCGTGGGACCGCACCTCGCGAAAGACCCGCCCGCCGGCACCCTCGTCCTCGACGCCGGCGGTTGCGTCGTCGCCCCGGGCCTGGTCGACCTCCACACCCACCTGCGGGAGCCGGGCCACGAGGAGGCCGAGACCGTCGAATCCGGCTCTCGCGCCGCGGCCCTGGGTGGTTACACCGCGGTCGTTGCCATGCCCAATACCGACCCTCCGATGGACTCCGCCGCCGTGGTCCGCCAGGTGCTGGACCTGGGCTCCACAGCTCTGTGCGAGGTGGCCGTAGCCGGTGCCATCACCATGGGCCGCCAGGGGACGCGCCTGGCGCCCATGGCGGAGATGGCCGCCCTCGGCGTGCGCCTGTTCACCGACGACGGCAACGGCGTGCAGGACGCCCGGCTGATGCGCCGGGCCATGGAGTACGCGTCGGGCGTCGGGGTGACGCTCGCGCAGCACTGCGAGGACGGCGCGCTGGCGGCCGGCGGCCACATGCACGAGGGTGAATGGTCGAGCCGCCTCGGCATCCCTGGCATCCCGGCCGAGGCCGAGGAGCTGATGGTGATGCGCGACATCGCACTGGCCCGCCTCACCGGTGCCCGCCTCCACCTGCTTCATCTCTCCACCGCCGGCTCCGTCACCATGGTCGCTGCCGCCCGGGCCCAGGGCCTTCCCGTCACGGCCGAGGTCGCCCCCCACCACTTCACCCTCACCCACGCCGAGCTGGCCGGCTACGACGCCGTGTTCAAGGTCAACCCGCCTCTGCGGACGACCGCCGACGTGGACGCCGTGAAGGCGGGCTTGCAGAATGGCACCATCGACGCCATCGCCACCGACCACGCCCCCCATCCCCAGGAAGCCAAGGAGGCCCCCTTCGACCAGGCCCCGCCGGGGATGCTGGGGCTGGAGACGGCGCTGTCCCTGGCCCTCAGCGAGCTCCAGCTTCCCATCGAGCAGACGCTCGCCCTGTTGTCCTGGCAGCCGGCCCGCGTCGCCGGCCTCAATGCCGGCCACGGTGGCCCTGTCACAGAGGGCGCCGCCGCCAACCTGTGCGTGATCGACCCGGCCGACACCTGGGTCCTCGAGGCCGAGCGCCTCGCCAGCCGCAGCCGCAACACGCCTTATGCCGGTCGCAAGATGACCGGCCGCGTCCGCCACACCGTGCTGCGGGGCGAGCCGGTGGTCGTCAACGGCGAGGCGCAGAGGTGAACCGCGTTCGAACTTGGTTGGGAGAGCGGCGCTCTGGCGCCGCCTTCCGGTACAGCTTCGACTCGTCTGTGAACGTGTGCCGGAAAGCGGCGCCCTGGCGCCGCTTTCCTCACCACGTTCGGTGGGGGGGTGGGAGGTGACGGCGGGCGGCGCCGGCGCCGGGCCCGACGCGCTGCTGGTGCTGGCCGACGGCACCACCTTCGAAGGCGAGGCCGTGGGCGCCATCCCCCCGGCCGGCGTCACCACGGGGGAGGCGGTGTTCAACACGGTCATGAGCGGCTACCAGGAGGTCATCACCGACCCCTCCTACGCCGGTCAGGTGATCGCCTTCACCTATCCCCACATCGGCAACTACGGGGTGGCCGCCGACGACAACGAAAGCGCCCGGCCCTTCTGCCGCGGCGTCATCACCCGGGACCTGGCCCGCCGGCCCAGCAACTGGCGGTCCACCGAGACCCTGGGCGACTTCCTGGCGCGCCACGGGGTGCCCGGCATCAGTGGCGTCGACACCCGCCGGCTCACCCGCCACCTTCGCCAGGCGGGCTCCATGCCCTGCGCCTTCGGCACCGCCGACGAGACGACCCTCGAGCGGGCCGCGGCCGGCGAACCCGGCACCGAGGGCACGGACCTCGTGGCCGGCGTGACCACGACCGAGCCCTACACCGTGGGCGCCGGCCCCCTCCGCGTGGTGGCCTACGACTTCGGCATCAAGCGAACCATCCTGCGCCACCTCGAGGCCTTCGCCACCGTCGACGTCGTGCCCGCGGCCACGCCCCCCGGCGACGTCTTGGCCCGGAAGCCGGACGGCGTCTTCCTCTCCAACGGCCCCGGCGATCCCGCCGCCGTCACCTATGCCACTGCCGCCATCAGCCAGCTCCTCGGGCAGGTCCCCGTGTTCGGCATCTGCCTCGGCCACCAACTGCTCGGCGCGGCGCTGGGCGGGCAGACCTACAAGCTGAAGTTCGGCCACCACGGCGGCAACCACCCCGTGCGCCGGCTGGCTACCGACGCGGTGGAGATCACCAGCCAGAACCACAACTACGCCGTGGCCGAAGGAACGATCCCGAACGCCGACGTCACCCACGTCAACCTCAACGACGGCGTGGTGGAGGGACTGCGCTGCACAGACGCGCCGGCGTTCAGCGTGCAGTACCACCCCGAGGCGGGGCCGGGCCCCCATGACGCCCGCTACCTGTTCGCCGAGTTCCGCACCCTGATGGAGGCCCACAGCAAGACAGGGGCGACCCGGTAGATGCCGAGACGAGACGACCTCCAGTCGATCCTGCTCATCGGCTCGGGCCCCATCGTCATCGGTCAGGCGTCGGAGTTCGACTACTCCGGCACCCAGGCCTGCCGCGTCCTCCGCGACGAGGGCTACCGCGTGATCCTGGCCAACTCCAACCCGGCCACCATCATGACCGACCCGGAGTTCGCTGATCGCACCTATGTCGAGCCACTCAGCGCCGACATCCTCGCCGCCATCATCGAGCGCGAGCGCCCCGACGCCCTGCTGCCCACCCTCGGCGGCCAGACGGCGCTCAACCTGGCCATGGCCCTCCACGAGCGGGGCGTGCTCGAGCGCTTCGGCGTGGAGGTCATCGGCGCCAAGCCCGATGCCATCGCCACCGCCGAGAACCGCGAGAGCTTCAAGGCGGCCATGACCGACATAGGGCTCGCCGTGCCCGCCTCCGGCTTCGCCTACCGGCTCGAGGAGGCCGAGAGGGTGGGCGAGGAGATCGGCTACCCGATCATCGTCCGCCCGTCCTACATCCTCGGGGGAGCGGGCACCGGCATCGCCCACGACAAAGAATCGCTTCTCCGCCTCGTTGCCGTCGGCCTCGAAGCCAGCCCCATCTCCGAGGTGCTCATCGAGCGCTCCATCGCCGGCTGGAAGGAGTACGAGCTGGAGGTCATGCGCGACCACGCCGACAACTGCGTGGTCGTGTGCTCGATCGAGAACTTCGACCCGATGGGCGTGCACACCGGCGACTCCATAACCGTCGCCCCCGCTCAGACGCTCTCCGACGTCGAATACCAGCTCATGCGCGACGCCGCCTTCGCCTGCATCCGCCGCATCGGGGTGGAGACCGGTGGCTCCAACATCCAGTTCGCCATCAACCCGGCCAACGGCGACATGGTCGTCATCGAGATGAACCCACGCGTGAGCCGCTCCAGCGCCTTGGCCTCCAAGGCCACCGGCTTTCCCATCGCCAAGATCGCCGCCCGCCTCGCCGTGGGATACACCCTCGACGAGATCCCCAACGACATCACCCGGGAGACGCCGGCCAGCTTCGAGCCCACGATCGACTACGTCGTCACCAAGGTGCCCCGGTGGGCCTTCGAGAAGTTCCCGGGAACACCGGACATCCTCGGCACCCGGATGCAGTCGGTGGGCGAGGCCATGGCCATCGGGCGCACGTTCCCCGAGTCCCTCCAGAAGGGGCTGCGTTCCCTGGAGCACGGGCGCCTGGGGCTCAACTGCGACCCGGCCGAGGCCGCCTTCGAGCACCTGGACGACGACGAGCTGGTGCGACGGGCGGCGGTGGCCACACCTGACCGACCCTTCCAGTTGGAGGCCGCCCTGCGGCGGGGGATACCGGCGGAGCGCCTGGCCGCAGCCACCCAGGTCGACCCCTGGTTCCTGGACCAGATCGCCCGGATCGTGGACGAGCGTGCCGCCCTCGCGGTCCGGGCCCCGAGCGACATGACGCGTCGGGACTGGCGGCGGGCCAAGCGCCTCGGGTTCGCCGACGCCCAGCTGGCCTGGCTGTGGGGCACCGACGAGCGCAGCGTCCGCGTGAGCCGACTCACCGCCGGCGTACGGGCCACGTTCAAGACGGTGGACACCTGCGGCGCCGAGTTCGAGGCGGCCACGCCCTACCACTACGCCGCCTACGAGGACGAGGACGAGGTGCGCCCCAGTGAGCGCCGCAAGATCATGATCCTCGGCTCCGGTCCCAACCGCATCGGCCAGGGCATCGAGTTCGACTACTGCTGCGTGCACGCCAGCTTCGCCTTGCGCGAGGCCGGGTTCGAGACGGTGATGGTCAACTGCAACCCCGAGACGGTCTCCACCGACTACGACACCAGTGACCGGCTCTACTTCGAGCCGCTGACAGCCGAGGACGTGCAGAACGTCATCGACGTGGAGCAGCCCGAAGGCGTCGTCGTGACCCTCGGCGGCCAGACGCCGCTCAAGCTGGCCGGCCTGCTGGACCCCCGGCTGGTCCTCGGCACCAGTCCCGAGTCGATCGACCTGGCCGAGGACCGAGAGCGCTGGAACGCCCTGTGCGCCGGCCTCGGCATCCCCCAGCCCGCGGGCGGGACCGCCGCCACCCTTGAAGAGGCCCTGGCCATCGTGGAGGAGGTCGGCTTCCCCGCGCTCGTGCGCCCGAGCTACGTGCTCGGGGGGCGGGCCATGGAGATCGTCTACGACGACGACGACCTGGCCCGGGCGATGGCCGAGCTGGCCGGCTTCGGCTCGCTCGGCCGGGAGGGCGGCCTCTCGGCGGAGCGCCCCGTGCTCGTCGACCGCTTCCTCGAGGACGCCATCGAGGTCGACGTGGACGCCGTGCGCGACCACACCGGCGAGGTGGTGATCGGCGGCGTCATGGAGCACGTGGAGGAGGCGGGCGTCCACTCCGGCGACTCCGCCTGTGTCATCCCCCCGCCCACCCTGTCCGGCGCCGTCGTCGAGGTGATCGAGCGACACACGCGCGCCATCGCCGAGGCGCTGGACGTGCAGGGCCCGCTCAACGTGCAGTTCGCCGTGCGCCACGACCAGGTGTACGTCATCGAGGCCAACCCCCGGGCCAGCCGCACCCTGCCCTTCGTCTCCAAGGCGACGGGCGTGCCCATGGCCAAGGTGGCGGCCCGGGTCATCGTGGGCGCCAGCCTCGCCGAGCTGCGGGCCGAAGGGCTGCTGTGCGAGGCGGTCGACGGCGGCCACGTCTCGGTCAAGGAGGCGGTGCTGCCCTTCAGCCGCTTCCCCGACGCCGACACCATGCTGGGCCCCGAGATGCGCTCCACCGGCGAGGTCATGGGCATCGACACCACCTTCGGTCTGGCCTTCGCCAAGAGCCAGATCGCCGCCGGCGACCGCCTCCCCGAAGCCGGCGCCGTGTTCTTCTCCCTCGCCGACCGGGACAAGGAGACGGGTCTGCTCGCCGCCGCCAGGTTCGTCGAGCTGGGCTTCACCCTGGCCGCCACCGCCGGCACCGGCGTCTTCCTCCGGGACCATGGCCTTCCGGTCGACACGGTCGTCGCCAAGCTCGGCGACGAAGGCGCCACCTCCACCGCCGTCGAGCTCATCGCCGACGGCAAGGTGCAGCTCGTCGTCAACACCCCCCGGGGCCGCGGTTCCCGCGCCGACGGCGCCTACATCCGCACTGCCGCCAACGTCCACAAGGTGCCCTGCCTCACCACCATCGCCGCGGCCCGGGCCGCCGCCGCCGGCATCGCCGACTGGGGCCGCCACCCGCTGTCGGTGCGCAGCCTCCAGGAGTTCCTCGAGGGGGGCCAGCGACGCCTTCCCCTCTGAGCCGCGTACCGCCCTTTCGAGGACATGGCCCCCGTATCTCGGGTCCTATGTCCTCGAAACCCGAGCTGGCGGTGATGGTCGGATCGGTCCACCTGCCGAACCCGGTGATGACGGCGTCGGGCACCGCCGGCCACGGAGCCGAGCTGGGCGCCTATGTCGACCTCGCCGGCCTCGGCGCCGTTGTCGTCAAGTCCCTCCATGCCGAGCCGTACGCCGGCAACCGGCCGCCCCGGCTCCACCAGACCGCCGGCGGCATGCTCAACAGCGTCGGTCTCCAGGGGCCGGGCGTGGAGGCGTGGCTCGAGGACGACCTCCCGCCCCTCCTCGCCCACGGCGCGCGCGTCGTGGCCAGCATCTGGGGCTTCACCGTGGAGGACTACGCCAAGGCCGCGGCCATGCTGGCCGACGCGCCGGCCGAGGTCGTCGCCGTCGAGGTCAACCTCAGCTGCCCCAACGTGGAGGAGCGCCGCCGCGTCTTCGCCCATTCGCCCACCGCCACCGGCGACGCCATCGCCGCCACCGTGGTCGCCGGCCGTCCCCGGTGGGCCAAGCTCAGCCCCAATGTCACCAACCTCACCGAGATCGCCGGCGCCGCCCTCGATGCCGGCGCGGAGGCACTGACGCTCGTCAACACCGTGATGGGCATGGCCATCGATCCCGAGACGCGCCGACCAACGCTCGGCAGGGGCGCCAACGGGGGCGGCCTGTCCGGCCCAGCCATCCACCCTGTCGCCGTACGCGCTGTGTACGACTGTCGGGCCGCCTTCCCCGCCGCCCCCATCGTCGGCGTGGGGGGTGTCACCCGGGGCGAGGATGTCGTCGAGCTCGTTCTGGCCGGGGCGCACGCCGTACAGGTGGGCACCGCCACCTTTGCCGAGCCACGAGCCTCGGCCCGGGTCCTCGCAGAGCTGAGGCGATGGATGGCGGTCCATGATGTGGCCCGCCTCACCGATCTGATCGGAGCTGCCCATGACCCCCGCTGAGACCGCTGTCACCCCCCGCAAGAACTCCGACGTCCGCAACCGCATGGCCATCGCCCTCGACGTGGACGACCTCGTCGAGGCGGCACGGATCGCCAGGGAGGTGCGGCCCTGGTTCGGGGTGGCCAAGGTGGGCCTGGAGCTGTTCAGCGCCGCCGGTCCCGATGCCGTGCTCGAGTTGGTGGACACCGGCTACCGGGTCTTCCTCGACCTCAAGCTGCACGACATCCCCACCACGGTGCGCCGGACCGCCCAGGTCATCGCCGCCATCGACGCGTCCTACGTCACCATGCACGCGGCCGGGGGCCGGGCCATGCTCAGGGCCGGCGTCGAGGGCCTGGCACACGGCGCGGCCGGCGCCGGCGTGGTGACCCCCGTGGCGCTCGCCGTCACCGTCCTCACGAGTGACGACGACGTGCCCCCCCACGTGCTGGGCAAGCGGGTGAAGGCGGCGCTGGACGCGGGCTGCGCGGGGATCGTCTGCGCCAGCTCCGACGTGCGCGAGGCGAAGCAGCTCGCGCCTCGGCTGGTCACCGTCGTCCCCGGGATCCGCCCCGCCGGCGCCAGCCGCCACGACCAGGCACGGGCGTCCACGCCCCAGGCGGCGCTCGCCGCGGGAGCCGACGTGCTCGTGATCGGGCGCGCCGTCACCGCTGCCGCCGACCGGGCCAAAGCAGCCTCCGAACTCGTGGGGTCGCTGGCCCTCGAACGACGGCAACGGCCGGAGGACGCCGCCGTCACCCCGCGCTAGGGTGCCGGCCATGCCGCTGCCTCCGCCGCTCTCCCCTGAGGACCGAGCCGAAGCGCTGGCGAAGGCGGCATCCTCGCGGCGCCAGCGAGCGGAGTTGAAGGAGAAGCTGAAGATGGGCTCGATCACCCTGGACGAGCTGCTCGACCAAGGGGACCGGGACGAGGTGGTCGGGCGCACCAAGGTCGTGACCGTCCTGGAGTCCCTTCCCGGGCTCGGCAAGGTCAAGGCCCGCCGGCTCATGGAGCAGCTGAACATCAGCGCCACCCGCCGCATCCAGGGGTTGGGCGCCAACCAGCGAGAGGCCCTCCTCAAGGAGCTCGGGCAGCGCTGATCGGTTGATCTTCGTCGTCTCGGGGCCGGGGGGAGTCGGGAAGGGCACCATCGTCTCGCGGCTGCGGGAGCGGATGCCGGACCTGTGGGTGAGCCGTTCGTGGACCACCCGCGCCCGCCGGCCCGGTGAGCCGGCCACGGCCTACACCTTCGTGGACCGCGACCTGTTCCTGGCCCACGCCGAGCAGGGGGGGTTCCTCGAGTGGGCGGAGCTGGCCGCCAACCACGAGCTGTACGGCACCCCGTGGCCGGAGGCGCCGCCCGGCGTCGACGTCCTGCTCGAGATCGACCTGCAGGGCGCGGCCCAGGTGCGGGAGCGCCACCCGGAGGCCGTGGTGATCCTCGTGGTGGCGCCGTCGCCGGACGCGCAGGCGGCCCGTATGCGGGCGCGGGGCGACAGCGAGGAACAGGTGCAGGCCCGGCTCGCGCTGGGCCTCGAGGAGGAGCGGGCCGGGCGCGAGCTGGCCGATCACGTGGTGGTCAACGACGAGCTGGACAGGGCGGTCGAGGAGGTGGCCGGTATACTGAGCCGCTCCCCCCGCGCGCCAGGAGACGAGGCATGGCCCTACTCAAGCCGACGATGATGGACCCTCCCGTCGAGGGCCTGCTCGACAAGGTCGACTCGAAGTTCACCCTCGTCACCCTGGCCGCCAGGCGCAGCCGCCAGATCAACTCCTATTTCAACCAGCTGGGCGAGGGCCTCGGGTCCATCGTGCCACCCCAGGTGGCGTCGGTTTCCCGCAAGCCCCTCTCCATCGCCCTCGAGGAGATCGCGGCCGGCAAGATCCGTTATCTCGAGCAGAACGAGGGCGGGGGCGACGGGGCCGGGGCGGGAGCGGCCGATGGTGCCGCGGGGGCCGCCGGCGAGGATGGCGCGCAGTAGCGGCTGTGCCGCCTGAGCCGCCGCCGCTGGTCGGGCGGCGGGTCGTCCTCGGAGTGTGCGGGAGCATCGCCGCCTACAAGGCGGCCGAGCTGTGCCGCCGACTGGTCGACGCCGGCGCGCACGTGGCCCCGGTCATGACCGACGACGCCACCAGGTTCCTCGGTGCCGTCACCTTGTCGGCCCTTGGCTCGGAGGCCGTCCGCACCTCACTGTGGGACGAGGCCGAGCCCGCTCCCCACATTCATCTCGCCGCGGGCGCCGACATCGTCGTCGTGGCTCCGGCGACCGCCCGGCTCCTGGGCGCCTATGCCGCGGGGATCGCCGACGACCTGCTCACCGCAACCCTGCTGGCCACCCGCGCTCCGGTGATGGTGTGCCCGGCCATGCACACCGAGATGTGGGAACACCCGGCCACGGCCGACAACGTGGCCCTGCTCCGGCGCCGGGGGGCGCACGTGGTCGAACCGGGGGTGGGCTCGCTGGCCGGCGGGGACGTGGGCGTGGGACGCATGGCCGAGCCGGGTGACATCGTGGCTGAGATCGTGCGCTTCCTGGGGGCCGCGGGGGAGCGCCACCTCGCCGGCGTGCGGGTGCTGGTCACCGCCGGCGGCACCCGCGAGCCGCTCGACGCCGTGCGCTTCCTGGCCAACCGCTCCTCGGGCAAGCAGGGCCACGCCCTCGCCGCCGAGGCCGCGGCGCGGGGGGCGGAGGTGATCCTCGTCACCACCGCCGGCCTGCCCGTGGCCCCCGGCGTGGAGCCGGTGAAGGTGGACACGGCGGCGGAGATGGAGCGCGAGGTGCTGGGCCGCAGCGGCGAGGCCGACGTCGTGATCATGGCTGCCGGCGTGGCCGATTTCCGCCCCAAGGCCCCGGCGCCGGCGAAGCTGAAGAAGGCCGAGGGGGTGCCGGAGATCGTCCTCGAGCCAACGCCGGACATCCTCGCCGCCCTCGGCCGGAGCCGCCACCGGCGCCCCCAGCAGGTGCTGGTCGGCTTCGCCGCGGAGACGGTGGGTGGCGCCGGCCTGCGCGAGGAGGCGGCCCGCAAGCTGGCCGACAAGAACCTCGACCTCGTCGTGGCCAACGACGTCTCCGCCCCGGGAGCGGGCTTCGGCCACGACACCAACGAAGTCCTCCTGGTCGGCGCCGACGGCAGCGAGCAGACTGTGGGCCTGACCGACAAGCGGGAGGTGGCGGCGTCCGTGCTGGACGCCGTCGTCGACCTTCTCAGGAAGAGGAACAGCTGATGGCCAACCGCCGCTCCACCTTCACCTCGGAGTCCGTCACCGAGGGCCACCCCGACAAGATGGCCGACCAGATCTCCGACGCCATCCTCGACGCCATCCTGGCCGAGGACCCAAACGGGCGGGTGGCGTGCGAGACGCTGCTCACCACCGGGCTGGTGGTGGTGGCCGGCGAGATCAGCACCACGGCCTACGTGGAGATCCCGAACATCGTGCGAGAGACGGTGTGCGACATCGGCTACGACCGCGAGTCCTTCGGCTTCGACGGTCACACCTGCGGCGTCATCACCTCGATCGACCCGCAGTCACCCGACATCGCCCAGGGCGTGGACGCCGCCCTCGAGCAGCGCACTGCGGTCGCCGGCGAGCTCGAGGAGGACCTCGACGGCCAGGGTGCGGGGGACCAGGGGATGATGTTCGGCTACGCCTGCGACGAGACCGACGACCTCATGCCCCTGCCCATCTGGCTGGCCCATCGCCTGGCCCAGCGGCTGTCCGAGGTGCGCAAGGCCGGCGTGCTGCCCTACTTGCGCCCCGACGGGAAGACCCAGGTCACCTTCGAGTACGAGGACGGCCGACCCGTCGCCCTGTCGACGGTGCTCATCTCCACCCAGCACCAGCCGGGGCTCGACCTGGAGACGCTGCTCAAGCCTGACCTCACCGAGCACGTCATCCACCCGATGCTGCCGGCCCAGTTCGCCGGCGACAAGTACCGCGTGCTGGCCAACCCCACCGGCAAGTTCGAGCTGGGCGGGCCGCACGCCGACACCGGTCTCACCGGCCGCAAGATCATCGTGGACACCTACGGAGGCGCGGCCCGCCACGGTGGCGGGGCCTTCTCCGGGAAGGACCCCAGCAAGGTCGACCGCTCGGCCGCCTACGCGGCGCGCTGGGCGGCCAAGCACGTGGTCGCCGCCGGCGCCGCCCGGCGCTGCGAGATCCAGGTGGCCTACGCCATCGGCGTGGCCCGACCGGTGTCGGTGATGGTCGAGACGTTCGGCACCGAGGAGATCGACCCGCAGAAGATCGCCACGGCCATCCAGGAGGTCTTCGACCTGCGGCCGGCGGCCATCGTGCGCGACCTCAAGCTGCGCCGGCCCGTCTTCAGGCGCACCGCCACCTACGGTCACTTCGGCCGCTCCGACAAGGAGTTCACCTGGGAGGCGTTGTCGAGGATCGAGGAGATGAAGCGGGCGCTGGCTCTCTGACCGCCGGGGAGGAGCGCGCCGTTCGGGTGGTTGTCGATGTGCCCGCGGTTCACAAGGCTTTCGACTACCTCGTTCCTTCTCGACTTGCCGACCTCGTTCGCGTTGGCTCGCTTGTCCGCGTACCCCTTCATGGGAGGCCGGTCGGTGGCTGGGTGGTCGCCGATTTCGTGACGCCTACTCCGGGCGTCACCCTGCGGCCGCTCGCATCGGTCACCGGGTGGGGACCGCCGACCGAGGTGGTGGAGCTCACCTCCTGGGCCGCTTGGCGGTGGGCCGGGCGGCGATCCAGCTTTCTTCGCACCGCTTCGCCTCCCCGGGCGGTGCGGGGATTGCCCGCTCCCCGGCCTCGCCCACCGTCGCCTCCGGCTCCGCCTGGCGAGCTGGTTGGCGAGGCCCTGGCCGCGGGACGCGCCGTTGTCCGGTTGGCGCCGGCCGCCGACCCCTGGCCCGTCGTCGCTGCCGCCACCGACCTCGGCGAGGCCCTCGTACTGGCCCCGTCGGTGGCCGACGCCGCGTCCCTGGCTCGGCGCCTGCGGGAGTCCGGGCGGCCGGTGGCCTTGCTGCCGGGGGAGTGGGCGACGGCGGCCGCGGGTGGCTGCGTCGTCGTCGGGAGCCGGGCCGCGGCATGGGCGCCCGTACCCCGGCTCGCTGCGGTCGTCGTCCTCGACGCCCACGAGGAGGTGTACCAGGAAGAGCGGGCACCAACCTGGAACGCCTGGCAGGTGGGCGCCGAGCGGGCCCGACGGGCCGGAGCTCCCTGCGTGCTCGTGTCACCCTGCCCGACACTGGAACAGCTGGACTGGGGCCGGCTGGTGACCGCCTCCCGAAGCCAGGAGCGGGAGGGGTGGCCGGCGCTCGACATCGTCGACCGTCGCGACGACGATCCCCGGCAGGGCTTGTACTCCGAGCACCTGGTCCGGCTCCTGCGCTCCTGCGCCCCGGTGGCCTGCATCCTCAACCGCAAGGGCCGAGCCCGGCTGCTGGCCTGCACCGGCTGCACCGACCTGGCCCGCTGCGAGGCCTGCCAGGGCGCCATGGAACAGCCCAGCGGGAACTGCATCCTCACCTGTCGCCGCTGCCGGGCCACCCGGGCCGTGGTGTGCCAGTCGTGCGGTTCGGCGAGGCTGAAGACGCTGCGCGTCGGTGTCTCCCGCGTCCGCGAGGAGCTCGAGGCATTGGCCAACGTCGCCGTGGGGGAGGTGACGGCCCAGTCCGTCGAGGTTCCCGGCACCAGCGTGCTCGTCGGCACCGACGCCCTCCTCCACCGGCTCCGGGCCGGAGCGGTGCGGGCTGTCGCCTTCCTCGACTTCGACCAGGAGCTGCTGGCGCCGCGCTACCGGGCCGGTGAGCAGGCTCTCGCCCTGCTGGCCCGCGCCGCCCGGCTCGTCGGTGGCCGGGCCCGCGCTGGGCGCCTCGTGGTCCAGACCCGCCTGCCCGACCACGAGGTGCTGACCGCCGCCCTGCACGCCGATCCCGGCCGGGCGGCGGCGGCGGAGCGGCCCCGCCGCTTGGAGTTGGCTTTGCCCCCTGCGGCCGCCCTGGCCCAGGTGTCCGGTCCCCAGGCCGAGGCCTTCGTGGGCGGCCTTCCTCCTAGCCTCGAGGTCCTCGGCCCCGACGACGGCCGCTGGTTGCTGCGAGCCCCGGACCACAAGGCCCTCCTCGACGCCCTCGCCGGCACCCCCCGCCCCGCCGGCCGCGTCCGCGTGGAGGTCGACCCCCTGCGCATCTGAGCTCGAACTTGGTGAGCAAAGCGGCGCCTGGGCGCCGCTTTCCGGTACAGCGTGCCGCACGGACCCGGTAGCGTCGGTGCCGATGGTTGCGCATGCGATTCGGGTCCACGGCGATCCCGTCCTCCGCCAGGCCACCTTCGAGGTCACCGAGTTCGACGCCGCTCTGACCCGCCTGGCCGACGAGATGCTGGAGACCATGTACAAGGCTCCCGGCGTCGGCCTGGCTGCCAACCAGATCGGCATACAGAAGAGGGTGTTCGTCTGGGACGTCGGTGACGGCCCGGGAGTGGCCGTCAACCCCGTGCTCAGCGACCACGCCGGCGAGTGGAGCTACGACGAGGGCTGCCTCTCGGTCCCCGGGCTGTTCTGGCCCATCGTGCGACCAGGCCAGGTGCACCTGCGGGCCCAGGACCTGGACGGTCAGCGCTACGAGCTGGACGGCAACGAGATCCTGGCCCGGGTGTTCCTCCACGAGGTCGACCACCTCCACGGCAAGCTCCTCATCGACCGGCTCGACGCTGGGACCAAGAGGGAAGCCCTCGCCGAGCTGCGCAACCGAGACCTCGAGCTTCGCTGACGCACCCGCTCGATGCGCCTGGCCTACCTCGGCTCTCCCGCCGCGGCGGTCCCGCCCCTCCAGGCGCTCCTGGCCGGCGGCCACGAGGTGAAGGTCGTCGTCACCCAGCCCGACCGTCGCCGGGGCCGGGGCGGCGCCCTCGTCCCCACGCCGGTGAAGGCCGCCGCGCTGGAGGCTGGCATCCCGGTGACCGAGCGGGTGGACGACGTGCTGGACGCCGGCGTCGACCTCGGCGTGGTGGTCGCCTTCGGCCGGCTGATCAAGCCCCACGTGCTCGACCAGGTGCCCATGGTCAACCTGCACTTCTCCCTGCTGCCGAGGTGGCGGGGCGCGGCGCCGGTGGAGCGGGCCATCCTCGCCGGCGACACCGAGACCGGAGTGTGCCTCATGGCCCTGGAGGAGGGCCTCGACACGGGCCCGGTGTACCGGCGGGAGGCGGTGGCCATCGGCGCCGACGAGACCGCCGAGGAGCTCCGCCACCGTCTGGTGCGGGTCGGGACGGCGATGCTGGTCGAGGTGCTCGGGGACGGCCTGGGCCATCCCGAGCCCCAGCAGGGCGAGGCCACCTACGCGGTCAAGATCGACGCCGAGGAGCTGCACCTCGACTGGCAGCGGCCCGCCGTCGAGCTGCACCGGCTGGTGCGGGTGGGCCGGGCGTGGACGACCTTCCGAGGCCGGCGCCTGGGTGTGTTGCGGGCCCGCCTACCCGACTACTCGGAGCTGTCGCCGGCCGCGGCGCGGGTGCCGGGCGTCATCGTGGGCCCCACGGTCGGAGCAGGAGACGGCCGGGTGCTCGAGCTGGTCGAGGTCCAGCCCGAGGGCAAGCCGCCCATGCCGGCGGCGGCGTGGCACAACGGCACCCGCCCCCGACCGGGCGAGCGCCTCGGCCCGTGATCCCCACGAACGTGGTTAGGAAAGCGGCGCCAGGGCGCCGCTTTCCGGTACAGGTTCCATCCCCCCCGGCTCGAGGTGATTGAGAAGGTGGCGCCGGGGAAGCCGAGCCCACCGGCCGGTGCCCGCAGCGCCAGAGCGGTGGCCATCGATGCTATGGTGCGCATCGAGGAGGGCGCCTACGCCAACCTCGTGTTGCCCGAGCTGCTCGCCGGCACCGACCTCGCGGCCCGGGACCGGGCCTTTGCCACCGCCCTGGTGTATGGCGCCACCCGGATGCGCCGGGCCTGCGACTGGCTGGTCGACCGGTTCGTCGACCGCCCCCTCGAGCCGGTGGTCCGCGCCGTCCTGCGCCTGGGCGCCTACCAGCTCGCGTTCCTCCACACCCCTGCCCATGCCGCCGTCTCCTCCATGGTCGACGAGTCGCCGGCCCGGGCCAAGGGGCTGGTGAATGCCGTCCTCCGCAAGGTCGCCGCCGACCCCTCCCCGCGGTGGCCCGATCCCGCGACCCGGCTCAGCTACCCCGACTGGCTCATCCGCCGGCTCGCCGCCGACCTCGGCCTGGAGGACGCCGAGGCCGCCCTGGAGCAGATGAACGTGGCCGCTGAGGTCAGCGAACGAGAGGACGGCTACGTGCAGGACCGAGCTTCCCAGGAGGTGGCGGCCGAGGTGGGCGTGGGCGCCGGCGAGCGCGCCGTCGACCTGTGCTCGGCGCCGGGCGGGAAGGCCACGGCCATGGCCGCCGCCGCCGGCCGCGGCCTCGTCGTCGCCGCCGACGTCTCCTTCCACCGGTCCCGTCTGGTCGTGCAGAACCTCGAGCGACTCGACAGCCGGAACGTCAGCGTCCTCGTAGCCGACGGCCGCCACCCGCCCCTCCAGCCCGCCTCGGCCGACCGCGTGCTGGTCGACGCCCCGTGCAGCGGCCTCGGCGTCCTCCGGCGCCGTCCCGACGCCCGCTGGCGCGTCCAGCCCGCAGACGTCGACCGGCTCGTCCGCCTCCAGCGCGACCTGCTCGCCGGCGCGGCATCGCTGGTGCGCCCGGGCGGCACCCT
>PJQG01000010.1:17692-44351 GCA_002861595.1 Actinomycetota bacterium
GCGCGCCTGCTGCCCCAGAGCGCCGGCACCGACGGCATGTTCCTCCTCAAGCTCCGCCGCTCCGAACTTGGTTAGGAAAGCGGCGCCAGGGCCCGCTTTCCGGTACAGGTTCGCCCACTCGCACCGTTACAGTCACGTGATGGCGCTCCGGGCCAAGGTCCTGACCGTCTCCGACGGCGTCGTGGCCGGGACTCGGGAGGACCGCTCCGGAGCAGCCCTCGTCGCCGCCCTCGGCGCCGCCGGCTTCGTCGTCGAGGATCACCGCGTCGTGCCCGACGGCGTCGACCCCGTGGCCACGGCGCTACGGGAGCTGGCCGGGGGCTTCGCCGGCCTCATCGTCACCACCGGCGGGACCGGCTTCGCTCCCCGGGACCTGACTCCCGAAGGCACCAGAGCCGTGCTCGACCGGGAGGCCCCTGGCCTGGCCGAGGCCATGCGCCTGGTCACTCCCCTCGGCCGTTTGTCGCGCGCCGTGGCCGGCACCCTCGATGCGTGCATCGTCGTCAACACGCCGGGCTCCACCAACGGCTCGGTCGAATGTCTCAACGCCGTGCTCGACGTCCTGCCCCACGCGCTGGCGCTCCTGGCCGACGAGCCCACCCAGCACTGAGCCCCGCAGGGGCGAAGCCGTACCGGAAGGCGGCGCCCCGTCGCCGCCTTCCTCACCAAGTTCGGTTCGTAGACTGAAATCGTGGCCGGCGACGACGAGGAGCTGATGCGGCGGGCCATCGAGATGGCCGCCTCGGTGCGCGCCACGACCTCGCCCAACCCGTGGGTCGGCTGTGTGATCGCCACCGTCGACGGGGCCACGTTCGAGGGCGCCACCCAGCCGCCGGGCGGGCCCCACGCCGAGATCGTGGCGTTGGCCGCCGCCGGCGAGCGGGCGCGCCGCGCCACGCTCTATTCGACGCTGGAGCCTTGCGCGCATCACGGGCGCACGCCGCCGTGCACCGACGCCATCATCGCCGCCGGCGTCTCTCGGGTGGTCGTCGGCGTGGCCGACCCGGACCCGTTGGTCGCGGGCCGCGGAACCGCTGCGCTCCGCCGAGCGGGTGTGATGGTGGAGCTGGGCCTGTGCGCCGAGGAGGTCAGCGCCCAGTTGCAGCCCTACCTCAAGCACCGCACCACGGGCCGGCCGTGGGTGGTGCTCAAGCTGGCCGTCTCCCTCGACGGGCGAACGGCCGCGCCCGACGGCACCAGCCGCTGGATCACCGGCGAGGCGGCCCGCACCGACGCCCACCGCCTCCGGGCCGAGAGCGACGCGGTGCTCGTCGGCGCCGGCACGGTACGGGCCGACGACCCTTCCCTGACCGTCCGGGCCGTGGGCGGTCCCGATCCCCAGCGCGTCGTGCTCGGATCTGCACCCGACGACGCCAGGATCCGTCCGGCCTGGGAGGTGTCGGGCGATCTCGGAGATGTGCTCGACGACCTCGGCCAGCGCGGCGTGATGCAACTGCTAGTGGAGGGCGGCGCCGGCGTGGCCCACGGTTTCCACGCCGCCGGCCTGGTCGACCGCTACGTGTTCTACCTGGCCCCGGTCCTGTTCGGCGGCGACGACGGGCGGCCCCTGTTCGCCGGCCCCGGCGCCCCGACCATCGACGAGGTGTGGCGCGGACGCATCGTCGACGTCACGCCCCTCGGTGGCGACCTGCGCGTGGAGCTGGCCACCGCAGGCGAACCGGCAGGGCGCTGATGTTCACCGGGATGGTCGAGGAGCTCGGCCGGGTGCGCTCCCGCCAGGGCCGGCGGTTCACCGTGGCGGCTCGGACCGTCCTCGACGGCCTCCACATCGGCGATTCCATCGCCCACAACGGGTGTTGTCTCACCGTGGTGGAGGTGGGCGACGGCTGGTACGGCGTCGACATCGTGGACGAGACACTTGCCCGCACCAACCTGGGTGAGCTGGCACCGGGCGACCCCGTCAACCTCGAGCGGCCGCTGCGCGCCTCGGACCGCCTCGGCGGCCACCTGGTCCAAGGCCACGTCGACGGGGTCGGCGAGATCGTCGGCGCTGCGCCCACGCTGGAGGTGCGCATGCCCCCCGACCTCATCCGCTACGTCGTGGAGAAGGGCACCATCAGCGTCGACGGCGTCAGCCTCACGGTGGCCAAGGCCCTTCCCGACGGCTTCAGCGCCGCCGTCGTCCCCCACACCGCCAGCGTCACCACCCTCGGCCACAAGGGACCGGGGGACAGGGTCAACCTCGAGGTCGACCTGGTCGCCAAATACGTGGAGCGCCTCCTGGCGGGCACGGGGGAGCGGTGAGCCGGTTCGCCGACATCGACAAGGCCATCGCCGCCATCGCGCGCGGCGACATGATCGTGGTCGTCGACGACCAGGACCGGGAGAACGAGGGCGACCTGATCCTCGCCGCCGAGCACGCCACGGCCGAGAAGATCGCCTTCTTCGTGCGCCACACCTCCGGCGTCATCTGCATGCCCATGGAGGGCGACCGGCTCGACCAGCTCGGGTTGCCGCTGATGGTCGTGGACAACACCGAGTCCCAGCGGACCGCATTCACCGTGAGCGTCGACTACCGGCCGGGAACCAGCACCGGGATCTCCGCGGCCGACCGGGCGGCCACGATCCAGGCCCTCATCGATCCCGTCACCACACCGGCCGACCTGGCCAAGCCCGGCCACATCTTCCCCCTCCGCTACCGCACCGGCGGGGTGCTGAAGCGGGCCGGCCACACCGAGGCAGCCGTCGACCTGGCCCGGGCCGCCGGCCTCACCCCCGCGGGCGTGCTGTGCGAGGTGGTGAAGGACGACGGCGAGATGGCGCGCCTCTCGGACCTCGAGAGCTTCACGGAGGAGCACGGCCTGCTGCTCATCTCCATCGCCGACCTCATCCGCTACCGCCGCCAGAACGACAAGCTGGTCAAGCGGGTGTCCGAGGCCCGCATCCCCACCTCCTACGGCGACTTCACCTGCTACGCCTACGAGTCGGTCATCAACGGCGACCAGCACGTCGCCTTCGTGAAGGGCGCGGTCCAGGGGGAGAGCAACGTGCTCGTCCGGGTCCACAGCGAGTGCCTGACCGGGGACGTGTTCGGGTCGATGCGTTGCGACTGCGGCTGGCAGCTCGCCGCCGCGCTCGAGCGGGTGGCCGAGGAGGGCCTCGGCGTCGTGGTGTACCTGCGGGGCCACGAGGGCAGGGGCATCGGGCTCGCCCACAAGCTCGCCGCCTATGCGCTCCAGGAGCAGGGCCGCGACACCGTCGACGCCAACCTCGACCTCGGCCTCCCCGTCGACAGCCGCGAGTACGGCATCGGCGCCCAGATCCTCGTCGACCTCGGCATCACCACGATGCGCTACCTCACCAACAACCCTGCCAAGTACGGTGGCCTCGAGGGTTTCGGCCTGGAGATGGTCGAGCGGGTGCCGCTCGAGTCGAAGCCCAACTCTCACAACCATTCGTACCTCCGGACCAAGAGGGACCGGATGGGCCACTACCTGGAGGGCCTCGATGACGACCTATGAGGGCCAGTTGCGGGGCGACGGCGTGCGCCTCGCCGTCGTCTGCAGCCGCTTCAACGAGCTGATCACCGAGCGCCTGCTGGCCGGCGCCCTCGACGGTCTGCGCCGCCATGGCGTGGACGACGGCTCCGTCACCGTGGCCTGGGTCCCGGGCGCCTTCGAGCTCCCCCTGGCCGCCGCCCGCATGGCCGGTTCCGGCGAGTTCGACGCCGTGGTGTGCCTCGGCGCGGTCATCCGCGGCGCCACCGGGCACTACGAGCAGGTGGCCGGCCAGTGTGCGGCGGGCGTGCAACGGGCCCAGATGGACACCGGAGTGCCCGTCATCTTCGGCGTGCTCACCACCGACACGCTCGACCAGGCCCTCGAGCGGGCCGGCGCCAAGGCGGGCAACAAGGGCTTCGAAGCCGGGGTCGCGGCGCTGGAGATGGCCGATCTCCTGCGCCAGCTGCCCAAGAGGTCCCAGGGCTGAGGCCGGGTCACGCCCAGGAAATGTTGCGCCTCGTCCTGCCCAAGGGCTCGCTGGAAGCCGCCACCCTGGAGCTGTTCGAAGCGGCCGACCTGCCGGTGCGCCGCAGCTCGGAGGTCGACTACCGCGCCACCATCCCCGATCCCCGGATCGCCGACGTGCGGATCCTTCGCCCCCAGGAGATCCCCCGCTACGTCGCCGACGGCCTGTTCGACCTCGGCGTCACCGGCCGGGACTGGATCGAGGAGACGGCCAGCGAGGTGATCTCCCTGGGTGAGCTGCACTACTCCAAGGCCACGGCGCGGCCCGTGCAGGTGGTGCTGGCGGTGGCCGAGCGCTCCCCCGTGGCGTGCGTGGGCGACCTGCCGGCGAAGGCTCGAGTCCACACCGAGTACCCCGAGCTCACCCGGCGGTACCTGGAGAAGCACGGCGTGGACGGCGACGTCACCCTCTCCTACGGCGCCACCGAGGCCAAGGTGCCCGAGATCGCCGATGCCGTCGTCGAGATCACCGAGACGGGCCGGGCCCTCAAGGCCGCCGGCCTGCGCATCGTCGACACCGTGCTGGTGTCGTTCACCGAGCTCATCGCCAACCCTTTGGCGTGCCAGGACCCGGCCAAGCGCCACGCCATGGACCAGGTGCTGACGCTGCTCCAGGGAACCCTCGAGGCCCGGGGCAAGGTGCTGGTGAAGCTGAACGTGTCGGAGGCCGACCTGGCCGCGGTCATCGCCATCCTCCCCGCCCTGCGCTCGCCCAGCGTCTCCAAGCTGTTCGCCGAGGATGCCTACGCCGTGGAGACCGTCGTGCCCAAGGCCGACATCAACACCCTCATACCAGCCCTGAAGGACCACGGCGCCAGCGACATCATCGAGCTCCCCCTGGCCAAGATCGTCCATTGACCCACGGCCGCGTCGCGGAGTACGACGACCACAAGGGCTACGGCTACATCGAGCGCGATGATCAGGAGGGCGACGGCGAGCGCCTGTTCTTCCACTGCACCGCCATCGCCGACGGCTCCCGCACAATCCCGGTGGGCGCCGGCGTCACCTTCGAGATCGTCGCCGGCCGCATGGGCCGAGAGGCCACCAACGTCTCGCGTGCAGAACACCGCGCATAGCGCGGTGTTCTGCACATCAAGGCGGTCAGCCGGCGCCGGCGCCGGCCTTCATCTGGACGAAGGCCAGGCGCAGCTGGGCGAGGCCTTCGCGCAACTGCTCCTCCTCCTCGCCCAGGCGCCCGGCAAGGCCCTCTACGAGGGCGCCGAGGGCGTCGATGGCGAGCTGGGCCTGGGGCAGCTGCGGCGGGGTGAGGGACAGGTGGAGCGCAGCCAGCTCGAACAGCCCGTAGGCGTGGTTGGCCACCACGAGCTCGGCCGGCGTCTCCGCCAGCTGGCGGCGGAGCTCGACCATCTTGGCCTCCAGCTCGGCCTCGCTCAGCTCGCGCCCACCGGGCGGGCCGGAGGGAGCGCCAGCAGCCGGCGGGGAGGGCGAGGCTGGCGGGCGCTGGCCCCCGCCGACGGGCCGCTCGCCTCCGGGTGTCCAGATGGTGCTCATCGCTGGTACCCTAACCACAAACAGAGACCGGGAAGCGGGGCCAGATCCACCGGCCCCCACCCGGCCATCCGATTCGTCGGGTGTGCCGGGTCGAATGGCCGCCGAGGGCGGGCGTTGCTTCCGACGCCTGCCCTTGTCGCGTCAAGGGCACCAACGAAGGAGTGATGCCGCATCGCCGCAGGGACCACCGCCGAGACCAGGATCAACGACCGCATCCGAGCGCGTGAGGTCCGCCTCATCGGCGCCGACGGAGCCCAGTTGGGGATCAAGGCCCTCCCGGAAGCTCTCGTCATCGCCCGCGATGCCGACTTGGACCTGGTGGAGGTGGCACCCATGGCCAACCCTCCGGTCTGCCGCATCATGGACTACAGCCGGTTCAAGTACGAGACGGAGCAGAAGGCCAAGGAGTCCAGGCGCAAGACCACCAACATCAGCGTCAAGGAGATGAAGTACCGGCCCAAGATCGGCCCCGGTGACTTCGAGACCAAGACCAAGCAGGTGTCGAAGTTCCTCGGCCAGGGCCACAAGGTGAAGATCACGATCATGTTCCGAGGCCGCGAGATGAGCCATCAGGAGTTGGGGCTCAAGATCCTCAACCGCGTCGCCGAAGAGGTGGGCCCCATCGCCAAGGTGGAGCAGTCCCCCAAGGTGGACGGGCGCAACATGGTGATGATCCTCGGTCCCGACAAGCGAGCCAAGCCGCCGGCGCCGCCTTCGGGGACCAGCGCCAACGGTTCGTCGGCGCCGCAGGCGCCGGCGGCGCCAGCCGCACCATCGGCGCGAGAACCAGCAGCAGGAGAAGCACCCGCAGCGACCGAAGCATCCGCAGCCACGCAGGAGGGTTGAGCCATGCCGAAGATGAAGACCGACCGGGGCGCAGCCAAGCGCTTCAAGGTGACGGGTACCGGCAAGATCATGCGCCGCAAGGCGTTCCGGTCCCACCTGCTCGAGAAGAAGTCCTCGGTCCGAACCCGGCGGCTGGGGCGCGAGGCAGAGCTCACCGGCGGCGACCGCACGCAGGTCAAGCGCCTGCTGGGCCTCTGAGCCGACCGCACAGGAACCGCGACACGGGAAAGAGGGAGTCACACCATGGCAAGGGTCAAACGCGCTGTCCACGCCCGGAAGCACCGCCGGGCCATCCTCGAACAGGCACAGGGGTACTACGGCAACAAGAGCAGGAGCTTTCGCGCCGCCAACGAGCAGGTCATGCACTCCCTGCAGTACGCCCGCCGCGACCGGCGCGCCAAGAAGGGAGACTTCCGGCAACTGTGGATCCAGCGAATCAACGCCGCGGCCCGACAGAACGGGATGAGCTACAGCCGGTTCATCTCCGGCCTCCGCGTCGCGGAGATCGATGTCGACCGCAAGGTTCTCGCCGATCTGGCTGTCAGCGACCCCACCGCCTTCGCCGGGCTCGTCAAGATGGCGGCGGAGGCCGGGACCTGAGCGCAGAGCTCCTGGGCTACCGGAACCCGAAGGTTCAGCACCTGCGCCGGCTGGTCGGAGGGCGGCCCACCCGGGAAGAGGAGCACGCCTTCGTGGTCGAGGGAACCAGAGCCGTGCGGGAGGCCCTCGGCGCCGGTGTCCAGTTGCATGCCGTTTTCGCGGGCCCCGGAGCACCCCCCGATGTCGTCGAGCGGGCCTCGGCCACGGGGGCCGCGGTCCACCACGTCGAGCCGGGCGTCATCGAGCGGGTGGCGCCGACCGTGACTCCTCAGCCGCTTCTGGCCGTCGCCGGACAACTCGACGTGGCGCTCGAGGCCTTGGCCGGCGCTCGCCTGCTCGTCGTGGCTGTCGACGTCCACGATCCCGGCAACCTGGGGACGGTGCTGCGCAGCGCCGAGGCCGCTGGGGTCGACGGCGTGGTCTGCTGCGGGTCCCATGTCGACGTCTACAACCCGAAGACGGTACGGGCCGCCGCAGGCGCGCTCTTCCACGTGCCCCTCGTGGTCGGGGGCGACCCCCTCGAGGTGCTGCAGCGCATCGGCGAATGGGGCACGCGACGCCTCGCCGCCGTGGCCCGGGGCGGGACCGATCACACCGAGGTGGACCTGCGGGGCCACCTGGCGCTCGTGCTCGGCAGCGAGGCCGCCGGACTGTCCGAGGCGGTGCTGGGCGAAGGGGTGGACGACCGCGTCACCATCCCCATGGCCGGCAGGGCGGAGTCGCTCAACGTGGGAATGGCGGCCGCGGTGTTGTGCTTCGAGGCGGCCCGCCAGCGCCGGGGAGGGGAGGTGGTGGCCGGTGGATCTTGAGGAGCTGCCTGACGCCGTTCTCGTCCTCGGCGCGGCGCGGGAGATCACCGGCGCCAACAGGCTCGCCGCCTCCCTGACGGGCTACGACGCCGGCGACCTCGTGGGGCGACCGGTCACGGCCCTTGCCCCACGGGCCAAGGACGGCCAGCCCCTGTTGGCCGAGTGGCACCCGTCGACCCGCCTTCGGACCGTGCGGCGGCTGCCGGAGCGCCAGGCCACCATCCGCAGGGCCAGTGGCGAGGACGTGAGCACCTACGTCGTCGGGCGGTACCGACGCGGACCGGCAGGGGAGTTGGCCGGCGCCGTGCTCTCGCTCCGGGCTGCAGGTGCCCGCCGGGATCAGGCCGCCACCGGGATCGAGATCGTCTCCACCGTCAGCCACGAGCTCCGCTCGCCGCTCACGTCGGTCAAGGGCTACACCAGCCTGTTGCTGACGCGGTGGGACCGGCTGCGTGATGACCAGAAGCGGATGATGCTGGAGCAGGTCAACCACGACGCGGACCGGGTGACACGCCTCATCACCGAGCTGCTCGACATCAGCCGCCTCGAGTCCGGGCGCCTGGTCCTGCGCCGCCAGATGATCGACCTGCCGGAGCTGGCCGCTTCGGTGGTCGACAAGGTCGCGATGGAGTACGCCGACCTCCAGTGCCAAATGGTCTTTCCCGACAAGTACCCGCCGGTGTACGCAGATGCGGACAAGGTCGTCCAGGTCCTCACCAACCTGGTGGAGAACGCCTGCAAGTACGCGTCGCCGGTGGGGCTGCGCATGGAGGGCGACGTCAGCGACGACCACGTCTCCCTCGCCGTGCGAGACCGTGGCGAGGGGTTCCCCGAGCGCGATCTGGCCAAGGTGTTCACCAAGTTCTTCCGGCGGGCGGAGACCCGGCCCACCGGGTCGGGCCTCGGGCTGTGGATCAGCCGGGGACTGGTGGAGGCGCACGGGGGGAGGCTCGAGGCCGACTCCGTCCCCGGCGAGGGATCGACGTTTCGCTTCACGCTGCCCCTCCACACCTTCGAGGAGACCCACGCGTGAGCGACGAGGGGGCTGCGCTCGCCGCTCTCGTGGCCGCGGGCCTGGCCCGGCTGGAGGCGGTCTCCACCCTCGAGGAGCTGGCGGCGGCAGAGGCCGCTGTGCTCGGCAAACGGTCGGAGCTGGCCTCACACCAGCAGGCTCTGGGGCGCCTCCCCCCCGAACAGCGGAGGGAGGCCGGGCGCCAGGTCAACCAGGCCCGTCAGGCCCTCCAGGCCACCGCGGACAAGGCACGCGACCGCGTCCGGGTAGCCGAGCGGGCCCGGCGGCTGCAGGCCGAGCGCCTCGACCTGACCGAGGTGACGCCGGGCCCGCACCGGGGGCGCCTCAACCTCGTCGGCCAGACGCGGGACGAGCTCGAGGACGTGTTCGTGGGCATGGGCTACAGCGTGGCCGAGGGGCCCGAGGTGGAGACCGACTGGCACAACTTCGAGGCGCTCAACATGCCGGTGGCCCACCCGGCGCGAAGCGGCCACGACACCCTCTATCTCGACTGGGGGCCACCAGAGTCCACCCTGCTGCGAACGCAGACCTCCCCCGTGCAGATCCGGGTGATGCAGGGGACGCCGCCGCCCATCTATTCGGTCATGCCCGGCAAGGTCTACCGCAAGGACACCCCCGACGCCCGCCACACGCCCTCGTTCAGCCAGATCGAGGGCCTCGTCGTCGACCGGGGCATCACCTTCGGCGACCTGGCCGGCACCATCCGGTCCTTCACCGCCGCCTACTTCGGCCCCTCGATCCAGTCACGCCTGCGGCCCGCCTACTTCCCCTTCACCGAGCCCTCCGCCGAGTTCGAGATCACCTGCACGATTTGCCAGGGCGGGGGATGCCGTACCTGCTCGGGCACGGGCTGGATCGAGCTTGGCGGTTGCGGCATGGTGCACCCGAAGGTGCTGGCCAACGTCGGCATCGACGCCGAGGAATGGTCGGGCTTCGCCTTCGGCTTCGGCATCGACCGCTGCGCCCAGATGCGCCACGGGCTCTCGGACATGCGCGTCCTTCTGGACAACGACATCCGCTTCATCTCCCAGTTCTGACCCGGCGATGCCCTGATGCGCGTCCCTCTCTCGTGGCTCCGTGACTTCGCCCCCTTCGAGGGCGACCCCGTCGCCCTGGGTGAGACCTTCGACGACCTGGGGATGGTCGTGGAGGGCCTCGAACGGGTGGGCGACGGTCTCGATGGTGTGGTCGTGGCCCGGGTGCTGGACGTCCGCCCTCACCCCAAGGCCGACCGGGTGCGCCTCACCGAGGTCGACGCCGGCGACGGCCAGCCCCGCCAGGTGGTGTGTGGTGCACCGAACGTGGCTCCAGGCCAACTCGTCGCCCTCGCCACCATCGGTGCCCTCCTCCCCGGCGACTTCGAGATCAGCCGGCGCAAGGTCCGGGGGGAGTGGTCCGAGGGCATGATCTGCTCCGCCCGTGAGCTCGGTCTCGGTGAGGACGCCGAGGGGATCATGGTGCTGCCCGACGGCCTCGGGCCGGGCGCCCCGTTCGCCGAAGCCATGGGCATCAGCGCCGACGTCGTCTACGACCTGGCCATCGAGGCCAACCGCCCGGACGCCCTCTGCGTCGTCGGCGTGGCCCGTGACGCCGCCGCCCGCCTGGGCCTGCCCTTCGCCATCCCCGATCATCCCGTGCTCGAGGGGCCGCAGCCCGTGGCCGAGCTCGCCACCATCGCCGTGCAGTGCCCGGAGCTGTGCCCCCGGTTCACCGCACGCGTCATCACCGGCGTGCGGGTGGGGGAGTCACCGGCGTGGCTGGTGCGCCGCCTGGCCCTGGCCGGCATGCGCGCCATCAGCGACGTGGTCGACGCCTCCAACTACGTGATGCTCGAGCTGGGCCAGCCCACCCACCCCTACGACCTGGACCTGCTCCCCGGCGCCGGCCTGCTCGTCCGCCGGGCCGAGCCCGGGGACACGCTCGTCACCCTCGACGGCGTGACCCGCCGGCTGGGCGACGGTGACGACTGCCTCATCTGCGACGCCAACGGCGTGCCCGTGGGCATCGGCGGGATCATGGGTGGCGCCTCGTCGGAGATCTCGCCGTCCACGACACGTGTCCTCCTGGAGGCGGCGTACTTCGATCGCATGACCATCGCCCGAACCTCCAAGCGCCTCGGCCTGCGCACCGAGGCATCGGCCCGCTTCGAGCGGGGCTGCGACCCCGAAGGCATCGAGCGGGCCGTCGCCCGGTTCTGTTCACTGCTCGCCGGCGGGGAGGTGGCGGCCGGGATGCTCGACCAGTGGCAGCGTCCCCCTCGCCCTCGACCGGTCCGCCTGCGCACGGCGAGGGTGAACGCCCTGCTCGGTGCATCGCTCGACGACGAGCAGATCCCTGCGTTGCTCGAGCCCGTCGGCTTCACGGCCTCGCCTGCCGGCGACGGCCTCCACGACGTCGTCGTGCCGAGCTTCCGGCCCGATGTGGAGGCCGAGATCGACCTGGTGGAGGAGGTGGCCCGCCACCACGGCTACAGCCGGATCGCGCCGACCGTGCCGTCCAGCCCCTACGTCGGGCAGCTCACGCCCTACCAGCGGGGCCGGCGCCTCCTGCGCGACATCCTGGCCGGCGCCGGCGTCAGCGAGGCGGTGTCGTCGCCGCTCGTGGCACCTGGGGACCACGAGCGTGCCGGTCTGGAGGGCGAGGCCATCGCCGCGGTGGACCCGCTGGCTCGTGAGGAGTCGATCCTTCGGACCTCGCTGCTCCCTGGGTTGCTCAAGGCCGTGTCCTTCAACGCGTCGCACCGCAGCCCTGACGTCAAGCTGTTCGAAATCGGCCACGTGTTCCGCCCGCCCCCCGGCCGGCGAGCTCCCCTGCCCGACGAACCCGAGATGCTGGCCGTGGCCCTCGCCGACCCCGAAGGCAGGCCCGACGCAGGCGCAGTGGAGGCGAAGCGTCTGCTCGACCTCGTACTCGACGCCATGCACCTGTCCGGCGCCCGCCTGGACGCGGCCACTGCTCCCGGGTTCCACCCCTCGCGAACGGCGCGGGTCCAACTCGGCGGCGACATGATCGGCTACCTCGGAGAGGTCGACCCCTTCGTGCTCGAGGCCATGGGGATCGCCGGGCGGGTCGGGTTGATCGAGGTCTTCCTCGAGGGCCTGGTGCCCCGGCAACGGGTGTACGTCCAGGCCCGCCCTCTGAGCAGGCATCCATCCAGCGACATCGACCTCGCCTTCGTGGTCGACGACTCCACGCCGGCCGCCGCCGTTGCCCTCAGCTTGCGCCAGGCCGCGGGGGAGCTCCTGGCCGATCTCCGCCTCTTCGACGTCTTTCGCGATGCCCGCCTCGGCTCCGACCGGCGGAGCCTGGCCTTCCGGCTCCGGCTCCAGGCCCTCGACCGCACCCTCACCGACGGCGAGGTGGCCGACCTTCGCCGGCGCTGCATCGAGGCGGTCGAGTCCGCCCACGGCGCCGAGCTTCGCGGCTGAATATGTGCTTTTACAATGAATCTCGTGTAGTCTGGATCAGTGGGGTTCCTTCCCGATTCGCTGGTCGGCATCGATCCCCAACTGGCCGAGATCTTGAGGGCCGAGCTGTTGAAGGCCGAGGCCGAGCTACGGGCCTGCGCGGCCGAGGTGGCCTCGAGCTTCGCCGACGTCGGGGAGGCCAGCTTCCTTCCAGCGGAGGTCAACCAGATCGCGACCTGGTGTGCCGAGGAGGCAGCCGACGTGGCGGGGCGCGCCGCCGCGGCACGGTGTGGCCCCACGCTGCCCGGGACCTCGGCGCCGCCCCACCCGCCCCCATTGGGCGCTGCGTCCGCCACCCTGTTGTCGCGCGGCGTGGAGCGGCTCGTCAACGTCCCCACGCCGCGCCTCGGCGAGATCCTCATCACCCCGCCGGCGCCGAAGTTGAATCAGACGCTTGCCACGCCACCGGCAGCGCAGCGGGTCCTGTTCAGCGACAAAGACACCGCCCCGGTGGCGGCGATCGTGGCCGCTTACCGCTCCCAAAAGAGGTCGAAGCCGACTTCCGCCAGATGAAGGACCCCAAGGTCGTCTCGTTCTCCCCGATGTTCCACTGGACCGACCACAAGATCCGGGTCCACGCCTTCTACTGCGTGCTCGCCCTCATGGTCGCCCGCCTGATGGTGCGCGAGGCCGACCGCCACGGGGTGCACCTGAGCGTGCGGGAGCTGCTCGACCGCCTGGGCGAGGTCCAAGAGACGGTGCTGCTCTAACAGGGCGAGCGGGGACGGCCGCGGGCCCGGCGGATGCTGACCGAGATCGACCCCACGCAGCGGCGCCGCTACGACATCTTCGGCCTCGACGCCTTCGCCCCGAAGCGATGACCACCATTGGCGCCCTGCCGCCCGCCTGGGGCATCCTCGAAGACGCACTGCGCCAACGACGCCCGGTCCGCCTCACCCACCACCGCCGCCAGCGCAGCATCTGCCCGCATGCCCTCGGCTGGAAGAACAACAAGGCCATGCTCCTCGCCTACCAGAGCCACGACCGGACCAGCACCGGGTCGCTTGACGCCGACCCCCGGAGCGGGTGGCGGAACCTGTTCGTCGACGAGATCGACGATGTCGTCCTCGCCGACCCGGCCAGCCTGTGGCAGACCGCCGACAACTACAACCCCTCGCACCCGTTCAACGCCATCGATCACCTTTGCGTCGCCGTCACCGTCGGCGACCCGACCGACCCGGTTAGGCAATACGCGGCGAGCGCCCAGAAACGCCCGCTGAACAGGAGCAATGCCACACCACCGGCGAGTAGCCCGGAAACTCCCGCTAGAGGAGGCCCGTCGTCGCGGCGGGGCCAGCTGATCGAGGCGGCGGCGGGGTCCCAGGTGTTGCGGCCGTAGTTGGAGCGCCGAGGGTGCGGCCAGAGGTCGAACCTCAAGCGGCCTCGTGGGGCAACGAGACGGGCCCACCAGGTGTGAGGGCGAGTTGCTCAGGCGTGGGCTTGGTGCTCTCAGGATGGGCAAGGCGAACCCGAGCCAGCTCAGCAACGGCTTGAATGGATATGCACGATGGTGTATGATTGCAGAGTGACCCGGGTTGGGATCTTCGGCGCCTCTGGCTACACGGGGGCGGAGCTGCTCCGGCTTTGCGCCGGCCACCCCGACCTGGAGGTGGTCCTCGCTGCGGCCGGCAGCCAGGCCGGCACCAGGGCCGCCCAGCTGTACCCCAGCCTCTCGGCCGCCTACCCCGACCTGGTGTTCGCCGATCCCGACCCGGCCGGCGCCGAGGGCCTCGATCTGGTGTTCCTCGCCCTGCCCCACGGCGCCTCCCAGGGGCTCGTTCCCGACCTGCGCAAGCGGGTGGGGAAGATCGTCGACCTCGGCGCCGACTTCCGGCTGCGTGACGCCTCGGCCTACCACCGCTGGTACGGCGAGGAGCACACGGCCCCGGAGCTGCTCGGGGAGTTCGCCTTCGGCATCCCGGAGCTGTTCCGCCACGAGCTGGCCGGCGCCGACCTCGTGGCCACCGCCGGGTGCTACGTGACCGCTGCGGCGCTGGCCCTGGCGCCGCTGGTGCGAGCCGGAGCGATCGAACCGACAGGCATCGTGGTCGACGCCGCCAGCGGGGTCTCCGGAGCCGGGCGCAATCCGAGCGCCACCACCCATTACGGCTCCGCCAACGAGGACTTCCGGGCCTACGGCCTGCTCACCCACCGCCACACGCCCGAGATGGAGCAGGCCATTGGTGGAGAGCTGTTGTTCACGCCGCACCTGGCGCCCATGACCCGCGGCATCCTCGCCACCTGCTACGCCCGACCGGCCTCGGATGCCGACCCCCTGGCTCTGCTCCGCCAGTTCTACGCCGGAGAGCCGTTCGTGGTGGTGGGCGACCAGCCGCCGTCCACCAAGGTCACCGCCGGCTCCAACTGTGCCCACCTCACGGCCCGCCGTGACGAGCGCACGGGGTGGGTCGTGGTGCTGTCGGCCCTGGACAACCTGGTGAAGGGCGCCGCCGGCCAGGCCGTCCAGTGCGCCAACCTTGCCCTCGGCCTCCCCGAGACCGCCGGCCTCCCCACCATCGGCCTCAGCCCGTGACCCGAACTTGGTCAGGAAAGCGGCGCCATGGCGCCGCTTTCCGTGACGGGTTGGCCGGCTGATGAGCGTTACCACCCCGCAAGGCTTCGTGGCCGCCGGCGCCGCGTGCGGCATCAAGCCCTCCGGTGATCTTGATCTGGCGCTGGTCGCCACCGAGGACGGCCGCCCCGTGACCGCCGCCGCCGTGTTCACCTCGAACCTGGCCGCCGCCCCGCCCGTCCAGCTCAGCCGGTCCAACCTGGCCGCCACAGGGGGACGGGCGTCCGCGGTCATCGTCAACAGCGGCAACGCCAACGCCGCCACCGGCGCGCCCGGCCGGGCCCACGCCGAGCGCATCGCCGAGCTGGTCGCCGACCGGCTCGGCTGCGCGGCCAGGGAGGTCCTGGTCTGCTCGACGGGCCTCATCGGCATCCCCCTTCCCATTGGAGCCATCGAGTCGGGAATCGGCGCACTGGTCGACCGTGTCGCCCGCGGCGCCACCGAGGACGACGCCGCCGCCCACGCCATCCTCACCACCGACACCCGGGCCAAGGGGGTGCTCCTCGAAGAGGACGGGTTCACCCTCGGGGGGATGGCCAAGGGGGCCGCCATGCTGGCCCCGAACATGGCGACCATGCTGGCCGTGCTCACCACCGACGCCGCCCTCGACCACCCCGCCATCGACGAGGCCCTGCGGGCGGCGGTGACCTCGTCGTTCAACGCCATGACGGTGGACGGCTGCACGTCCACCAACGACACGGCCATCCTCCTGGCCAGCGGCCGGCGGGGACCGGTGGACGAGTCGAGCTTCGCGGCGGCTCTTGCTCGTGCCTGCGGGAGCCTGTCCCAGCAGATGGCGGCCGACGCCGAGGGCGCCACCAAGATGGCCCGCATCCGCGTCGTCGGCGCCGCCAGCGACGGGGACGCTGCCACCGCGGCCCGCAAGGTGGCCCAGAGCCAGCTCGTGCAGTGCTCGCTGCACGGCGAGGACCCGTACTGGGGCCGCGTCGTGAGCGAGCTCGGTTCGTCGGGTGCCGCCTTCGACCCCGACCGGGTCTCGGTGGCCTATGGAGGCGTGGTCGTGTGCCGGGACGGCGTTGCCTGTGACCACGATCGGGCCGTCGTCGCCGCCCACATGTCCGAGCGCGACATCTCCATCAGCGTGAACCTCGGGCTCGGTTCGGGTCAGGCGGCCATCGTGTTCACCGACCTCGGCCCCGGCTACATCGCCGAGAACATGACCACCTCGTGACCGGGCGGCCATGACGACGACCCCACAGGAGAAGGCGGCCGTCTTGGCCGAGTCGCTGCCCTACATCCGCCGGTTCTGGGGCCGGGTGGTCGTCGTCAAGTACGGCGGCAATGCCATGGGCGACGACGATGCTGTCACCGCCTTCGCCCAGGACGTCACCCTCATGCGTTCGGTGGGGATGCGCCCCGTCGTGGTGCACGGCGGCGGGCCCCAGATCGGCGAGCTCATGGCCCGCCTGGGCAAGGTTCCCGAGTTCCACGAGGGCCTCCGGGTCACCGATGCCGAGACCCTCGACATCGTCCGCATGGTCCTCGTGGGGAAGGTCAACCGAGAGATCGTGTCTGCCATCAACGTCCACGGGCCACTGGCCGTCGGCCTCTCGGGCGAGGATGCCGGCCTGATCACCGCCTCGGCCCGGTCACCCGAGCTGGGCTTCGTGGGCGACGTGGCCTCCGTCAACCCCTCGATCGTCGAGCGCCTCCTGGCCGAGGAGCTGATACCGGTCATTGCCACCATCGCGTCCGGCACCGACGGCCAGGCGTACAACATCAACGCCGACACCGCGGCCGGCGCCGTCGCCGAGGCGCTTCGAGCCGAGAAGCTGGTGTACCTGACCGACATCGACGGCCTCCGCCGCGATGTCGATGACCCGGCCAGCTTGTTGAGCACGGTGTCGGCGGCCGACCTCGAGGCGATGGTGGCCGACGGCTCCGTAGCCGGCGGCATGATCCCCAAGGTCCTGTCGTGCGTGCGGGCAGTGCGGGGCGGCGTGGGCCACGCCCACATCCTCGACGGCCGGGCCGAGCACGCTCTCCTGCTGGAGATCTTCACCCACGAGGGCATCGGGACCATGGTGGGCCCCTGATGAGGATCCTCAGCCCGTTCCTGATGCCCACCTACCCGGCGCCGCCCGTGACGTTCGTGCGGGGCGAGGGAACCGTGCTGTGGGACGACCAGGGCCGCTGCTACCTCGACTTCCTCAGTGGCCTGGGCGTGACGTCGCTCGGCCATTCCCATCCGGCGGTGGCCGAGGCGCTCGCGGCCCAGGCCGGCACGCTGCTCCACGTGTCCAACCTCTACGGCACCACGATCGCCCCCGAGGTCGCGGCGACGCTGGACCACCTGATCTGTGCTCATTACCCGGACGGGGCCCCAACCCCGTCCTCCTCGCCGAGGCGGGGACCCCAACCCCGCCCGGCGCCGTCCGCCCCCCACGGCCGGGTGTTCTTCTGCAACTCGGGCGCCGAGGCCAACGAGTGCGCCTTCAAGCTGGCTCGCAAGTGGGGCGGCCCCGGGCGTCACGTGGTCGTCAGCGCCTACGGGTCGTTCCACGGTCGCACCCTCGCCGCCCTCCATGCCACCGGCCAGCCCGAGAAGCACGAGGCCTTCCAGCCCCTCCCCGAGGGGTTCCGCCATGTCGCCTGGTGCGACACCTCCGCTCTCGAGGCGGCCCTGACCCCGGAGGTGGCGGCGGTGTTGCTGGAGCCCATCCTGGGCGAGGGCGGCGTTCGGCCCGGGACCACCGAGTTCCTCCTCGCCGCCCGCCGCCTGTGCGACGAGCGAGGAATCCTCCTCGTCCTCGACGAGGTCCAGACCGGGCTCGCCCGCACCGGCCGGTGGTTCGGCTTCCAGCACTTCGGCATCGAGCCCGACGTGGTCACCATGGCCAAGTCGCTGGGCAACGGCGTGCCCATCGGGGCGTGCTGGGCCCGAGCCGAGGTGGCCGATGCCTTTGTGCCCGGCGACCACGCCACCACCTTCGGGGGCCAACCGCTGGCTGTCTCCGCGGCTCGGGCGGTGCTGCGGGTGATGCAAGAAGAGGATGCCCCAGCACGCGCCGCGGCGGCCGGCGCCCGGCTGGGCAAGGCCCTCGCCGCCCTCCCCGGCGTGGCCGAGGTTCGGGGCCTCGGCCTCCTTCTCGCCGTCGAGCTCATGCCGGACCAAGGATCGAGAGATGCTGCGGCCCGCGCCCTCGAGGCCGGCCTCGTCGTCAACCCCGTCACCAGCACCGCTCTGCGGCTGGCCCCGCCCCTCCTCGTGAGCGATGAGGAGATCGACGAGGCCGTCGACATCCTCTCCCGGGTGCTGGAACCGTGACGCTGCGCCATTTCCTCGACGTGGACGACCTCAGCTCGGCGGAGCTGGCGGCCACCCTCGACCTCGCCGAGCAGGCCGATCCCCCCAGGGTGCTGGCGGGCCGGGGCGTGGCCCTGCTGTTCGAGAAGCCCTCGCTGCGCACCCGCAACGCCACCGAGATGGCCGTCGTCCAACTCGGTGGCCACCCGGTCTCCCTCCGGGCCGAGGAGGTCGACGTCGACGTGCGGGAGCCAGCCGCCGATGCCGCCCGCGTGCTCAGCCGGTACCACGCCGCCATCGGCGCCCGCGTCTTCGAGCACGCCAAGCTCGAGCGCATGGCGGCCGGCTCCAGCGTGCCGGTGGTGAACCTCCTCTCCGAGGACGCCCACCCCTGCCAGGCCCTCGCCGATCTGCTGACGCTGCGCCAGGGGTGGAGGAGTTTCGCCGGCCGCTCGGTGGCGTGGATCGGCGACGGGAACAACGTCTGTCGCTCGCTGGTCCTGGCCGCCGCCCTCGCCGGCGTGGCCGTGCGTGTGGCCACACCGGCGGGCTTCGCCCTGCCAAAGCCGGTCGTGCGCCGAGCCCGCCACCTCGGAGGCGACGTGCTCGTCACCAACCGGCCCGAGGAGGCTGCGGAGGGAGCCGACGCCGTCGCCACCGACGTCTGGGCCTCCATGGGCCAGGAGGCGGAGGCAGACCGCCGGAAGCTGGCCTTCGCCGGCTTCGGTGTCGACGAGGCCCTGATGGCCCGAGCCGCCCCGGAGGCGGTCTTCCTCCACTGCCTCCCCGCCCACCGCGGTGATGAGGTCAGCGCCGACGTGATCGACGGGCCTCGCAGCGTGGTGTGGCAGCAGGCCGAGAACCGGATGCACGCCACGCGGGGGCTGCTCCTCTTCCTCATGAGGGCGCACGAGTGACCGCGCCGGCGAGGGTCTCCAAGACCCAGCGCCAGCACCGCATCGCCAAGCTCCTGGAGGAGCAGGCCGTCGCCAGCCAGCCCGAGCTCGTCCGTCTCCTGGCCGCCGAGGGCCTGCGGGCCACGCAGGCGACGGTGTCGCGCGACCTGGAGGACCTGGGAGCGGTGAAGGTACGGGTGCGGGGAGGCGAGACCGTCTACGCCATCCCTGAGCTGGCCCGGGAGCGGGTCGCGCCCGAGGACCATCTCAGGCGCGTGCTCGGGGACTGGGTGGTGGAGGTGGCGTCCTCGGCCAACCTGGCTGTCCTGCGGACGCCCCCCGGCTCGGCCCATGTCGTCGGCTCAGCCCTCGACCGGGCCGGCCTTCCCGAGATCATCGGTACGGTTGCCGGCGACGACACCGTGCTGGTGGTGGCCTCCGAGAACGCGGGAGGCGCCAAGGTGGCCAAGCGCCTGTCGTCCCTGGCCGGGCTGTGAACGGAGAAAGGCGACCTGGGTGACCAAGAGAGTGGTGCTGGCCTACAGCGGAGGGCTCGACACGTCGGTGGCCGTGCGCTGGCTGGGCGAGAAGATGGGCGTGGAGGTCATCGCCCTGGCCGCCGACGTGGGCCAGGGTGGCGACCTCGAGGAGGTCCGCCAGCGGGCTTTCGCCGCCGGCGCGGTGGAGGCCCTCGTCGTGGACTGCAGGGAGGAGTACGCGCGCGACTTCGTGGCCCCCGCCCTCAAGGCCAACGCCAAGTACGAGGGCAAGTACCCCCTCGTGTCCTCCCTGTCGCGCCCGGTCATCGTCAAGCACATGGTGGCTGCGGCCCGGGAACACGGGGCCACGGCGGTGGCCCACGGCTGTACCGGCAAGGGGAACGACCAGGTCCGCTTCGAGGTGTCCACCCGGGCGCTGGCCCCCGACCTCGACGTCGTGACCCCTGTGCGCGACTGGGGCATGACCCGCGAGGAGTGCATCGACTACGCCGAGCGCTTCGAGATCCCCGTCACCGTCACCAAGAAGAGCCCTTACTCCATCGACCAGAACCTGTGGGGCCGGGCCGTCGAGTGCGGCATCCTCGAGGACCCCTGGGCCCAGCCTCCCGAGGAGGTGTACGAGCTCACCACGCCCACGGCGGTGGGGCCCACCGAGCTCACCATCGGCTTCGACCAGGGAATCCCGGTGAGCCTCGACGGGCGGAGCATGGCCCTCCACGAGCTGATCGAGGAGGTCAGCCGGGTCGTCGGCTCCTACGGCTGGGGCCGCATCGACATGGTTGAGAACCGTCGAGTGGGGATCAAGAGCCGCGAGGTCTACGAGTGCCCCGGCGCCCTCGCCCTCCTCATGGCCCACGCCGACCTCGAGGACCTCACCCTGGAGCGCGACCTGGCCCACGAGAAGGCCCGTCTCGAGCCGCGCTACGCCGAGCTGGTCTACGACGGGCTGTGGTTCTCGCCCCTCAAGCAGGCCATCGACGCCTTCGTCGACGAGAGCCAGCGATTCGTCTCCGGTGAGGTGCGCCTGCGCTGCGAGGTGCCCGGCCGGTGCATCGTCGCCGGGCGCCGCAGCGACGTGAGCCTCTACGACTACGGGCTGGCGACGTATGAGGCCGCCGACCGTTTCCGCCACGAAGACGCCGAGGGCTTCGTGCGCCTCTGGGGCTTGGCCGTCGAGACGTGGGCCGCCCGCCAGGCCCGCCGTCCGCGCTCAGGGCCCCGGCCGGGGAGCGAACAATGACGCTCTGGCAGGGCCGGATCCAGGGTGAGCCGGCGCCGGAGCTGATGGCCTTCACCGTCAGCCTCTCGGTCGACCTGCGCTTGGCAGAAGACGACCTCGCCGGCTGCCGGGCCCACGTGCGTGGCCTGGAGCGAAGCGGGATCATCGCCGGCGAGGAGGCCAAGGTGCTCCTCACCGCCCTCGACCGGGTGGCCCAGGAGCTGGAGGAGGCGACCTTCGTCTTCCGGCCGGGCGACGAGGACGTGCACACCGCCATCGAGCGGCGGGTCACCGAGATCGGCGGGAGCGTGGGAGCCAAGCTCCACACCGGGCGCAGCCGCAACGACCAGGTGGTCACGGCCCTGCGCCTCTACACCAAACGCCAGCTCCGGCGGGTGGCCCGTGCCGTGGTGGCATTGCAGGAGGTGCTGCTCGACCGAGCCGACGCGGCAGGTGACACCTACCTCCCGGGCTACACCCACCTCCAGCGGGCCCAGCCGGTGTTGCTGGCCCATCATCTGCTGGCCCATGGCTGGGCCCTGGCCCGCGACGTCGATCGCCTCCGGGCCACCATCGTCCGCCTTGACGTCTGCCCGCTGGGCGCCGGCGCCCTCGCCGGCTCGTCCCTCGCCCTCGACCCGGACGGCGTGGCCGCCGACCTGGGCTTCGCCCGCCGCTTCGACAACTCCCTCGACGCCGTGGCCGACCGGGACTTCGTGGCCGAGGCCCTCTTCGACCTCGCCCTGCTCGGGGTCCATCTCTCCCGGCTCGGCGAGGAGATCGTGCTGTGGTCCACAGAGGAGTTCGGCTTCCTGCATCTCGACGACTCCTGGGCCACCGGGAGCTCGATGCTGCCGCAGAAGAAGAACCCCGATGTGGCCGAGCTGGCCCGGGGTAAGTCGGGCCGCCTCATCGGGCAGCTGGCCGGCTTCCTGGCCACGCTCAAGGGTCTTCCCCTCGCTTACAACCGGGATCTCCAGGAGGACAAGGAGCCCCTGTTCGACGCCGTCGACCAGATGAACCTGGCCCTGCCGGCCATCTGTGGGCTGCTAGCCACGGTCGGCTTCGACGATCATCGCATGCGGGCCGCCGCCGACAGCGACACCTCCGTAGCGGTGGACCTGGCCGAGTGGCTGGTCGACCGGGGGATGCCCTTCCGTGACGCCCACGCCCTGGTGGGCGGTCTGGTGCGTTCCTGCATAGAGCGCCACGTGCCGCTGGCGGAGCTGGTCGAGGCCCATCCCGATCTCGGCACCGAGGCGCTGGCCCTGTTCGAGCCCGGCGTGGCCGTCGCCCGCCGACGCACCCCGGGCGGAGCCGGGCCGGGGCCGGTGGCCGAGCAGCTGGCCCGCTTCCGGGCCGTGGTACGGGAGAACGGCGAGGCCCTGAGCGAGTGACGTGAGGGGTCTGTCGCCCCGGTTCTACGGGCGCGACCCGCGCCTCGTCGCCCCCGAGCTGTTGAACAAGCTCCTCGTGGCCGGCGACCGGGCTGGGCGCATCGTGGAGGTGGAGGCCTACGCCGGGTCCCAGGACCCCGCCAGCCACGCCTACCGCGGCCGCACGCCGCGCAACGCCACCATGTTCGGCCCGCCGGGCCGGCTCTACGTGTACTTCAGCTACGGAGTCCACTGGTGCGCCAACGCCGTTTGCGGCGAGGAGGGCGAGGCGGGCGCCGTGCTGCTGCGGGCGCTGGCGCCCGTGCAGGGCCTGGAGCAGATGCGAGCGGCCCGGCCGGCGGCCCGCCGCGACCGGGACCTGTGCAGCGGGCCGGGGAAGCTGTGCCAGGCCCTCGGGATCTCACGCCAGCACGACGGCGCCGATCTTGTCTCCGGCGAAGGAGGCGTCCGCATCACCGACGACGGCACCGACGCGCCGCCCGTGCCCGGTCAGGGAGTGCGGATCGGTGTGAGCGTCGGCGCCGAGGCGCCCTGGAGGTGGTGGGTGGCGGGTGACCCCAACGTCTCCCGCCGCCCGGGCTCTCTGCCCGGGTCATGAGTACGATCGAGGTCACTCCCACGGGATGGGCTCGAGCTCGACAGCGGGGCCGAGGACCTCGACGGCATGGTCCTTGAAGCTGGAGACCGCGTTCACGACGAGGCGCTCGTCGCTCCAGCGCAGCATGACGTCGTCGTGTCCGTAGAGCAACGCTCCAACCCCGCCATGGGCCTCGCACACTTTGCCGGCCGCGCGTAACGCCGCGCTCACCTGGTCGTACATGGCACGCTCCTTGTTCAAGATGAAGGCGGCGTGCACGTGGTGGTCGATACCGAGATCGGTCACGACGGGATCCCCATCGATGGGACGAGAGTCGCCGACCCAGATGCGGCTCTCCTGCCATGGCTGGGTCTGGGGCCACTCTTCGGCCTCGGCCTCCGACCACTTCCGATCGAGAATCGTCTCGGCGAGCGAGCGCCACGACACCGGCCCTCGCAGGTAGAGGTTTAGGTTTTGGGGCGCCACTCCACCTCCTTCACGGCAGGATCCGGACGACCTTCCCGTCTCTGTCGATGACGAGGACCTCCTTCAAACCCGGGATCGGCCAGTCCTGCAACTACCTGCGAAGCTGTGACGCCGTCACCGGGCTGTCGGCCAGGTCCACGACAACGCGTTCGGTCTGACCTGCATCGACGTTCGCCTGCACCGTCCTCCATAACGAGCGCGGCTTAGGGGTCGACGGGGCGTAGTTGTCGAAGATGCGACCCTCGATGAGGTAGTCGGCGCTCTTGGCCTTGCGGACGGGGCGCTTCTGCTCGACGTCGTAGCCGGCCGGGCGCCGGGGGGACTGCGAAGTGTTCGCTTCAGTCGCGACGCCGCCGGGGTGAGGAGGATCTCCCCGATGCGCGGCGCGATCCGGTTGATCAGCCGCTCCCCGCCCGCCGTGAACCGGGACGCCGGCAGCGCAGCCGGCCCCGTCCCGCTCGGTGCCGTGGGGCCACACCACGCCGCCGCGGCGCGACGGGCGACGTCGGCGGCCTCCTCTGCGCACCAGGCGGCGATCTGGTTGAGCTCGGCGGGGATGAAGCTTGCCTCACCAACCTCGTCGAGCACCGCAGCGACCTCGGCGCCGGAAGCGCGCAGCTCTGCCTCCGCTTTCCGCAGCTCGTACATCAGCACGTCGGCCAGCTCGGGGTCGATGCCCACCACCGGGGCAATGGGTACGTCCATCGTAACGGCACTACATGAGAATCCACCAGGCAACCGATGCGGACGAGTGCCCTAGCGACCGGCGCGAGGGGCGGGGTTCACCCAGATCGTGACCGTCGCACCCCGGTCGGTACGCGTCCCTGCCGTGGGCGACTGCTTCCACACCCTGCCCTTGCGGGCGCCGGCCCCGGGGCTCTTGGGCTCTGGCTGGATGATGACCTTGATGGCCAGGTCCGACTCCACCACCCGCTGTGTGGCCTCCTCCCGGGTGCGGTCGAGCAGGTCGGGGACGGTGGCGGTCGCCGGCCCGCTGCTGACCTCCAGCGTGACGGTCCAGCCGCCGGGCACCTCAGTGAACCCCTCCGGTGACTGGCGCACGGCGTACCCGGGCGGGTAGTCGTCGCTCACGACCTTCTTGCGCACGGCGCGCAGGCCCTCGCGGCTCAGCGTCAGCTCTGCCTGCTCCACCGGCATCCCCACCACGAAGGGCACGGGGAGCAACACGGGCTCAGCCGAGACCGACAGCGGGGGCGGCTCAGGGAATGGCGTGACCGGCACCCGGGCCAGCGCCGCCGAGTTGTAGAGCTGCCAGATCTCCGCCGGCCACGAGCCTCCGGTGACGAGGATCCGGGTGGCGGGCGGGATCATCGACCGCTGCTTCTCGGGAAAGCCCACCCACACCGACGTCACGAGCTCCGGGGTGAAGCCGACAAACCAGGCATCGCGCCACTCCTGGCCGGTGCCCGTCTTGCCCGCCGCCGGACGCCCGATCTTGGCCTTCACCGCCGTGCCCTGCTCCACCACATCCTGGAGGACGGCCACGACGGCGTCGGCGTTCTCCTGTTCCAGCACCCGCTTCTGGGAGTGGGCATGCTCGTAGAGCAGCGCTCCGCCGGGCCCGGCCACCTTGGTGATGAGCGTCGGCGGCACGGCAACGCCTCGGTTGGCGAAGGTGCCGTACGCCGCCGCCATCTCCATTGGGGTGACGTCGTTGGTGCCCAGCACGGCCGAGGGATAGGCCAGCAGCGGCGTGGTGATCCCCATCTTGGCCGCCCTGGCCACCGCCTCCGCCGGGCCGACGTCGAGGATGAGCTGGGCGTAGACGGTGTTGACCGAGCGGACCGTCGCCTCGACGAGGTTGGCGCGCCCGCCGCCGCCGCCCTCGTAGTTCTCCACGTTCCACGTCTGGCGGGTGAGGGGGATGGACATGCGTGCCGGGGCGTCGTAGGTCCTGGTCAGCGGAATCCCCGCTTCCAGCGCTGCAGCCAGCACGAAGGGCTTGAACGCCGAGCCCGCGGGGCGGCTCCCCTGGGTGGCGAGGTCGAACTTGGCCTGCGGGCCTCCCCCGAAGAAGTCGCGGCCGCCGACGATGGCCCGCACGAAGCCGGTACGGGGCTCGAGCGAGACGACCGCCCCCGCCGGATCGGTCTCGGGCCTGGACAGCACCTTGGCCATCGACGCCTCGGCCTGGGCCTGACGCTCGAGATCGAGGGTGGTGAAGATGCGCAACCCTCCCTGGAAGAGCAGGTTCCTCCGCGCCGCAGGAGTTGGGCCGAACCGGGGGTCGTCGAGGATGAACTGCTTGACCCGCTCCACGAAGTACGGCGCCGGGTAGCGCTCGTCGGCCGGGGTGGCGGTGACCACCAGCGGCTCTGCCGCCGCCGCCGCCGCCTGCTCGGGCGTCGCCAGGCCGATCTCCACCATCTTCGTCAGGACCAGGCCTCGGCGGGCTGACGCCACCTCCGGTTGTTCGTACGGGTCCGTGCGGGAGGGCGCCCGGATCATCCCCGCCAGCAGCGCTGCCTGCCCCAGGCTCAGCTTGTCCACGCTGGTCCCGAAGTACTCGTGGGCCGCCGCTTCGACCCCGTAGGCCCCGTTGCCGAAGTAGATGGTGTTCAGGTACAGCTCGAGGATGCGCTCCTTGGTGTAGCGGCGCTCGAGCTGGAAGGCCAGAGCCGCCTCCTGCAGCTTGCGCCGGACGGTGCGGTCCGGGCCTACCAACTCGTTCTTCACGTACTGCTGGGTGATGGTGGAGCCCCCCTCCACGACCTTGCCTTCGGCCGCGTTGGAGTAGACGGCCCGCAGCACGGACTTGGCGTCGACGCCACGGTGGTCCCAGAAACGCTGGTCCTCGATGGCCACCACGGCGTCGCGCAGGGGCTTCGGGATCTGGCTGAGGGGCACGGTCTCGCGGTTCTCCTCGGCGTGCAGGGTGGCAACGAGGGTGCCGTCGGCGGCGAAGATCTTGGAGGACTCGGCCAGCGGGGCGGGCGTGGTGGTGGCCAGCGGCGTGCTGCTCCACGAACAGGCACCGGCGACGACGCTGAAGACGAGAACGAGGAATATCGGGCGCCGCACGGGTGTATAGTCTCTCAGGGCGCAGCCGCCACGGCGGCAAGCGTGCCAGGTTGACGAAGCACGGTGACGTGCTATAGTAGAGGCCCCCAAGGAGCTCACCCTCCCGGGGCCAGCGCCGAGGAAGCGTCCCGGATCCCGGGTGGCCCTCAGCGCAAGCGGATCTCTCACCTCCGTTTCCTTCGTCGGAAACGTGTGTGGCCGCCATGTGCTCCTTGAAAACGGAACAGAGGAAAGCCAAAAGCCAGTGCGGACGTGGCGCGCAAGCGCTACGAAAAGTCAATGCACTGAGTCACGGACAACATGTCCGTCTTGGTGCCAGTCGGTACGACGGGGTCTTCACCCCGGAAGCCGGCTCTTCAACATGATCGCAGGCGACCCTCGGGTCGCTCATGATCTCGATGGAGAGTTTGATCCTGGCTCAGGACGAACGCTGGCGGCGTGCTTAACAC
>PJQG01000012.1 GCA_002861595.1 Actinomycetota bacterium
GCCTCGAACGGCGTGCTCCTGCTCTCCTCCACCGCCGGCTCCTCCGGTCGGCGGCCGTCGCCCCTCCTGCGCCGGCGGGGCCCCGAACGGTCGTCCGCCGCCTCCCCGCTCGTTCTGATCTCCTCCTCCACCGTCTCCGGCGAGGGCGAGCCCGACACCCGGGCGTGCTCCGGCAGCGCCAGCTCCACGCCCCGGCGGGGAGGATCGAGCGCCTGCACGACGAAGGCGCGAGTCTCGCCCTTGCGCAGCACGTCCTTGGCCGCCCGCGGCGGCGGGTCGCCCAGCCCCGACAGCGGTATGTAGCAGCGGGCGCCGCCGGCCTGGACGAAGGCGCCATGGGACGAGAACGTCTCCACCTCGCCCTCGATCTGGCTCCCGAGCGGGTACCTGGCGACCAGCTCGATGAACGCCAGCGGCGCGTTGACCGGCTCGGCCGGGGGGGAGCTGCCCCGGCGCCGGCGCCGGCGCTTCACCGAGGGCGAGTCGGGCTCGACCACCTCCTCGGTGGCCACGGCGATGGCCTTCTGGACCTTCTTCTGCTCCTCCTCGGGCCGCGGGCGCCGGGCGCTGCGCTCCCGCCGGGCGGTGCGCACCGCGTCCCGGCTGCGAGGCCCACGGACCGGCGTGCGCGGCGTGAAGATCCATCCCACACCGGGCACCGGCTTGCCCCCGATGAGGCGCCCGTTGGTGAAGAGCCAGTCGTACTCGCCGTGGAACTCCTGGAACGAGTCGTTGGACAGCACGGTCGCGCCCACCTTCTCGGCGATGCGCAGGAGGAAGGCGTCACCCCGCCCGATGGCGCCCGCCGGCGGGGACACGATCTCGTTGTGGGCCACGGCGTCGTCGAAGGCGGCCCGCTCCGACTCGTCGATACGGTGCCCGAAGGTGGCGTCCACCACCACCACGATGGTGTCGTCGGGGAACTCGCGCCGGTACGCGCGAACAGCCTCGTCGAGCTGGGCCAGGCTGGGCAGCGAGCGGCCCTCGGTGGCGATGTTGGAGCCGTCGACGACGACGTGGCGGGCGAACACTGGTCCCGCCATGGTAGGGGACGCGCCGGCGGGGCCAGCGGATGGCGGGCGGCGCAACCTGTACCGGAAAGCGGCGCCCTGGCGCCGCTTTCCTCACCAAGTTGGCTGGGGTCAGAGACCGTGGAAGGCGCGGTTGACCAGGTCCTTCTGCTCGAGCTGGTGGAGGGCGGCGCTGCCCGAGGCGGGACTGCCCGACTCGACGCGGGTGGCGGCTCGGAGCTCGTCGTCCTCGCGCAGCAGTGCCAGCAGGCGGCTGCGCACATAGCCCCAAGCGCCCATGTTCTCCGGCTCCTCCTGCAGCCAGACCACCTCGGTCGCCTGCGGGTACCGGCCCAGGGCGGCGGCCACCTGCTCGGCCGGCCACGGGTAGAGCTGCTCGATACGCACCACGGCGACGGGCAGCGACGCCTCGTCGCGCCTCGCCATGGCGTCGTAGGCGACCTTGCCGCTGGTGAGGATGACGCGCTCCACTGCGCCGGCAGCCGACTCGGACACCGAGGAGTCGTCGAGCACCTCGATGAACCGACCCGAGGAGAGCTCTTCCACCCGGGACCGGGCGTGGCGGGCCCGCAGGAGCGACTTGGGCGTGAGGACCACCAGCGGCTTGCGCCGGTGGCGCCGGACCTGGCGCCGGAGAAGGTGGAAGTACTGCGCCGCCGTGGTCGCGTTGACGACCTGGATGTTGTCCTCGGCGGCGAGGGTGAGGAAGCGCTCCAGGCGAGCCGAGGAGTGCTCCGGGCCCTGGCCCTCGTAGCCGTGGGGCAGGAGCATGACCAGGCCCGAGGTCTGGCCCCACTTGTCCTCGGCCGCGACCACGAAGTTGTCGATGATGACCTGGGCGCCGTTGGCGAAGTCGCCGAACTGCGCCTCCCACGCCACGAGAGCGTCCTTGTGGGCCACCGAGTAGCCGTACTCGAAGCCGAGAGCGGCGTACTCCGACAGCAGCGAGTCGTAGACGAAGAACCGGCCCTGCTCCCCCGGCTTGGCCAGCACGGCCAGGGGCACGTGCTCGTCGCCGGTGCGGTAGTCGACGACCACCGAGTGGCGCTGGGAGAAGGTGCCGCGGCGGGTGTCCTGGCCGGCCAGGCGGACGTCGGTGCCCTCCAGCAGCAGCGACCCGAAGGCCAGCGCCTCGGCCAGGGACCAGTCCACCTCGCCGTCGGCGTACACCTTGGCCCGGGCCTCGAGCTGGCGGGCCAGCTTGGGGTGCACGGTGAAGCCGTCGGGGACGTCGTGGAGGGCGGCGGTGACGCGGTCCAGCACCTCGCGGGGCACGCCCGTCTCGGGCGAGGGGAGCACCACGACCGGCGGGGCGTTCACCAGCACCGTCGGTCTGGGAGGAGCCGACGAGCGGGTCTGGTCGAGCGCGGTCTGGAGCCGGGCCGAGAAGTCCTCCAGCGCCTTCTCCGCCTCCTCGAGGGTGATGTCCCCCCGCTTCACGAGGGCCTCCGTGTACAGCTTGCGCACCGAGCGGCGACCCTCGATGCGCTCGTACATCTGGGGCTGGGTGTAGCCGGGCTCGTCGCCCTCGTTGTGGCCGAAGCGCCGGTAGCAGACCATGTCGATGACCACGTCCTTCCGGAAGGCCTGGCGGAAGGCGAAGGCCAGCCGCGCCACGCGCACGCACGCCTCGGGGTCGTCGCCGTTGACGTGGAAGACCGGCGCCTGCACCATCTTCGCCACGTCCGTGGCGTACACCGAGGAGCGGGCCGACTCCGGGGTGGTGGTGAAGCCGAGCTGGTTGTTGATCACCAGGTGCACGGTGCCGCCGGTGCGGTAGCCGCGAAGGGCCGAGAGGTTGAGGGTCTCGGCCACGACGCCCTGGCCGGCGAAGGCGGCGTCGCCGTGCACGAGCATGGGCAGCACCGGATCGGCGCCCTGGTCGAGCTGGTCCTGCCTGGCCCGGGCCATGCCCTCCACCACCGGGCACACCGATTCAAGGTGAGAGGGGTTCGACGCCATCGTCACCTGGATCTCGCGACCGGACATGCCGACGAACTTGCCTACCGCGCCCTTGTGGTACTTGACGTCTCCGCTGCCCTGGACAGTGGTGGGATCGAGGTCGCCCTCGAACTCGCGGAACAGCTCGCCGTAGGACTTGCCCACGATGTTGGCCAGGATGTTGAGCCGGCCACGGTGGGTCACGCCCATCACGACCTCGGCCAGGCCCGCCTTGGCCGCCTCGTCGAGCACGGTGTCGATCAGCGGTACGGCCGACTCGCCGCCCTCCAGCCCGAAGCGCTTCTGGCCCACGTACTTGGTGTGGAGGAAGCGCTCGAAGGCCTCGGCCGCGTTGAGCCGGCCGAGGATGTGGCGCTGCTCGTCGAGGGTGAGGTCGGTGCTGACGCCCTCGACGTGCTCCTGGATCCAGCGCTTCTGGTCCGGCTCCTGGATGTGCATGTACTCCACACCAACGCTGCGGCAGTAGGCGTCGCGCAGGATCCCGAGGATCTCGCCGAGCGTTCTCACGTCCCGCCCGGCCAGTTGGTTGGTGAGGAACTCCCGTTCCAGGTCCCAGATGGTGAGGCCGTAGCTCGCCGGGTCGAGCTCGGGATGGGTCCGGGGCTCCTTGGCCGCCAGGGGGTCCAGGTCGGCGATGAGATGCCCCCGCACCCGGTACATGTTGGTGAGCCGGAGCACCTGCATCTGCTTGGTGAGGTGCGAGCGCTCCTTGTCCACCGGGTTGACGTCGCGCCGCCAGCGGGCCGGCTCGTAGGGCACGGCCATGGCCCGGAAGACCTCGTCGTAGAAGCGGTCCTCGCCGAGCAACAGGGCGTGCACCCGCTTGAGGAACAGGCCCGACTCGGCGCCCTGAATGATGCGGTGGTCGTAGGTGGAGGTGAGGGTGATGACCTTGCTGATCCCCAGGTCGGCCAGCTTGCTCGGGTCGGCGGCCTGGTACTCGGCCGGGTAGTCGAGGGCGCCCACGCCGATGATGGCGCCTTGCCCGGGCATGACCCGGGGCACGGAGTGCACGGTGCCGATGGTGCCGGGGTTGGTGAGGATGAGGGTGACGCCGGCGAAGTCGTCGGGCGTGAGCTTGTTCGTGCGGACCTTGCGGATCAGCTCCTCGTAGGCCGTCCAGAAGCCCCGGAAGTCGAGGGTGTCGGCGGCCTTGATGCAGGGGACGAGAAGGCTCCGGGTCCCGTCGGGCTTCTCGGTGTCGACGGCCAGGCCGAGGCCCACGTGATCGTGGCGGACGATCGCCGGCTTGCCGCTCTCGCCGGCGACGTAGGCCGAGTTCATGACCGCCACCGCTTCCAGCGCCTTCACCACGGCGTAGCCGATCAGGTGGGTGAACGACACCTTCCCCGTGCGGGTGCGGGAGAGGTGGTTGTTGAGGATCGTGCGGTTGACCTCCAGCAGGCGGGCGGGGACGACCCGGGCGCTGGTGGCGGTGGGGATGGTGAGGCTGGCCTCCATGTTCGTCGCCACCCTGGCCGCGGCACCGGTGAGAGGCCGTCCCTCAGCTGGAGCGGGAGCGGGAGCGGGAGCGGGAGCCGGCACCGGCGCCGCAGACGGCGCGGGCGTCCTGGCCGCGCCGTTGTCGCTACCGTCCTTGCGGTAGTCGGCGAAGAACTCCCGCCAGCTCTCGCTCACCGACGAGGGGTCGTGGCGGTACTGCTCGTACATCTCTTCGACGAGCCAGTCGTTGGCTCCGAACGATCCGGCCGGCCGCGGGGCGTCGGGCATCTCGGTCGATCCTACCGGCGTGCGAGGCGTGCGGAGTGCCCGGAGCACCCGCCTCGATCCCTACATGCGGGCGGACTTGGCCGCGGCCACCTCCTCGAGGAACATCTCCGGGTGGAGGTCGGCGGGCGGGCCCACCACCTTGGGGCGCAGGCGCCCGGCCAGCTCGCGGGCGAGGCGGCTGCGGGCCTCCGGGGTCAGGGTGGCGCGGCGCTCGAGGAACCGGCGGACGGTGGCGACGTCGTCGGCGGTGACCGAGGACAGGTCCCAGGCCTCCACGTC
>PJQG01000003.1 GCA_002861595.1 Actinomycetota bacterium
GCCTCCTCCCGGGCGGCCAGCCACGCCCGCTCGCCCACCTTGTAGCAGATGGCCTGGCCGGGCAGGCCCAGGTAGCGGTCGACCTCGCTGGACAGGAACGCCTGGTCGAAGGGGCTGTAGCGGGCAAGGAAGGCGAGGGCCAGCGTGGGCGTCCACCGCTGGCCGGCGCCGTCGTGACCGGCGGGGACCGTCTCGTTGAGGTGCAGGCCGATGTCGACGACAACCCGGGCGGCTCGAAAGGCGGACATGGCCGGCATCCCCAGCTCGTAGTCGGGCCGCTCGATGAAGCCCAGCTCGCCCATGAGGCGCTCGGCGTAGAGGCCCCAACCCTCGGCGTGTGCGGGCGCGAAGGCGAGGGTGCGCTGGAATCGGGTGAGGTGGTCGACCGCCAGGCGCAGCTGGGCCAGCTGGAGGTGATGGCCGGGCACGCCCTCGTGGTAGGCGATGGCCACCTCCCCCCACAGCGGGAAGCGGGTCCGCTCCCCCACCGGGTACCAGATGCGCCCGGGGCGTGAGAAGTCCTCGTTGGGCGGCGTGTAGTACATCGCCGCGGCGCCGCCCGGCGGCGCGATGCAGGCCTCCAGGTGGCGCAGCGGGGCGGGTATGTCGAAGTGGCGCCCGTCGAGGGACTCCACCGCTTGGTCGATGCGGTCCTGGAGCCAGCGCCGGAAGGCGTCCACGCCCTCGATGGAGCGGGTCGGATCGGCGTCGAGCAGGGCCGTGACGGCCTTGAGGGGCTGGCCGGGAGCGATGCGCTGGGCCACTCGCTTCATCTCGGCCTCGGCGTGGCGCACCTCCTCCACGCCCCAGCGGTAGGTCTCGGCCAGGTCGAGGTCGACGCCGCAGTTGGCCCGGGCGGCGCGGGCGTAGCGCTCGACGCCGACGGCGTCCTCCTCGGTGGCGAGGGGGGCGTAGTCCTCGGCCAGGAAGCGGGCCATCTCGGCGTAGGCCTCGGTGGCGGCGGAGGCGGCGACCTCGAGCCGGGCGCGAAGGGCGGTGTCGGAGGGGCGGAGGGTCTCGTAGGCGGCGCAGACAGTGGAGAAGAAGGCGGGCGTGGCGTGGCGGGCGCCTCCCCAGGTGGCGGCCTGCTCGGCGCAGGCCAGCGCCTGGCGGCGGGCGGCCACCATGCCTTGGGCCAAACCCTGGGCCAGCGTGGTGCGCAGGCCGGCCAGGGCGGCGGGAACGCCGCCCATGCGGGCCGCCACCAGCTCCCAGTCCTCTGGCGTGTCGGTGGCCATGGAGTCGAAGCAGGCCCGGATGGCCTGGAGGGGGCTGAACAGGGTGCGCAGGTCGCGCAGCCACTCCCCCGCCTGGCCTTGCACATAAACGGCAAGCCGCACAAGATTGGCGCCTTCTGCACGTAGAACTCTCGGACAAGCTGACCGCCTGATCGCGGTTCTCCCGGCGTTTGCAGTCGGCGGCGTATGCCGCCACTGTTGTAATTCCAAAGACGCCCCACCCTCTGTCGAAGGTGGTCCACAAGAGGGGAGCCTTGCGGCGTACGGCCATGAGCCTCTTGGCGAGGATCCGTTATGCCCTCTAGCCCGTGGCGTGAGATCGCGCCTACACTTAGGGTCATGCCCAGCTCCCATCCGGTAGGACAGGCCCTTGAACTGCTGATCGAGCAACGTGCTGCGCTGCTCACAGACTTGGCCCAAGTGGAAGAGGCGATCGCCGCCTTGCAGCGGCTCACGGGGAAGGCCCGTGCCGCCGCAACGGTCGATGCCAACAGGCCCAGCGTGCGGACGAAGCTCGTTCGCCTGCTGGAGGAAGCGCCGCGCGATTGGTCCGCGGGCGAAATCATCGAGGAGTACACGGGCCGCGGCGACCCCATCCACGGCCGCGACCCCGCCAACGCGCTTCGTGCGGCACTGGCCGACGCGAAGAAACGCGGAATGGTCATCCAAACTGCCGTGGGGCGCTACATGGCGACTAAGTGGGACCCCTCGCCATCCAACGGCACGGTGCTCGACAGCGTGGAGGAGGTGGCGATGCCCATCTAGAAGGCGGGGTCTTGGAGGGCTAACGGATTGCGGCCCTTTGCCCTCCAAGACCCCCACTCTGCCCGTATAGCTCAATGGACAGAGCGTCTCCCTGACGGAGAGACAGATGCCGGTTCGAGTCCGGCTGCGGGCGCTGTTGCACGTCCATGCTACTCCGTCGCGCCCTCCTTCGGCTTCATCGTCCTCCGGGGCGTGTGCCAATAGGGGGACTTGCACTTCGGGTACGGGCACACCTTTGGTGGCCGCTCCCGGTTCCTCGGCAGCCACTCGTGCCCGCAGCGCTCGCACCGATATCCGAGCAACTGCACCATCTTCGGCTCGTCGGCCATGCCCCGTACTATACCAACCCCGGATATCCCGTCTAGGTATTGCTTCCCATATCCCTATCCAGTATAGTCCTAGTAGGGATATAGGGAGGCACGGATGCAGGAAACACGGGAAATCCGAGGACTCGTTATCGCAGCAACCACGATGCTTCGCCCTGGTCGTGGCGGCTGGACCGTTCCGTCGCAGTCCGGAACGGGCAACTACCGAGTTGACCCCGATATGGGGTCCTGTTCCTGCCCCGACCATGAGCTTCGCCAGATCGAGTGCAAGCACCTGCTCGCCGTGCGCTTCACGATGCGGCGGGAGAAGGGCGGCAACGGGACATACCGCTACACGAAGCAGGTGGAGGTGACCTACACCCAGCAATGGTCGGCTTACAACGCTGCTCAGTGCGAAGAGAAGGACCGCTTCCTCACCCTGCTGGCCGACCTGTGCCGCGGCATCGACCCTCCCCGTGATCCCCACCGCACCGGGCGCCCCGCCAGCCCGCTGTCCGTCATGGCCTTCTCCACGACCTACAAGGTCTACAGCCGCTTCTCTTCTCGGCGCTTCACCAGGGACCTGCGCGCCGCCCACAACGGCGGCCTGATCCCTATGGCGCCACACTTCAACTCGGTCAACAACTACATGAGCAATCCGGCTCTCACGCCCGTCCCGCGGCACCTGATCACCCTGTCCAGCCTTCCCCTTCGGGCGGTGGAGACCGACTTCGCCGTGGACTCCACCGGGTTCAGTACCAGCCGGTTCATCCGATGGTTCAACAAGAAGTACGGACAGGAGACCGACAACCGCGAGTGGGTGAAACTCCACGCCATGACCGGGGTGCGGACCAACATCGTCACCAGCGCCGAAGTCACGGGCTGGACGGCGGCGGACACGAACTTCTTCCGGCCCCTCCTGGCCGAGACGGCCGAGAACTTCACTGTCGAGCAGGTCTCGGCGGACAAGGCTTACCTGAGCCACGCAAACGTCGATGCCGTCGAGAAGCACGGCGGGGTGCCCTTCATCCCGTTCAAGAGCAACACGCGTGTCCCGAGTCCGAACCGAGACGGCGCTTGGGAGCGCATGTATCACCTGTTCGCCTACGAGCGGGAGACCTTCTTGGCGAACTACCACAAGCGCTCCAACGTCGAAACGACCTTCTCCATGATCAAGGCCAAGTTCGGAGACGCGGTGCTGTCCAAGAGTGACACCGGCCAGTGGAACGAGGCGCTGTGCAAGGTGCTGGCGCACAACATCTGCTGCGTCATCAGCGCCATCCACGAACTAGGAATCGAGGCGCGGTTTCCCGCCACCGCCTAGGAGTCACGATTGTCGATTGCATCGAGCGCCCCTTGGGGCAGTCGGTTATACAGTTCTTCGACCGCACGGGGCTGAGTGATCATCGTCTCCACGATGAGGTTCACTAGATCGAACAAGGCCAGTGCAGCCTCGGGCGTGTCTTGAAAGTCGATTTGACCGGGATGGACAGCGTTGTTGCCAACCACTCGGACCGCATCCATCGCCTGTTGCACTCTCCGCGGTAGTCCCTTCTCCACAAGGTGGCCGACCGCGATGTTCAACTTGTCACTCGTCGCACCCAATTCCGGCATGAGTTGTTGGAGCGCGAGCCGTATCAACGCGGCTCCTGCACGCGGCGATGCCCCCACAACCTGTCGTGCCTCCTCATATGTGGCGAGAGGCGTGGTCGGAAGATCGGGATGAGGCGGTGGCGCGACAAGGACGGGTGGATAGATCATCACATCTCCGTGCCAAATCGTGTCCCGGCGACAGTGGGTGCAACGGCCGATCCGGGTCGGCGGCCTAAGGTCGGACCAAGACCCATGAAGGACGGTCTGAGCGTCAGCCCAGGATTGGTGGGCGTACACGCCGCAATGAGGGCAGTGGAAAGAGCTTGCGTCCCGTGTAGGTGCTACGTAATTGCTAGCCATGAGCGCAGACATTAGGAACCACGGGCTCGCGGCGACTTCTTGTGCGCGATCTGGACCTGCACAAAATCCAGCCTTCATGGCGAGCTTCTTGTGCAAGGCCCCCCCGCCTCGTAGTGCTCGAGGGCGACGCCGAGGCGCTCGGCCAGGACCTCGGCGGCAATCCGGTCCGCCTCGCCGCCCGGGGGCAGGGCCTGCAACCGGCGCAGCGTGGCCCGATCGTGGTCCGCCCGAGCGGCCACTCCCTCCGGGGCGTAGTCGGTCAGGGCCTGCTGGTCGCCGCCGTCCCCCAGCAGGTGGCGTGGACGGGGTCGAGGGCGGCCACGCCCTCCACGTAGCGGTCACAGAGGGAGTGGACGGCCGAATCCACACCGCTGTTCACGCCCACCCCTGGCGGCGACCCGGGCGGCTCGGCCACGAAGGCGTCGCCCGGGCCACGGTCATGGCTGCTGGGGTCGATGCGCCGCCGTCGCACGCCGCCGCCGGGCGGGGACGACAACGGCCGCAGCGACACTGGCCATGCCCGCCCCAGCGAGGACCATGAGGCCGAGGGCGAGACCAGCGGAGTCATCGGAGACGGGCGCCGGGTCGAGGAGACCTGGACCAGCCGGGCTGCGCCCGGTGCCGTTCGCGAAGCCGCTCCACAGGTCGGCGCCGGCCGTGCGGGGCGAGGCGGCGGGAGCGGACTCGACGGCGCCGGGGTCAGTGGCGTCAGCGGTGGAGGCGGTGGCTGGGGCGGACGCGGTCGCCGGGGCCGAGACGGTGGTGGCACCAGCGGCCGGGGCAGCGGCACGAGGCGTTTGCGCCGCTGCCCGCGGCGTGCGCTGGGCCCGAGTCGGAGCGGCAGAGGGAGCCGGTGCGGCTGCCTCTGGCCCGGGGGCCGGAGCGGCTCCGACTGGCTCGCCGCCCACCACTTCGGGAGCCTCGGTCTGGTTGGGAGAGTTGGGCTCGGACACCGGGGCGGCCGGCGTCTTCGTGGTGGTGGCCGACGGGGTGATCTCGAAGGGGGCAGGGGCCTGGCCGGCGACGGCGCCGGCGTCGTTGTGGCCAACGGCGACCACGATGTACATGCCAGGGGCTTGGTCGGGAACGCGCATGGAGATCGAGAAGTTCTTCTCGCGGGCTGTGGCCACCCCTCCCACCCTGCGTCCGTCCTCATCTTCCCAATGCAGGTCGACGGTGCCGCCGGCGAACTGCTTGCCGGTCACGGTGACCTGAGACCCCGCTGGGGCGCTGCCGGGGCTGACCTTCAGGTAGGCCGAGGGTGTGCACGCCCATGCCACCCCCGCACCGGCTACAAACGCGGCGATCATCATGCCAAGGGCTGTCCGAGCCACCCGCTGTCTCATCACATGCTCCCTTCCGAGGGAGGCCCCAGCGGCCCCATGTCGTGTAGCAAGCTGTATCTAAACACATGGCTCCAGGATGTGCAAGACTCAATGTAGTCGGCGGCGACATGCGGTTCGCCGAGCCGGCGGCTTCGTAACCCCGGGATGAGGATCACCATGGCCACGTCAACCAGAGCAGCTTCGTCCTCCGAGGAGGCCGCCGCCGCACCCGAGTCCCTGAGGCGGGAGTTCGAGGACCTGGGGCTCAGCTCCTATGAGGCCCGGATGCTGCTGGCCCTGCTGGCCGCCGGCTCGGCGTCGACCCCCCAGCTGGGCTCGGCGTCGGGCATCCCCCGCACCAGCGCTTACCAGGTGCTCCAGAGCCTGGCCGCCAAGCGCCTGGTTGAACGCCTGCCCGGCGACTGGCCGGCCATGTGGGCCTCGCCCGGGCGCGACGAGGTGCTCGACCGCTTGGTAGCCGCCCAAGAGGAGCGCCTGGCGTCCTACCGGGAGCGCACCGAGCACCTGCGGGGGCTGCTGGCCGACATGCCCGGCGGGCCTTCGGTGGCCATGCCCTATGTCCATCTGCTCCGGGGGCCGGCGCACGTGAGGCGCTGCTACGACCAACTGCTGACCGAGGCCAAGGTGGGCTTCGAGATGTTCACCCGCTCCCCCTACGCCTACGCGCTCGGCCAGCCCAACCCGGCGGTGATCGAGGCCCTGGAGCGGGGGGTGCGGTCCCGGGTGCTGTACGAGGAGTCGGAGTGGAACGACCCGAAGAGCGAGGACTTCCGCGCCGAGATGGCCGTCTACCATGGCGCCGGCGTGCAGGCCCGTCTGGCTCCGGAGCTGGAGATCAAGCTGGTGGTCGTCGACCGGAAGCTGACGCTGGTGGGCATGGACAACCCGTTCACGCCCGACGAGGGCTACCCCACTTTCTTCCTGGTGGAGCACCCGGGGTACGCGGCGGTGCAGTCCGACGCGTTCGAGCAGCGCTGGGCCAGCGCCAAGGCCCTCGACGTGCCGGCGGCGCCGGACGGCGCCTCGGCCTCGGCGTGAAGCGGCCGGCGGCGGCGCCGCGGCCTTCGGTGTCCCGAGCCCGGCGTGCGAGGGGGGTGAGGGCGTGGGCGACGTTGGCGGCGGCGTTCGCGCTGCTGGCCGGCGTGTTGAGTGTGGCGGTTCCCGCGCCTGTGGGTGCGGCGCCCGTCGGCGCCTGAGCGCCCACCACAGCGCTTCCGGCGCCCCGTGCCGACCACAGCGCCACCCTGTTGCCCAACGGCAAGGTGCTGGTGGCCGGCGGCCTGGGACCGGGCGGCGTGCCCAAGGCCTCGGCCTTTCTATACGACCCGATGGCGGGCACCTGGGCGGCGACGATTCGATGGACACCTCCCGCTATGCACACGCGGCCAGCCGTCTCAGCAACGGCCGGGTGCTGGTTGGTGGGGGGCCTTACGGCCGGCACCAACGGTGCGCAGGTGGAGACGTCCTCCGCGGAGATCTACGACCCGGCCTCGGGAACCTGGACTCCGACGGGTTCGCTCCCCCCGGGGGAGGAGCGAAAAGACCACACCGCCACGGTCCTGCCCGGAGGCCAGGTGCTCGTGACCGGCGGCTCGAACGGCGAGATCCGGCTGTCGGGGGAGCTTTTTCGGACCGCGGTGCTGTTCGAGCCCTCCACCGGCATCTGGACGCGGACCGGATCGATGCTGAGCGGCCGGGAGCAGCACACCGCCACCCTTCTGGCCAACGGCGACGTGCTCGTGGTGGGCGGCTACCGGGGCACCAACTTCGACGACGACGCTGTGACCGGACCCTTCGCCGTCCCCGAGGTATTCCACTCCAGCTCGGGAACGTGGGAGGCGGCCGCCCCGAACAGGATCCGACGGCACAAGCACACGGCCACCTTGCTGCCCGACGGCACGGTTCTGATCACCGGCGGCTGGACGGCTACGCACGACGGGACCGCCCCCCCAACTCCCTCGTCCGAGCTCTACGAGCCCGCCACCGCAGACCACCCGGCACGGTGGCGGTCCGGATGGAGAAGGCCCGGTCCGGCTATTGGCTCACGGCCGCCGACGGCGGGGTGTTCGCCCTCGGCGACGCCCGCTTCGCCGGGTCCACCGGCGCCGTCCGGCTCAACCAGCCCGTGGTGGCCATGGCCTCGAGCCCAACGGGCCGTGGCTACTGGTTGGTGGCATCCGACGGCGGGGTGTTCGCCTTCGGCGACGCCCGCTTCGCCGGGTCCACGGGGGCCATCCGGCTCAACAAGGCGATGGTGGGCGTGGCCGCCTCGCCCTCGGGCAACGGCTACTGGCTGGTGGCATCCGACGGCGGCGTGTTCGCCTTCGGCGACGCCCGCTTCGCCGGGTCCACCGGCGCCGTCCGGCTCAACCAGCCCATGGTGGCCAGCGCCGCCACCAAGTCGGGCAAGGGCTACTGGCTGGTGGCCGCCGACGGCGGCGTCTTTGCCTTCGGCGACGCCGCCTTCGCCGGCTCGACCGGCGCGCTCCGCCTGGCCAAGCCCGTCGTCGGCATAGCGCCCCGAACCTGAGCCGCCGCCGCTCGTCGGCCAGGCGGAGGCAGAAGGGCGGCCGGCGCCCCTCAGCTCGGCCGCCGGCCGCCGAGATGGGTGGCGAAGAACGCCTCCACGGCCGCGTAGGCGTCGAGGCGGTTCTCCGGGTCGCGAAAGCCGTGGCCCTCGTCGTGCTTGACCAGGTACTCGACCTCGGCGCCCCACTCTCGCAGGGCCGCCACCAACCGGTCGGCCTCGGCCTGGCGCACCCGGGGGTCGTTGGCGCCGTGGATCACGAGGAGGGGGGCTCGCACCTCGCCCAGGCGGCTGACGGGTGAGCGCGCCGCCAGGTCGGCGACGACCTCGGGGTGGGGGTCCTCGGCGGTGCCGGGGTCGCCGACGTAGGCGAACCAGGTGGGGCCGAGCAGCGGGCCCCAGTAGGGAGGGAAGGAGCGGATGAGGCTCACCAGGTCGGTGGCGCCGGAATAGCTGACCGCCGCTGCGAACACGCCGGGGCTGAAGGTGGCGCCGACGAGGGCGGCGTACCCGCCGTAGGAGGAGCCGTAGATGCCGACGCGGGCGGGATCGGCGATGCCCTCGGCGACGGCCCACGCCACGGCGTCGAGGAGGTCGTCGTGCATGGCGCCGGCAAACTCGCCGATGGCGGCCCGCATGAAGGCCTTGCCGAACCCGGTCGAGCCCCGGTAGTTGACCTGGAGCACGGCGTAGCCCCGGTTGGCGAGGAACTGGACCTCGGGGTCGAAGCCCCACACGTCGCGCCCCCAGGGGCCGCCGTGGACCACCAGCACGAGAGGGAGGTTCTCCTGCGGCCTGGCGTGGTGGTCGTCGTCGTGGTCGGCGAGGGGGAGGGTGAGGTAGCCGTGGAGGGCCAGGCCGTCGCGGGCGGTGATGGTGACCGCCTCCATCGGGGCGAGGGCGTCGGGATCCAGCCAGGTGCGGGAGCGGAAGACAAGCTGGCTGTCACCGCTGGCCGTGTCGAGCAGGTAGCTGGCCCCCGGGTCGCGGTCATGCTCGAAGCCCACGGCCCACAAGCGGGTGGCGGCGTCGGTGCTGACGGAGGCGAGGTCGCCGGGGTGCAGCCCGCCGAGGCGGTCGAGGACAGGGCCGACGCCGGGGCGGAGGGGTGGAGCACGGCGCGGGCGGGGAGGTAGCAGGCGACCAGGAGCTCGCCGGTGTGCTCGTTGGTGACCACGGCGGCGAGGTCGGCGTCGTCGTGGGCGTCGACGACGGTCTCGGCGCCGGTGGCCATGTCGACCTCGACGAGGCGGAGGCGGTCGGCGCCGGCGGCGGATGCCAGCCAGACAGCGGTGCCGGCCGGGGTGATTCCGGCCATGGTCGCCCGCCCCGCCACCGGGAAGGGCAGGTCTTCGAAGGCGTAGGTGCGCAGGGTGTGGAAGCCCTCGTGCTCGCCGGCGCGGACCACCAGGTCGACGTCGCCGGTGGGAGTGACGGCCAGGGCGGCGCGGACCCGTCCTCGGGGGTCGGCCAGCCAGGCGTTGACCGAGCCCGGGTTCTCGGCGACCAGCACCCGCTCGCCGGTGTCCAGGTCCACCCGCCAGGCGTCGAAGCAGTGGGGCGTGCGGGCGTTGAGGGCCACGATCGCGCTCGACGGGTCGCCCGAGGGCAGGGCGAGCAGCTCCGCCTTCACCCCAGCCACCGGCGTGAGGTCGCGTGGCGAAGGGGGGGAGGGGTCGCAGAGGTCGACGACGAAGAGGTGGAAGTTCTCGTCGCCGCCCGCGTCCTGGAGGTACAGGATGTGGCGGCTGTCGGCGGTCCACCAGAAGGCGCGGATTCCCCGAGCGTGGTCGTGGGTCACGCAGGTGTCATGGGCGGCGCCCCGACCCAACATGCGGACCCACACGTTGAGGCGATCGCGTTCAGGGCCCAGGTAGGCGAGGCGGGTGCCGTCTGGGGCCGCGGTCCGAGCGGGGTCGCGAACAGGGTGCTGAGAGGTATCAGCGGCGCAGGCATCGGGTCCGGACAGCGGCGGCGGGGGCAAGGGCGATCGAACCACAGCCGCTGCGATGGTTTGTACACCACGTCGGCCACGTATGGCTCCCGGACAGCCTCAGCGGGGACTTACGGCACGGTTCTCGACACCTCGCGGCAAACACGGTTCACTTGCCGCGCGCCGCTTTGGGTGCGGGACGGGGAGTGGGCGACGTGAGGGTCTGCCGGATTCCGCAAAACCGCAGGTGAAAAATACTTCCTTGCTGACCGCTCGTGACCCTTGCAGACCCTGTTTTCCCTCCTCTTGTGGTGCAGATGTGGTGCAGGGCAAACGTCTCGACGGCTCACGCAGTCGTTCGCGAGCCACTGCCGTGGGGCCTGTCGCACCCCCGGCGCCGACACGGCCAGCCCTCCGGCGGCGGAAGCCCTCACGGCTCCGGCGAGGCGCTCGGGCGGTGGTGCGCCGCCTCCCATGCCTGGTGGATCTCGGGCCGGAGGCGGCCCCGGTCGGGCACAGCCAGACCGCGCGCGCGGGCCCAAGCCCGGACCTCGGCGGTCGAGGGACTCGGCAGGACCGGGCCGGCGGCGGTGGCGTCCTCGTCCGTGCCCATGAGTGCGACGGCCGAGCGGTCGGCGGCGGCCCAGGCGTGCGCGGCGGCGAGGTAGCGGTAGGTCCACTCCTCGGCCAGCTTGCGGTTGTCGCAGAACACGATCGGGGTCGCCGGCCAGCGGACCTGCAGCTCGGCGAGGCCGTCTGCCACCAGCGCCGGTCGGATGCGCTCGAGCGCGAAGATCGCCGAGTAGCGGTCCTCGACCACGACGGCCGCTCGAGGGAGAGCGGCGAGCTCGCCCAGGGCGTAGCGGACCCGCCCGCTGGTCAGGCTGGACACGAGGTCGGCAAGTGACTTGCGCTCGACGGCGGCGACGATCCTCCCGTCGACGGCCAGGCGTAGTCGCCGCACGAGAGGCCCCGGCGGACCGTGCGGACCTGCTGGTTGGCGAACCGGAAGGGGTAGCGCTCGTGGGCGTCGACCAGGATCTCCAGCTCGGCGATGCCGGCCGCTCTGGCGCTCGGCAGGCGGACGTCGGGCCGGGCCTGCTTGCGGGTGCGCGGCGACTGCCAGAACACCATCTCTCGCCCTCGGGCCATGGTGAACACGACCTGGGAGCGCTGCTCGCGCCCGCGGTCGGCGACGACGTCGATCGCCGCTCCGCGACGGGCGCACGCCCGCAGCGGCACCCGCTCCACGATCTCGGGCTGGTCGGGCCACTCGGCGGTCGGAACCGGGTGGCAGTACAGAGCACTGGTCCGTGGCCAGGTCTCCTTCGTGCGGAACACCAGGCCGCCCCCGATCGGAAGCCGCAGGAGGAACGGCAGGGTGCTGTCCGGATCCGGGTTCCGGGCGATCACCAGCTCCACGGGCCCAGTCTGACCGGCATGGGCGTCAAGAGCGGTGAACCGCCGTGTCGCTCGGACTGCAGGGTGGGCGGCAAGGCGTTCACCGCCCATGGGTCGGGCGCCGCCCGGGCAATTGTGTGTGCTTTGCCCGCCCTTCCCCTGTCGAGTCTGTCTCACGGGTGATACGCTGAGCCGATGAGCGAGGCTTCGATCCGAGACCTCCGCAACCATGGTGGCGAGGTCGTCGATCGCGCCGCAGCGGGAGAGCGGATCACGATCACCCGCGACGGCAAGGGGGTCGCCGAGCTACGGCCCCTCCCACGCAAGCGCGTCACGGCCGCCGCTTTGATCGAGCGGTTCAAGCACCTGCCCGCCGTCGACCCCGGCCGGTTCCGGGACGATGTCGACAGCGTGGTCGATCAGTCCCTGTCGTGACCGACACCGTCGGCATCCTGGACACCAACACCCTGATCCTCGTCGGTCGGCTCCGCGTCGAGGACCTTCCCGCTGAACCGCTCATCACCGCGATCACCCTCGCCGAGCTGTCCGTCGGTCCCCTGGTGACCGACGACGAGCCCGAACGGGCCGCTCGGCAGGCCCGCCTTCAAGAAGCCGAGGCCGTGTTCGAACCGTTGCCCTTCGACGCGGCCGCTGCGCGGGCCTTCGGACGGGTTGCGGCTTCGCTGCGCCGCGCCGGTCGGAAGACGACCGCACGTGCCCTCGATGCCCTGATCGCCGCCACGGCCATCGCCAACGATCTTCCGCTCTACACGTGCAACCCTCGAGACTTCGACGGGATCAGCGGGGTCAGCGTCGTCCCGATACCGCACCCGGACACCGGGTCCTGAGCGAACGGGCCTGCCTGGCCCACTGCCCAACGGCCGGACCGGCCTTGCCGCCGATGATCTGTGGGCCTTCGCGAATCTCTCGTCCAAGACAACGCCTCGAACGACGCCTACGAGGTGCTCGTCGAGGGAGGCGACGGGCGCACGGTGAACTTCAGTGGTTCCCTTCCGCCGGACGCGACTACGCGGGTGGGAGTTTGGTGGGCGCATTTACACCGAGCCAGAAGTACGGCGCTTGCGCTTCCTTTAGTCGCCCGCTCGCCGTTGCCAGCGCGATCTGCATCCGGCACGCCGAGGGCGCTGCGAGCGCGGACCGGGCAATCAGGCGCGGCGCGGGCCCAGCTATCGCCGCATTCCGGGCGCCTTGTGAGCAGTACGGTGAGGCGACGTCATTGCCTGCGCGAGTACACCACGATCGTCGCCCCGTCCGGTGACCACGTCACATAGCCGGTGCGCCAGCCGTCGGCGGCGAGGATGGCGGTCCCGCAGCGCCCCTCCGCGATGACGGTCGCGCCCCACAGGTCGGGGCCGAGCACGCGCCGGCCATCGGGCGACCAGTCCAGCGCCCTCTGTACGCCCATCTCGCGCAGGGGCGTGCCGTCAGGGGCGACGACGGCGAACCCGGTGGCGATCTCGTCGGCACGCGGCGACCACCGGGTGCTGCTTGCCCGCTGGTCGATCACGGCCCCACCCCCGCCAGAAGCAGACATGACGACGACGCCCGCGGGCATCATCGTGCCCACCACGCGGGTGCCGTCCGGCGACCACGAGAGCCCCCCGAGGGTGGTGCCGTCAAAGATCGTGGTGACGCCGCCATCGCTGAGCCGCACCACCCGCACCGCTGGGCCGGGCGCTTGGTTCGTGGAGTACGCGATGCGGTCGCTCTGGGGCGACCACGACAGCCCGTCACCTCCCGACGCTCTCGAGTTGTAGGCGGTCGCCAGCCGGCGCACGGTCGTCCCGGTTGGGTCCGTCACGTACAACCCCGTCGTGTGCGTCTCCTCGGTGTTCAAGAAGGCGATCCAGCGCCCGTCGGGCGACCACCTAGCGGCGAACGGGTTGTCGAGATCGGAGACGATGCGGCGCAGGTTCGTGCCGTCCCGGTCCACGAGGTACAGCCGGAACGGGCCGTCGACCCCGTTGAAGTTGGGCACCATGGACACGATGCTGAGAGTCCTGCCGTCGGGCGAGATCGAGATCGCTTGGGGGTCGAGCTCGTCGCCGAGGATTCGCCGTGCCGCCCCGGTGCCGTCGGCGGCCAGCAGATAGAGGCCTGGCCCAGGCGCCCGCCACCCCGGTGGCGACGGAGGGCACGGGGCCGGCCCCGGCGCTGGCGGTGGGCGGACAGGCACGACAGGCGCCGGGGTGGGCGCGCTCGCGACGACGCCCCGGGTGGTGGTCGTGCGCGGCGCGCGTGGCGGTGCCGAAGCCGGCGGCGACGCGGCCCCGCCCGGCTGCGTCGCCACGCTCAGCTCTCCCGTCCCTGTGACGGGAGGAGCCGCCGAGGCCGCCTCACGGACGGAGGTGGACGGCGCCGTGCCGGCGGTGGTCCCCACGGAGGTGGCCGGTTGCTCGAAAACTCCCGGTACGCCGAGGGCGGCCGAACTCCCAACGGCGAAGACGGCGCCGGCGACGACGGTGAGGAGGGGCACCAGGCCTCGCCGACGGCCTTGCCGGCGGATCGAGCTCCAAGGCATCCCGTCTCATCGGCAGGCGGCAGGCCCT
>PJQG01000045.1:0-3779 GCA_002861595.1 Actinomycetota bacterium
GGCGCAGCCTGCGCTGGGCCACCGCCGGCGTGGGCGCCTTGGAGCCGGCCGCTGTGTCCGGCCGGGGACTCGGACCGGTGGCGCGTGCCTGCGGGCTCGGCGAGGACGCTCGCCAGCTCGACCGCACCTATCAGGAGCTCGGGTTCACCCCGGTGCGCACCGACGGCGGCGACGCGTGGGCCCGCTGGCGCCAGCGCCTGGCCGAGGCGGCTCAGGCCCTCGACCTGGCCCAGCGGGCTGCGGAGCGGCGGACCACGCCCCTCGGCGTGGTGGAGTCGCCGCGGGGGCCGCTCAGCGCGGAGGCAGCGACTCCCTCGGCGAGCCTGTTGCGCCTGGTGCCCGGCGTCATGGTGGGCCGGGACTGGGGCGATGCCGTCGCCGCCGTGGCCAGCCTCGACATCGACCTGGAGGAGGCAGCCCGCTCGCCTGCGTCGAGCGCCGGCGCGCCGGGCGCGCCCCAGCCGGCGGTGGCGTGAGCGGCGCCGCGACCTGGTGGCTGGCCCCGCTGGCCCTCGGCGCTGCCCTCGCCGGGGGCGTCTACCTCACCGCCGTGCTCGACCGCCTCGTCGCCCGGGCCGTGGCCGGCGTCCCGCTCGGCGTTCCCGACGCCCTGGTGGCCCCAGCCCGCGGAGCGGCCCTTCTCCTGCTCAGCCCGCCGGCCGCGACGGAGCGCCCCGACGCACAGTCCTGGGCCCTGGCCCCGGCCCTGCTGGCCGCGGTGGCCGCGGCCGGCACCGCCGCCATCCCGCTCGGTCCCGGCCTGGCCGTGGCCGACGTGCCCGACGGAATCGTGCTGTTCGGTGCCGCCATGGCGCTGGTGATGGTGGCGGTGTTCCTCCACGGCTGGTCGGCCAACTCGGCCATGCCCCTGCTCGGCGGGTACCGCTTCGTGGCCCAGGCCCTGTCCTACGAGATGCCCCTGGCCCTGGTGCTCATCGCCGTGGCCCTGCCCGCGCAATCCCTCGCGGTGGGCGACATCGTCGTCGCCCAGGAGCACATCTGGAACGTGGTGCGCCAGCCCCTCGGGCTCCCCATCTTCCTGGTCACCGCTGCCGGCCTGGGGTTCTGGGGACCTCTGGCCCTGCCTGACGCCGCCGATGTGGCCGGCGGCACGAGCGTGGAGGCTGCTGGCTCCGCCCTGCTGGCGTGGCGGGCCGCCCGCGCCGCCGTCCTGGTGGCCGCCGCGGCCATGGCCGCCGCCGCCTTCCTGGGCGGATGGCTCGGTCCCGTCCTGCCCGGACCCGTGTGGATGGTCGCCAAGACGGCCGCCGTGCTCGTCGCCATCTCCGCCGCCGGCCATCTGCTTGCCCGCGTCCGCCTCGAGCGGTTCGTGGTGGTGGCGTGGACGGTGCTGATCCCCCTCGCCCTGGTCGACGTGTTCGCCTCGGGGATCCTCGCCCTGTGAGCCGCTCCCTGCTCGTCGACCTCGCCTTCTACATCCTCAGCGCCGGCGCCGTGGTCTCGGCGTGGCTGGTGTTCCGCACCGACTCGATGGTCCGCGCCGCCTACTGGCTGCTGGTGTCCTTCGTCGCCGTGGGAGGGGTGCTCGTGCTGTTGTCGGCGGAGTTCCTGGGCCTGGTGCTGGTGCTGATGATGGCCGGCGAGATGACGATCATGGCCGTGTTCATGGTCATGTTCATGATGAACCCGGCCGGGCTGAACCCCATGACCATGGTGCACCAGCACCGCGCCGCGGTCGGCGCCGGCCTGGTGGCCTTCGCCGGCCTCGCCGGCGTGGGCCTGGTGGCCGACTTCCCCGACCGCGCCGCGCCGTCTGACGCGCCGGCCACCGCCGAGCTCGGCACCGAGCTGCTGGGCGACTCCATGCTGGTGTTCGAGACCGCGGGCGTCACCCTGCTGGCGACGATGATCGGCGCCATCGCCATCGCCAGTCGCCGCGGCCGCTACGGCGACGCCGACGCCGGCTCGCTCCCGCCCGAGCTCGAGGCGCCGGCACCGAAGGCCCGGGCGTGACGCTCGAAGGCCTCCTCGTCGTGGCCGCCGCCCTGTTCGGCGTGGGCGTGTACGGCGCCCTCAGCCAGCAGACGTTCGTGATGATCATGATGGGCCTCGAGCTCATGATCAACGGCGCCATCCTCGCCGCCGTCGCGTTGTGGGCCATGAGCGCCGGCGGCACCCCCAAGGGCCAGCTGCTCGCCGTCGTGGCCATGACCGTCATGGCCGTCGAGGCCGCCGTCGGCTTCGCTCTCATCGTCGGGGTGTACCGCGTGCGAAAGGCGGACATGACCGAGAAGCTCAAGCGGTTGCGGGGCTGATGGCCTGGGCCGTGGTCCTGCTGCCCACCCTGTCGGCGTTGGGCCTGGTGAGCCTCGTGCGCCGCCGGCGCCTCCTGGCCCCGCTGGCCGTCGCCGCCCTCGGGCTCACCACCGCGGTCGGCGTCTGGGCCGCGGCCAGTGGCGCCGCCGCCCGGCTCGCCTGGGGCCCGAGGCTGGGCCTCACTCTCGAGATCGTCGGCCTGGCGCGGGTGATGGTGGTGCTGGTGCCCGCCGTCGCCGTGGCCGTCGTCGCCTATACCGGTGCCCATCTCGCCGACGACCCCGCCCTGCGCCGCCTGCTCGGGGTGCTGGTCGGCTTCGTCGGCGCCATGGAGCTGCTGGTGGCCGCCGCCGACCTGCTCACCCTCCTCGTGGCCTGGGAGCTGGTGGGGGCGGCCTCGTGGGCGCTGATCGGCCACGACTGGCGCGACGCCGAGCGCCCTCGCTGCGCCCTGCACGCCTTCCTCACCACCCGCACCGGCGACCTCGGGTTGTACCTCGCCGCCGGCGCCGCCCTGACCGCCACCGGGTCGCTCAGCTACGACTCCCTCGCCGGCGCCGGCCGCCCGGAGCTCGATGCCGTGGCCGCCGGGCTGCTCCTCGCCGCGGCGGCCAAGTCGGCCCAGCTGCCCTTCGCCCCCTGGCTGTTCTCGGCCATGGCCGGGCCCACCCCGGTCTCCGCGCTGCTCCACTCCGCGACCATGGTGGCCGCCGGCGCCTACGCCCTGGCCCGTCTGGCGCCCGTGCTGGAACCGGTCTCCTGGTTCGCCCCCGCGGTGGCCGGCGTCGGCCTGGCCACGGCGCTGGCCGGCGGCGTGGTGGCACTCGTGCAGAGCGACCTGAAGCGGGCCCTGGCCGCGTCGACCTCGGCGCAGTACGGGCTGATGTTCGTCGCCGTGGGCGCCGGCGTCCCCGCCGCCGCCGGCACCCACCTGGTCACCCACGCCGCCTTCAAGGCTCTGCTGTTCCTCGGCGCCGGCGTGGCGCTGCACGCCGCCGGCACTGGGGCGCTCGACCGGCTCCGGCTCGGTTCCGCCCTTCCCCGGGTGGCCGCCTTCTTCGCCGTGGGCGCCGCCGCCCTGGCCGCCGTGCCGCCGCTGGGAGGAGCGTTCTCCAAGGAGCAGCTCCTCGCCGCCGCCGCCCACTCCAGTGCCTGGCTCGGTCTCGGTGTCCTGGCCGCCGGCGGTCTCAGCGCCCTGTACGCCGCCCGCCTCCACCTGCTGGCCTTCGGCCCCGGGCCTGCCCGCGCCGTTTCCTCTCGTCCGAGGCCGGCCGAGCTGGCCGCCTTGGCCGCCCTGGCCGGCGCCTCGGTGCTCCTCGGCGTCCTGTGGCTGCCGGGCTCGACCTCCGTGGTCGCCGACCTGGTCGGCGGGCCACTGGCCGAGGGCCAGGCCTGGGAGCTGGGCGCCTCCCTCGCCACCGTGGCGGCAGGGCTCGGCGGGGCCTGGCTCCTCGCCCAGCGAGGCGCGCTGGCCTCGCTCGGGGTCGCCCCCCGCGTCCAGG
>PJQG01000045.1:3947-31162 GCA_002861595.1 Actinomycetota bacterium
GGGGCGAGGTCAGCGTCGACAGCGTCGTCCGCGCCGTCGCCGGCGTCGCCCTCGGCGCCGCTCGCTCGTCGCGCCTCGTCGACGAGCGAGGCGTGGACGGCGGGGTGGAGGGCCTGGCGCGGGCCGTGGGCGTCGCCGGGCGCAGCAGCCGGCGCCTCCAGACCGGCCTGGCCCACCAGTACTACCTGATCGTCGCCGCCGGCCTGGTCGCGGTGGTGGCCGCCGCCGCCGTGGCCGTCTAGCCGTGCTGTCGGCCGCCATCTTCGTGCCGCTGGTGGGGGCGGGCGTCGTCGCCCTCCTCCCCGCGTCGTGGGCCCGCCGGGCCCGGCCGCTGGCCATCGCCGTGGCCGCCGTCCCCCTCGTCCTCCTCCTCGCGGCCTGGGCCCGCTTCGACCCCGACGGCGGGGCCGGGTTCCAACTCGTCGAGCGAGCGCGGTGGATCCCCACCCTGGGCGTGAGCTACGCCGTCGGCGTCGACGGCCTGTCCCTGCCGCTGGCCGCCATGTCGGCGCTGTTGTTCGTCGCCGCCATCGCCTTCCCCGCCGACGTGCGGGGCCGGCCCCGCACGTACTTCTCGCTGTTCCTCTTCCTCGAGGCCATCTCCCTCGGGGTGTTCCTGGCCCTCGACCTGTTCTTGTTCTACGTGTTCTTCGATCTGAGCCTGGTCGGTATGTACTTCCTGATCGCCGCATGGGGCCACGGCGACGCCCGGCGCGCCGCCCTCAAGTTCTTCCTCTACACCCTGGCCGGCTCCCTGGCCATGCTGCTGGCCATCCTCGGCCTGTACCTGGCCACCGAGCCGCGGACGTTCGACATGGTCGAGATCATCCGCCAGCAGCCCGTGCCCGCCGGCGGCCTCGGCTCGGCCCTCGTGCTCCTCGGCTTCGCCCTTGGCTTCGCCGTCAAGACCCCCATCGTGCCGTTCCACACGTGGCTGCCGCCGGCCCACGTCGACGCCCCCGCGCCGGCGTCGGCCATCCTCGCCGGGGTCCTGTTGAAGATGGGCACCTACGGGTTCGTGCGCATCGTGTTGTCCATGCTGCCCGCCACGTTCCAGCGCTTCGCCCCGGTGGTGGCCGGCTTCGCCGTTGCCTCCATCGTCTACGGCGCCCTGGTGGCCCTGGCCCAGACCAACCTCAAGCGGCTCATCGCCTACACCAGCGTGAACCACATGGGCTACGTGATGCTCGGTGTGGCCGCCGCCGGCTCCAGCCTCACCGGCGACGGCGGGCCGCGGGCCATCGCCCTCACCGGGGCCACCGTGGAGATGGTCGCCCACGGCCTCATCACCGGTGCCCTGTTCCTGCTGGCCGGGTCGGTGTGGGCCCGAGCCGAGACCTATGACCTCGATGCCTTCAGCGGCCTGGCCGCCCGCGCCCCGGCGTTCACCGCGGCCACCGTGCTGGCCGCCTTCGCCAGCCTGGGGCTGCCCGGCCTGGCCGGCTTCGTGGCCGAGTTCCAGGTCTTCGCCGGCACCTTCGCGGTCTACCCGGTGCTGGCCGGCATCGGCCTGCTCGGCATCGTGCTCACCGCCGCGCTGTTCCTGCGCATGGTCCAAGCGGTGTTCCTCGGGCCCCTTCCCGAGCGCTGGGCCACCTGGCCCGACATCAACCGGACCGAGCAGGCCGCCCTCGCCCCCCTGCTCGCCCTCGTCGTCGTCATCGGCGTGGCGCCCGGGTGGCTGCTCGACGTCATCGACGCCACCGCCGGGCGCCTCGTGGGCCGATGACCGGTACACCTGGGGAGGTGATGCACGCCGCGGTGGCCTCGGCCGGGATGGACATGCCCGTGGGCGACGTGACCCCGGAGCTGGTCCTGGTGATCGGCGCCGTCATCGTGCTGGTCTTCGCCCTCGCCGCGCCCCGCCGGCGCCAGCCCTGGGCCGCGGCGCTCGCCCTGGCCGTGCTGGCCGCCACCGCCGTCGCCACCCTGCCCATGCTCGACGGCGGACAGCATCTCACCTTCTTCGACACCTACGCGGCCGACGACGTGGCCGTGTGGGCCAAGCTCGTCATCGTCGCCGCCACCGCCCTCACCGTGGCCCTGTCGGTGGAGTGGTTCCGCACCGATGCCCGCCACGGCGAGTACTACGCCCTTCTGCTGCTGTCGGCGCTCGGCGCGGTGGTCCTGGCCGGCGCCGCCGACCTCATGGAGGTGGTCCTCGGCGTGCTGCTCTCCTCCGCCACCGGCTATGTCCTCGCCGCCTACCACCGCTCCTCGGCCCGCTCGGCCGAGGCCGGCATCAAGTACTACCTGCTCGGTGCGCTCACCAACGCCGGGCTTCTCTACGGCGTCGTGCTGCTGTTCGGGCTGGCGGGGACCACGACCCTTGTCGGGCTCGGCGACGAACTGGTCGGAGCCGACTCGACGGCGCTGGTGGCCGGCGTGGGCCTGGTGGTCGTGGGCCTCGCCTTCAAGGTGGGGGCGGTGCCCGCCCATGCCTGGGTCCCCGACGTGGCCGATGGCGGGCCTGCCCCCGTGGCCGCCTTCCTCACCGTCGTCCCCAAGGTCGGGGGCCTTGTCGCCCTGGCCCGGCTCGTCGTGGTCCTGCCCGAGGCCGGCGTGGGCTGGCGGCCCCTGGTGGCGCTGCTGGCCGCCGCCACCATGACCCTCGGCAACCTGGCCGCCCTGTGGCAGGACGACGTTCGTCGCCTCCTCGGCTGGTCGGCGGTGTCGCAGTCGGGGTACGGGCTCATGGCTCTCGTCGCCCTCGGCCGCTCGGAGCTCGCCGTGGCCTCGCTGCTGTTCTTCCTCCTCGCCTACGCGCTGGCCAACCTCGCCGCCTTCGGGGTGCTCGTGGAGCTGCGGGGGCGAGCCGATCTCGACGCCTACGCCGGGCTGGCCCGCAGCCGCCCCCTGCTGGCCACCGCCCTCGGCCTGGCGTTCGCCTCGTTCGTGGGCATCCCGCCGCTGGCCGGCTTCGCGGCCAAGCTCCTGCTGTTCGGCGCCGTCCTCGACGCCGGCTACGCCTGGCTGGCGGCGCTGGCCGTGGTCAACACCGTGGTGTCGCTCGCCTACTACCTGCGGGTGGTGGCGCCGACGTGGTTCCAGCCCGCGGTCGAGCCCCTGCCCGTCCTCGGGAGGTGGGCCGCCATGGCGGCGGTGGCGAGCGCCGCCGCGGTCGTCGTGGTGGGCATCGCCGCCCAGGTCTTCCTCGGCTCGTTCGAGGCGGCGCGACTGCTCCCGCGGTGAGCTGGGTATAAGCTACGACACTACGTCGTTTGCTACGGCTCGGTTGGCCGGGCGACGACACGACCAGAGAGAAAGGGACACCCAAGACATGTGCTTCAACCGCAAGGTCCTCATCGGCCTCGGTGTCGCCGCCCTCGGCGTCCTCGCCCTCGCCCCCGGCGCATTGGCCTGGGCGCTGCCGTTGCTCGTGTTCGCCGCCTGCCCGTTGTCGATGGTGTTCATGATGCGGGCCATGTCGGGGGGCCGTTCCTGCCGCTCGGAGGGCGACTCGAGCCCTGAGCGGGCGCAGGGCGTCGACGACGAGCTGGTCCGGCTGCGAGCGGAGATCGACCAGCTCCGGGCCGAGCGGGCGGCATCAGGCGATGCGGGCCGAGGCCCGGCAGCCGTGGCGTCTCCGCCGGGGTCGCCGCCCGCGGCGTGATCTGCCGTCCCTCGCCGAGCGCCGCTGACGCCCGGGTGGGGGATGCCACAGCGCCGGCGAACCAGCAACGGTCGGGATCCCCGGGGCGCTCTCTCTCACTGACTGTGGCGGCGGTGGTCGTCGTCGGTGTCGGCGCCCTTGTCGCCACCGCCGCGCCGGCCTCGGCTCACGCCAGCTTCGTGGCCGCCAGCCCCAGCCCCGGCCACGGGCTCCCGCAGGCGCCCGGTGCGGTGGGCCTGCGGTTCAGCGAGCCGCTGAACCTCGGCCTCAGCCGGATCGAGGTGATCGACGGCGATGGCACCGACGTGGGGATAGGGGCCACGACGGGCGTCGAGGGCGACCCCGCCGCCATGCGCCGCAAGCTGGACCTGCTGCGCCCCGGCCAGTACCGGGTCCGGTGGGTGAGCGTGTCGACCGTCGACGGCCACAGCCTGCGGGGCTCCTACGCCTTCGGCATCGGCACGGGGGCGACCGACGAGGAGCACGTCGAGGCCGACCCCGTGGCCTCCGAGGGATGGCTCGGGCTGGTCGGGCGGTGGGTCGCCCTGGTCGGCCTCGCCCTGTGGGTCGGCGTCGTCGGCCTGTCCTCGGTGGCCCGCCGCGGTGGCCTCGGTGCGGCGCGCCTCACCCGCTTGGGGCGGCTGGCCCCGGGGCTGGCGTTGGCGGGAACGGCAGTGTCCGTGCTGTCGCTGGCCCTCGTCACCACCGGGTCGCCCGGTGGTGTCGGCCACGTCCTGTCCGGGGGCGAGTCTGGCCAGCTGCGAGCTCTGGCGGGGGCCATGGCACTCGCCGGCTTCCTCATTCCGCCCAGGCTTCGGGAGGTCCACGCTCCTCTCGTCGCTTTGGCCATTGTGGCCGAGGCGGCATCGGGCCACGCCGCTGGCTCGCCGGCGCCGGGGATCGCCACCGTGTCGTTCGCCCTCCACCTGGGCGCCGTGGGCGTGTGGGTGTTCGCCATCCTGGCCGCCGTGCTCGCACCGAGCGCCCGGGTTCTCCTGCGCGCCGTGTGGCCCCACGCCGTCGGCGCTGCCGTCGCCGTCGCCCTCACCGGCGCGCTCAACGCCGCTCTGGAGCTGACCGGCCCGGGTGACCTCGTCTCCACCGGCTACGGCCGCACCGTGTTGGCCAAGGTCGGTCTCATCATCGCCATGGCGGCGCTGGGCCTGGCCCACCAGCTTCGCCATCGCCGGGAATCGGCCCCCGAGCGCGCCCTTCGACGGCCCCTCCGACTCGAGCTGGGCGCCGCCGGCCTGGCCCTCGCCGCCGCCACCGCTCTGGTCGGGTTCCCGAACCCGCCGAGAGAGGCGGAGGCCGCCGCCGTGGCCGCCGGCACCGATCCCGTCCTCGCCGACCTCGCCTCGCACGATGCGTTGTCGATGGCCGAGGCGTCAGGCCCCTTCGTCGTCGGGATCACCGTCCTGCCGCCCCGCCCCGGCCCCGTGGAGCTGCGGGTGCAAATCGTCGGCTTAGAGGCAGGGGAGAGCGTCGTGGATGCCGCCGTGCAGCTGTCCAGGCGCGCTAGTGCCGGCGGATCGGCCACGGTCGCCCTTCGTCCCTGTGGCGCCGGCTGCTTCCGTGGCCGCTCCCGCGTCGATGAGGCCGGAGCATGGTCGTTCGCCTTCTCGGCCTCGTCAACGCGCGGTCCGATCGAGGCCCGCGTCGTTGCCCCCCTGCCCTCGCCCGACGGCCGCGCCCAGCTCGGTGAGGCGATAGCGACGCTCGGGCGACTGCGGTCGCTGGCGATGGGCGAGGAGCTGCGGGCGGCACCGGGGGAGCCGGCCACCGTCGCCGCCTACCGCTTCTCAGCGCCCGATGCCTTCGACATCCGGGTCCGTGACCGCCATCAGCTCGTCATCGACGACCGCAGCTACGAGCGCGCCGCACCGGGAAAGCCGTGGGAGACCAGCCCGTGGCCGGGCGTTCCGTTCCGCTGGCCCGGCGGCTACTACCGAACCGTCTGGGACGACCGTGCCGCCGTCCGGGTGCTCGGCACCGAGGAAATGGACGGGACCCGTGCCACGGTCATCACCTTCGTTCGTCCCGACCTCCCGGCCTGGTTCCGGCTGTGGGTCGGTGAGGACGGCCTGGTGCGCCGCGAGGAGATGCGGGCCGAGGGCCATTTCATGTCGCGCACCTACGGCGAGTTCAACACGTCACCGATGCTCGCGCCTCCCGGTGATCCTTAGTTTCCCGCCGACGGCACCACGGGCGTGACGACGGTGACGAGCGCCGAACGGCGAGCTGCCTGGGTGGCGGTGGCAACGGGCGCCTTCGTGGCCCTTGCCGTCGTCCTCGAAGTCATCGCCGGGGCCCGCGCCAACTCTCCCAACCCGGCGTGGGCCGAGATCGTCGTCCCGCTGGCGTGGCCGCGTCTGGCGAGGGTCGCCTGGTGGCTCACCGTCGCGGGAGCGATGGCAGCGTTCCACCACTCGCTGCACCGGCTCGGCCTCGGTCAACGCCGCCCTCTGGTCATCGCATCCGTAGCGCCCTTCTTGGTCTTTGCCGCCGGCGTGGCGACCGGCCAGAGCTGGGCGGCGTTCCACTGACCGGCTCGAGGCGAGCGGGTTCCGAGGAAGCACGGCCTGCTCCTGTGAACCCGCTCGTACGCGGCCATTGGTGCTCCGGCCGTGGTCGCCAGGCGAGGTAATGCAACAGGAAGATCGTGCGGACCAGCGGTCCGTTGTCGCTACCGCTCGCGGCTCGTGAGCTCGGCGAGCAGGGCGCGCACGCGCCGATCGATGTCGTCCCGGATGGGCCGTACCTCCTCGATCGACTTGCCGGCGGGGTCCGGCAGCTCCCAGTCCAGGTACTTCTTCCCGGGAAGGATCGGGCAGGCGTCACCGCAGCCCATCGTGATGACGACGTCAGCGGCGCGGACGACCTCGTCGGTGAGGGGCTTCGGGAACTCGGTGGTCACGTCGAGGTCCACTTCGGCGAGCCTCCACGACCGCCGGGTTGATCCGCTCGGCCGGCTCGCTTCCGGCGGAACGCACGTGGACGCGGCCTCCGGCGTGGCGGTCCAGCAGTGCAGCGGCCATCTGCGAACGTCCTGCGTTGTGAACGCAGACGAAGACGACCTCGGGCACGTCGGGCACGATCGCTCCTTCGGCTTGGGCGAGGGCTCGCAGCCTCTCGCGAGTGAACCGGGCGTAATCACCGGCAGGTAGGTGTCGAGGGTCTCCGCCAGGGATGTGTAGGAGCCGGCGATGAAGCGCTCGATCGTCTCGTAGGAGAACCACGCCGACGATCTGTGGAGCGGTCGCTGTGCCATCATCGCCTCTCCTCGTGGAGAACGGACCGGTATGTCTCGTCCGGCCCCTCGCGAGGCACGACCACCTCGTCGGCGACGGCGGCGACGGCCGGGTACAGCAGTCGGACGAGGCCGACGGCGAGCCCGGCGCCCACCATCTGGAAGGCGACGAACGCCGGCGCCGATGCGGGTGCGATGCCCGAGAAGGTGTCGGTCAGCGTCGGCCCGAGCGTCACCGCGGGGTTGGCGAAGCTCGTCGACGCGGTGAAGAAGTAGGCCGCGCCGATGTAGGCCCCTACCGCGAACGGCGCCGCGCCCGAGCGGCCGGAGCGCGCCGCGCCGAACACGACCAAGAGCAACCCGAGCGTCGCCACCGCCTCGGCGAGCCAGAGGCCACCGCCCGTCCGCGTCTTCGTCGACAATCCGATCGCCGGCTCGGAGAACATCAGGTTCCCGACCACCGCCCCGCACGCCCCACCGATGAGCTGGACGGCGACGTAGCCGGCCGCCTCTCGATTCGACAGGCCGCCGAGGACCCGGTCGCCCATGGTGACGACGGGGTTGAGGTGGGCGCCGGAGACGGGGCCGAAGGCGACGATGAGGGCGATCAGCCCCGCCGCGGTGGCCGCCGCGTTCTCCAACAGCTGCAGCCCGACGTCGTCGGGGCTCAGCCGCTCGGCGGCGATCCCAGATCCCACGACCACGGCCACGAGGAAGGCGGTACCGAGGAATTCGGCGAGGAGCCGCCGGGCGAGTGTGACCGGCATCAGCAACACGGGCGTCGCCGCTCTCCAGCCGATGGGGCCTGCTCGGCCATGGCGGCCAGCTCGCCCGCCATCTCCGACAGGACGCCCGGCACAAGCGGTAGTAGGTCCAGTAGCGGAACCGGTCGGACTCGACCAGGCCGGCCTCCCGGAGCACCCTTAGGTGGTGGCTCACCAGCGACTGGTCAACTCCCAGGTCATCGACCAGGTGGCACACGCACAGCTCCTCCCGCGCGAGCAATCGCACGATCTTCCGCCGCGACGGCTCGGCCAGCGCTCGAAGGCCGGCCGTCACAGGGTCGAGATCAACGCTCATCCAGATGAATCTTTGTTCATATAGATGGACGGCGCAAGCAAGCATGCGTCCCGGCCTCGGCACGCTCGCTCGCCCCCGTAAGAGGTCCTCGTCGGCGATCACCCCTCCGAGTAGACGAGAGCCCGGCGATCTTCCGCATCCGGAAAGGAACTTGGGCGCAGGTCGGGCTCACTGCGGACGCCGTCTCGTCGAGCAGGAGGGCTCGAGACGTGCCGGCGCCGCGGGCGGGCTTCACCCGCTAGCCGACTCGTCGTCGGGGATCTTGCCGTTACTCAGGAGACTCCCTGCCGGCCTCGCGAATGGACGAGGGCATCACCGGTCCTCGAGCAGCGCCTCGGCCGCCTGCCTTCCGGGCGTGCCCAGGATGCCTCCGGCCGGAGCCGTCCCCGCCCCGGAGATGTAGAGCCCTTCGATGGGCGTTCGGTGACGGCCCAGACGACGAGTACGGCGCAGGGGGCCGAGTTGGTCGAGGGCGATGTCGAGGTGCATCGGGTGGCCGCCGGGCCAGCGCTCGACGTCTTCCATCTCCTCGGGCGCCCAGGTGGAAACGCCCTGGATCGACGCCCGAAAGCCCGGCGCTCTTGATTCCACCGTCTCCAGCGCCGTCTCCACGAACCGGTCGGAACACGCCCCCCAGCCGCCGTCGACCTTCGCCGGTGCCGCCGGGCAGGCCAGGTAGACGGTGTGGTGCCCCGGCGGCGCCAGCGTGTCGTCGAGCGCCGAGGTGGTGAAGGCGTAGAGGGGCAGGGGGTCCGGGAGTCGGCCGGCCTCGGCCCCGGCCCAGGCGGAGCTGAGATCCTCGAGGCGGTCGACGTAGCTCTGCAGCCCGTTCCAGTCGCCCTCCCTGGCTCCGGGGTAGGGCGGGAGGCGGTCGGTGGCCACATGGATAAGTGACTGCACGACGTTGCCCCGCCGCGCTGCAGCCAGATCGGCGCCGTGGCGGCCTGCCAGTGGAGGCTGGAGGAGGCGCAGCAGCGCCGTTTGCGGGTCGATGGCGGTGAGGACCGATCGGGTGGCGATGGCCTCGCCCCCTTGGAGAACGATCGCGGTGACCTTGTCGGCGGGAGCTTCGATTCGCTCGACAGACGCCGAGCAGCGGATGCGTCCGCCGAGCTGGGCCAAGCGCACGAGCAGGGCGTCGGTCAGTGCCTGGGCCCCGCCCCGCGGGTGCCACTGGCCGAAGAGGTGGTAGGCCGCCTGCCAGAAGGCGAACAGGGCGCCGCCGGCCAGCGTGGGCCCCACCGCGGCGTGGGCAGCGAAAGCGGCGACCGGACCGCGGGTGAGGTCGCTGGGCAGCCGTCGGCGCAGGAGCGTGTCGTAGGAGCCCCGGAGGTCCCGCACGGTGGCGAGGGGCTCCCGGCGAAGCGATCGGGCGACGTTGGACAGGCGGCCAGGCAGGTCCCGCAGCGACGCCTCCCCCCGGATGGCGGGCATGACCGTGCGCACGATCGGGACCGACGCGGCCATGAACTGGCGGTAGGCCACAGCCTCCGTGGGATCGGACTCGCGATCGAGTCTACCGTGGCCTCGATGGAGCGGTGGAAGCGGACACGGCGGCCGTCAGCGTGCACGGCGACGGAGAACGGGTCCATCTCTTGGTACTCGAGCCCGGCGCCGGCTAGGTCGAGCTCATCGGGGATGTCGGTCATGTTGATCATGTTGTGGGCCACCGAGTGCATGTCGAAGCGGTAGCCCTGGATGCGCTCCTCGGTCCGGGAGCCGCCACCCGGTCGGTCCAAGGCCTCCACCACGAGCACCTGGCGGCCGGCTCGCGCCAGGTAGCACGCGGCCACCAGCCCGTTGTGGCCCGCGCCGATGACGACGACGTCCTCCATGATCAAGCCTCCTCGGCCCGGGCTCGGGTCGGCGCCCCGTCGGCGCCGCCCTCGCCCCTCACCTCGTCGCCCAGATCATGCCCACCATGGCGAGGGCGCCACCGCCCCACTGGGAGATGACGTGGTGGCGGTCGAAGGGCAGCACTTCGATGCCGGTCACCGCGCCGATTGCACCGGCGACGAAGAGAGCAGCGCCCGCGATGCACAGGGGCCAGCCGAGGCGCTTCCGCAGGCGGGCGGCGCCGCTGAGGTTCGCCCGGGCCTGCGCCCTTGCCTCGGCCCGCAGCCGTCGGTCGAGCTCGGTCGAGCGGCCCATCAGGGCAGCAGCCCGCTTCCGGGCTCACCGGGGAGCTTGGTCGTCACGTCCCCGTTGAGGATCCGGAACACGTAGTAAGCCGCGGCAGCGACGAACAGCACCCCCACCACCACGTCCAGGCGCCGCCACGGGACCCTCGAGGTGCCGGTGGGCAACAGGCGGGCGCCGAGGACGGCCGTGGCCACCAGTACGGCAGCTCTGCCGGCGACGAAGGCGGCCAGGATGACAAGGGCGTAGAGCGGGCCGGCGACCAGGGCGGCGGCAGCGCCGATGCCGATGGCGATGGGCCCGCACGCCGGGCAGCCGGTCACGGCGAACACCACGCCGTAGGCGAGGGCGGGAAGAGGGCGGGGCGGTATGGATCGCGCCCGGTCGCAGAGGGTGGCCCGCCGCAGCAGGAGGCGCAGGCCGAGGACGCCGAGCAGCGTGGCAGCCACGACGTGCAGGACGATGGCGGCCCGGGTGACGGCCACGGTGAGCTCGACGAAGGCGTAGCCCAGCAGGCCGATCACGCCGTCCATGCCGATCACGAATGCCACGATGACGGGGATGGCCCGGGTGAGGGGCAGGTGCTGGCGCTCCCCGCCGGCGTCGAATCGTCCCGGGGCGAGCACCGAGACCACGGCCGGCACCGAGGGCAGGGCGACCGGGGACAGGCTGAGCAGGGCGCCGATGGCCAGGGCCAGGAGGGGGGCGAGGGTCGCCCCGTCGGCCACCCGGGCCGTCAGGTCCTCGATCACGGCGGCGTGCTCAGCTCTGCTCGGACGGCTGGCGGGGAGGCTCCCGGCGCGGCTTGCGTTCAGAGGGTCGCCCGTAGCTGAAGGGTCGGCCATCGACCAGCACGCCTGGGGGGAAGGCAAAAATACTACGCGGCGTAAGTTTTATTTCCACGTCGGCGACCCCCTCAAGGCGGTGTCATCGTCAGGGCCGGTGGGTAGGGAAGGTACTACACGAGTTCGTAAGGAGAGAACTCCATGACCACGAGGTTGAACGCCAAGCGCGCCGTTGCCGCTTTTGCGGCGCTGGCTGGGCTGGCCGTCGCCCTGACCGCGAGCCCTTCAGCAGGCGAGGGCCGCCACCAAAGTGGGGGCGACCGAGCTGGCAGCCGCGGGATGGCCCGCATGCACGAGCTCATGACCGAGGGCAACCCCGGGATGGCCCGCATGCACGAGCTCATGACCGAGGGCAACCCCGGGATGGCCCGCATGCACGAGCAGATGATGTCGGCCCGGTAGGCCGGCGCGCCACCCCGGCAAGAAGAGCAGCATCGTCACGGCCGGGCCCGACCCGCCCGAGTTGGTCAGCCGGCCTTACCGATGGGGGGAAGCTGGCGGAGCAGCGGTTCGATCTCGCCCGGCGTGGCGACGTTGTCCCAGCGGGCCGCCACCTTGCCGTCCGCTCCGATGAGGAACACCCACGGCTCGTTGCCCTCGCCGCCGTTGCGAGTGAGCCACTCGGCGGCGGCCTCGTTGAGCTGTTTCTTCTCGAAGTCCTTCCAAATCTCGACGTGGATGTACCGGGCCCGGCCGGGGTGGTCCCGAGCCAACTGGGCGACCATGTCGGTCACCGGGCCGCAGAAGCGGCTCGTGCAGAACGTGGGCGTGGAGAAGACGACGAGGGCGGGGACACCGTCACGTACAGCCTGAGCGATCGTCGTCTGGTGCAACTCGGGGTCGGGGACGGGTTGGTCTGGTCCAGCTCGGGAGTCGACAGCGCCGAGTGGTGCCGATAACGACGACACCGTCAGGTTCTCGCTCGTGGGGGCGGCATCGCCGGGGGCGGGAACGGCGTGGCGGGGCAGAACACTGAACGCGGCCGTGGCCGAGCGCGTTCCCACACCCCGGAGGGCAGCGCTGACGCGTACTTCCCAGAAGCCAGGCCGGTCTAAGGCGACCTGGGCGGCGTAGACGCCTCGGCCTTCGGACGGCCGCAGCAGGGCCGGCCCCTCAGGCGGGCGGGGCGGCTCAGACCCCGGTAGGGGAAGAAAGGCGGCCGTTGCCGTCGGCCCCTTTTCGCCTTGCCTCGGAGCCTCCTTGGTGCCGAGAAACGAGAAACGCAGGCGCACGCGCCCATAGCCCACATTGCCCTTCTCTGCATCGAACAAACCGACAATGAAGCGGCTCGGCGGTCCCACGGCCACGTCGTAGCTGGCGACAGCCGCCTCCAGTTCATCGGCATCCGCCGTCGCACCGTCCACCGCGCCCGGATCGCCGGTCTTCGGCGCCCTCGAGCAGGCGGCCAGCACGAGGGCGGCCACGACGGCGGGCACCAGAGATCGACGGGACATCGACGGACTACTCATTGGTATCGGCGTCACAGCCCGGCGCGGAGGTGCGCAGCGGCCAAGAGGTGCTCGGGCGATCCCTACTGCTACATCCGACTCAGACGGCCGGCTCGTGTTGGGAACTGCGGCGCTCGTCACGCAGGCCGTCAAGCTCGTCCCGCAGCTCGGCGAGCTGGGCCTCCCGTGAGTCTCCGCGCGCTGGCGCCGAACGGTCACCCTGGCTCGGTTCGTCCGCCTCGCGGCGCATCATCATCCACATCATTCCCATCATCAGCGCCATGCCGCCCGCGCAGCCCAGCCCGGCCAGGGATGAAGCCCATGTCCTCATATGCAGTCCTCTCGTCGATCTTGTTGCTACACAGCGTAGGATACGCTACGTGGCGAAGTCCAGCGTCCAGAGGACCCACTTGCGCTCCCGCGTTCGCTCTGCTCTCCATCGTAAACGACACGGTGCCGTTACGCCCTTCACCCTCACGCCTGCGCCCGCCGTAGATGGCTGCACCGACGAGGGCGGTACCGGCTCCGCGGCTGGCCCGCGGTCGTTCATGGCGCGACGTGCCCGTCACCCGGTCCAGTGGGCCATGATCTCGCTGGGCGTCGTGCTCGTGCCCTTCCTCGTCGTCCTCGGCACCCGCCTGGGGCGCGATCCCTCCCTGGTGCGCTCGCCGCTGCTGGGCAAGGCCGCTCCGGTCTTCGACCTTCCCCGCATCGATGCCCCCGGCAAGCTCGGATCGGCCGATCTCGCCGCCCGGGTGTTCGTCATCAACTTCTGGGCGTCGTGGTGCATTCCTTGTCGCGAAGAGACCCCCGTGCTCGAGTCCTTTTACCGCCGGTGGCAGCCAGCCGGCGTGGAGTTGGTCGGCATCTCCTATGCCGACGAGGCGGGCGACGCCATGGGCTTCCGCCGCAAGCTCGGTGGCACCTGGCCGCTCGTGAACGACCCCGGGGACCGCACCGCCTTGGAGTACGGCGTGCGCGGCGTGCCAGAGACCTTCGTGGTGGACGGTCGGGGCGTCATCATGGCCAAGCTGATAGGCGCCGTGCGGGAAGGCACGCTCGACGAGGTACTGGAGCAGATCCGTGCCGGTGGAGCGCCGATATCGGCCCGCAACGACCGCTACCGCACGAACCCGTGACCCCACTGCCGTTGCCCTGGTTGGTGCGGGCGTCGGCCCGCTCGTAGCGGGTGGCGCCGATGTGCTCGGTGGCCTGGCTTCGATCAGGCCTGGAGCACGAGCTCGACGCCCTTGCGGATGATGTCGATGTCGCCGCCGGCGCGGATCGCGTCAAGCAGGCAGGTCAGGTCAGACTGGGTGAGGGTCACTGGGAATCTCCTTCAGCTCTCTTTGGACGCAAGGCCGAAGATCTCCCGGTGGGCCACCTCAGTGGTGGATGCTCCCGGCTTCTACACCACTCGGTGGGACGTCAACACTCGCCGAGATCGCCGGCTCCCGACAACAGAACCACGGGCACGGGCCAGCGAGGCGCCGGTCCACCGCGGAGAGCCGTTCGGTCACCGCGCCGGCGCCGCTCACCGGTGCCAGCGCCCCGGCACGGGTCGGACCGCTCCGGCGGGGTAGGACCAACGGCATGACCGAGTCGAACGCGGCCGGTATGCGGGCGTGAGGATCGAGGACTACGCGCTGGTCGGCGACACGCAGACCGCGGCACTCGTCGGCCGGAACGGTTCGATCGACTGGCTCTGCCTGCCGCGCTTCGACTCGCCGGCCCTGTTCGCGGCGCTGGTGGGGACCGGCGAGCACGGCTTCTGGCGCCTGGCGCCAGTCGGGGCGTCGGCCGTGCGCCGACGGTACCGCCCGGGGACGCTGGTGCTGGAGACCGACCACGAGACGCCCGACGGCGTGGTCCGGGTGGTGGACTGCATGCCCATCCGAGGAGCCGCCCCCGACGTCGTGCGGGTCGTGGAGGGGATCAGTGGGCGCGTGAGGGTCGGGATGGAGCTGGTCATCCGCTTCGACTACGGCTCCTCGGTGCCCTGGGTGCGCCGGGTCGACGGCGCCCTCCTCGCCGTCGCCGGCCCGGACGCTGTGGAGCTGCGGACGCCCGTCGAGACCCACGGCGAGGGTCGCACCACCGTCGCTCAGTTCGACGTTGAGGCCGGCGAGCGGCTGCCGTTCGTCCTCACCTGGCACCCGTCGCACGAGGCGCCGCCACCGGCCGTCGATGCCGTCGACGCGGTGGGCGCTACCACCTGCTGGTGGGAGCGATGGTCGGGCCGGTGTGAGACGGCGGGCGCGTACCGTGACCTGGTCCAGCGGTCGCTGATCACCCTGAAGGCGCTCACGCATGCGCCGACGGGCGGCATCGTGGCGGCGGCCACCACGTCGCTCCCGGAGGATCTGGGCGGATCGCGCAACTGGGACTACCGCTACTGCTGGCTGCGCGACGCCACCTTCAGCCTCTACGCCATGCTTCTCGGCGGTTACGAGGCGGAGGCGGTGGCATGGCGTGACTGGCTCCTGCGGGCGGCGGCCGGCGCACCCGAGCAACTGCAGATCATGTACGGCCCCGCCGGCGAGCGGCGCCTTCCCGAGACGGAGCTTGAGTGGCTGCCCGGCTACGAGGGCTCCCGCCCGGTCCGCATCGGCAACGCGGCGAGCCGGCAGTTCCAGCTGGACGTCTACGGCGAGGTGATGGACTGCCTGCACCAGGCGCGGCGGGCGGGCGTCCACCCCGACCCGTTCTCGTGGGATCTCCAGCGGGTCCTGATGGAGTTCCTCGAGGGTCACTGGCGCGACCCCGACGAGGGCATCTGGGAGGTCCGCGGGCCGAAGCGGCACTTCACCCACTCCAAGGTCATGGCGTGGGTCGCCGCCGATCGGGCCGTCAAGGCGGTCGAGCGCTTCGGGCTGGAGGGACCGGCCGACCGCTGGCGCCGTTTGCGGGACGACATCCGGGACGACGTGCTCGCCCACGGGTTCGACGCCCGGCGCAAGTCCTTCACGCAGTCCTACGGCCGTCCGGAGCTCGACGCCAGCCTCCTGCTGCTGCCCCTGGTGGGCTTTCTGGACGCCCGCGACCCCCGCATGGTCGCCACCGTCGAGGCCATCGAGCGGGAGCTGGCGGTCGACGGCCTCATCCGCCGCTACGCGGGCCGGGCGCTGGGCGAGGTGGATGGCCTTCCCGGCGAGGAGGGAGCCTTCCTACCGTGCTCATTCTGGCTGGCCGACAACTACGTCCTCCAGGGGCGCGTCGGCGAGGGAAGAGCGCTCTTCGAGCGGCTCGCCGGCCTGGCCAACGACGTTGGCCTCCTGGCGGAGGAGTACGACATCACCGCCGGGCGGCTGGTCGGCAACTTCCCGCAGGCGTTCACCCACGTGGCGCTGGTGAACACGGCGCACAACCTCGGCCGTGCCCGGGGTCCCGCTCTAACGCGTGGCGTGGAGGAGGAGTGACGATGCGCGCCCTGACTGTGGAGCCGCGCCGGGCGGCGAGCGCACGCGTGGAGGAGGTCGACGCCCCGGTCCCCGGCCCCGGCGACGTGCTCGTCGAGGGGCGCCTCGTCGGCGTGTGCGGCACCGACCGGGAGATCGCCGACGGCGCCTACGGAGCGCCACCCGACGGGCGCCACCGGCTCGTCCTCGGCCACGAGGCCGTCGGCCGCGCCGTCTCCGCGCCCGACGGGACGGGGATATCACCGGGCGACCTGGTGGTCCCCATCGTGCGCCGGCCCGACCCCGTCCCCTGTGCCAGCTGCGCGGCCGGGGAGTGGGACATGTGCCGCAACGGCCTCTACACCGAGCATGGGATCAAGGGCGTCGACGGGTTCGCCGCCGAGCTGTTCACGGTGGCTGCCGACCACGCCGTCGTCGCCCCCGAGGCGCTCGGCGACCTCGCCGTGCTCGTGGAGCCGGCGAGCATCGTGGCCAAGGCGTGGGCGCAGGTGGATCACATGGCGGAGCGGGCATCGTGGCGCCCGCAGGTCGCGCTCGTTACCGGCGCCGGGCCGGTCGGGCTGCTGGCAGCCCTGCTGGCCCGCCAGCGCGGCCTCGAGACCCACGTGCTCGACGTCGTCACCGCCGGGCCGAAGCCGGGCCTCGTCGCCGACCTCGGCGCCACGTACCACACCGGAGCGGTCACGGACGCGTGCCCCGCGCCCGACGTCGTCGTCGAGTGCACCGGCGTGGGGGCGGTCGTGCTCGACGCCATCGCCCACAACCCGCCCGGGGGCATCGTGTGCCTGACGGGCCTCTCCAGCGGCGCCCGCACCGTCGAGCTCGACGCGGCGGCGCTCAACCGCCGGCTCGTGCTCGAGAACGACGTCGTGTTCGGCACCGTGAACGCCAACCACCGGCACTACCTCGCCGCCATCCAGGCCCTGGGGGTGGCCGACGCCGGGTGGCTCGGCCGGTTGATCACCCGGCGCCTGCCGCTTGCCGAGTGGGAGGCCGCCTTCAGGAGCGGGACGGACGACGTCAAGGTGGTGATCGACGTCGCCGCTTGACCGCCGGCGCTGGGGGCGCCGTTTCACCGGCGGATGTCACTGGGTCGCGTCACAGCTTCGGCGGAATAGGGGCGAAGCGCTGTGCCGCCTCCGCGGGTCCGCGGCTGCCTGCACTCCCTCACGACCCGGGGTGACGTGCAGTGGCAGGTCGAACCGCCTCGTTCAAGCCGAGCGCGTGCCTACGTCGCCATCACCCCATCGCTTTCGACGCCCGCCTTCGCGTCGATGCCCGGCGTCTCTTCTCGAAGCGCTGACAGGACGGCGCTGCGGCGACCGGAACGAACGCCGTTGGCGATGACCACGACCTCGGCAAGCTCGTGGGTGGCCACCACCGCCGCCAGCCCGAGCGCCCCCGTTGCGGCCAGGGGCACGAGGATGAGGAGGATCGAGCCCGACAGCACCAGGTTCTGGCGCATCACGGTGGCGGCATGGCGGGCGTGAGCGAACGCCTGGGGAAGGTGGCGAAGGTCCTCGCCCATGAGCGCGACATCGGCGGTCTCGATGGCCACATCGGTGCCCATGGCACCCATGGCGATCCCGACATCGGCGGTGGCCAGCGCCGGGGCGTCGTTGATGCCGTCGCCCACCATGGCCACTGGCGCCTGCTTGCCCAGCCCCTCGATCATGGCCGCCTTGTCCGCGGGCAGCAGCTCGGCTCGCACGTCGGTGATCCCGGCCTCCTGCCCCAGCGCCTGAGCGGTCGGGCGGTTGTCCCCGGTCAGCATCGCCACCTCCAGGCCCGCCCGCCGCAGGGAGGCCACGGCGACGGCAGCCTCGGGGCGTAGCTCGTCGCGCACCCCGATGGCCCCGATGACGATGCCGTCCAACTCGATCAGCACGGCGGTCGCGCCCGCTTCTTGCATCCGTCGGACATCGCCCTCCAGCCCGTCGGCGCCGATGAAGCCAGGACGTCCGAGGCGGGCCTCGTGGCGGCCCACCATGCCGACCAGGCCATGGCCGGCCACGGCTTGGACGTCGCTGGCGGGACCCGGGTCGGGTGAGGCGGCGAGGATGGCCCGGCCGAGGGGGTGCTCGCTGCGGGCCTCCAGAGCGGCGGCGACGGCCAGAACCTCCTGCGGATCGGCACCGTCTGTGGCGATCACCTCGACAACGCGAGGATCATTGCGCGTGAGGGTTCCGGTCTTGTCCAGCGCGACGATGCGGACCCGGCCCATGGCCTCGAGGGCGGCACCGCCCTTGATGAGCACGCCCGAGCGGCTGGCCGCCCCTATGGCCGACACGACCGCCACCGGCACCGAGATGGCAAAGGCACACGGGGCGGCAGCGACCAGGACAACCAAGGCCCGCTCGATCCACACCTCCGGGTCACCAAAGGCCGAGCCGATCACGGCAATGGCGGCCGCCACGACGAGCACTCCCGGCACGAGCGGAGCGGCGAAGCGGTCGGCGAGGCGCTGGCTGGCGCCTTTGCGCTCCTGGGCCTCCTCGACGATGCGCACCATGCGCGCCAGTGAGTTGTCCTCGGCCGAGGAGGTAACGGCCACTTCGAGAACCCCCCTGCCGTTGATGCTGCCGGCGTACACCGTCGCACCTGGGCCGGCCTCGACCGGAATGGATTCGCCGGTGATGCTCGACACGTCAAGGGTCGTTCGGCCCTCTTGGACCACACCGTCGGTGGCGAGTCGCTCGCCCGGGCGCACGACCATTCGGTCACCGGGCGCCAGCTCGCGTGGCGCAACGACGACCTCTTGGCCGTCCCGGACAACCCTCGCCTCATCGGGAGCGAGCGACAGGAGGGCCCGCAGACCTCGTCGGGTGCGGGCCAACGAATAGGCCTCCAGCCCTTCGGAGATCGAGAACAAAAAGGCGAGGGTGGCGGCTTCACCGAGCTCGCCCAGGAGCACCGCGCCGACAGCGGCGACCGACATCAGCGTGCCGACACCGATGCGCCGGCGACGGAGCGCGACCACGGTGTCAGGGACGAACGTCGAGCCGCCCACCAACAGGGTGAGGTACAGCGCGGCGATGCCGATGGCTTCGACCCCGGCTCGGTCCATCACGAGCCCGCTCACCAAAAGCACGCCGGCCACAGCGGCGAGCTGGATGGAGCGCACCTCCCACAAACGCTCCGGCGCCTCCTCGGCCTGGGCCTCCTGGCCGTGGTTACAGCAGGCTCCGCTCATGCGCGCCGCCTCCTCGGTCGGGTCACTGTCGGCCTGTCGGTCTCGGACACCATGAGCGGGTTGTGGCACAAGTCGATGGCGGTGCCGGTCTCGGCGATCAGTCGCTCCGCTGCCTTCAACAGCGAGACGACCTCCGGGCGCGCGATGCGGTAAATGACCTGTCGGCGCTCCCCGGCCCGGTCGGCCACGAGCCCGCACTCCTTCAGGCAGGCCAGGTGCCCTGACACGTTGGACTGCGAGCTCTTGACGGCGTCGACGACGTCGGCCACCCGCCGCTCACCGTCGAGCAGGGTGAGGAGGATGGCGAGGCGGGTGGGATCGCCCAGGCCGCGGAACAGCTTGGCGGCCACCGGGACCGCCGCAGGTAACCCAAGGTTCGGCATATACCGATGTTATCGGTACTCGCAGGTCACTGGTGAACCCTTTCGCCTGGCGGCTCGGTGACCGAGCAGACAGTCGTCGAAATGGAATGCATCGCCCCTGAGAGCGCCCGTCGAGGCCCTCGGAGGCCGCGCTTTGACTTCGACGCCCCTGGCGATCTTGCGCCTCCTGGAGGCGCACCTTCGAATCCCTCGAGCGGACACCTCGAGCGGGCACCTCCGAGCGCGAAGCCATAGTCCCTGGTCATGGCCTTGCTTGAGCCCAGGAACTCCTGGCCCGTAGGAATCCATCTCGAGCGTGACACGCCACCTTCGGCCACACCGCCATCGCCCGGTGGTTCGACGCGAAGCGCCATCGCCGGGCGGTCATCTTCACCGACGACCAGCAGCACGACTCGGGCGACGTGCCGCTGATCTGCACGTTCAACCTGGCCGGCTACCGCCCCTCGGTGCTGCCGGCGGGAGAATGGAGCCGGTACACCGTCGGCGGCTTCACCGACTCCCCCTTCACCGCGATGAAGGTGCTCGAGGAGGGCCGCAACACGGCATGGCCGTTCTGACGAACAGCGCCACGCTCCAGCAAATCGATCACCGTGTCGGTGCTGGAGATGCCGGCGCCGCGGAGCCCAAGTTCCCGCACAACGAGGTCAGCTCGGCACCAGCTTTCCGGGCGAGACCAACTACGGCCCCATCTCTGGCAGCGTCGTTCTCCAGCAGGCCCCTGCAGGCTTGCCGCTAGGTGCCGAGACCGCACGCCTCCTGAGCAGGCGTGTCAGCGCCGGCGGCCATGCCGGGACGGTACAGCGGGGAGCGACGAACCGAGGCGAGGCCTTCCGGCAGTGCGGTCGGCTGTGCCCGCCACCAGTCGTTGACGTCGTTGAAGCCCCGAGGGGGCGCGCTGAGCACGACGTCTCGACCGAGTTCGACGAGGCGGACCCCGAGCAGGGATGCACCCTGGCGCCCGCCCCAGTCGGCGTCCCAGACGATGGCGAACCGTCCCGTCGGGAATGCCTCGCTGATGCGGGGGGCAACGTCGGGCCCGTGGTTGCCGGCACCGATGACCGCGGCGACGCGGGCGCCGGTCTGGGCGACGACGAGCCCGTCGGGGATTCCCTCCGTCACGACCACCAAGCCCTCGAAGGCGCCGTTCGCCGAGGGAGTCCGCACCATCGCCACCCGCGGGTTGCGGGCGAACCCCGACCAGGGGTTGTCGTACTTGTCGCGACCAGCGGCGATCGGGTCGAGGTACCGAGTCTGAAGGTAGACGGCGGCACCGTCAGGCCCCAGGACGGGGTAGACGACGCCAGGACCGTGACGCGGGAGACCCCTGGGCCGGTGGAACGAGCGCGGTCCGGGGTCGTAGCCGACGCGGTTGGCCCGCAGGATCTCATCGCTGAACCCGCGTCCGCGCAACCAGCTCCGACCGGGCTCACCACTCGGTCCCCACAGCAGCTCCGCCGCCGTCGCCACGTACGCCTCGACGGCGGGATCGACGGAGGGATCGACGGCGCTCGCCGGGACCGTCGCCACGACCGCAGCCCGCGTTGGGTTCGGTCGCGCCCCCCGCTGAGCCGGGGCGCGGTCCGGACGACGCCCTGCACGCCCCGTCCCGTCGGAGGGTGACCAGGAAGAGCGATCACGGGGGAGGTGCGTGCGTGCTCCGAGGTCCTCGATGGCCGCAGCCACCCCGCATTTGTTCACGGTCATCCAAAGGTCGATGGCGGTTCCCCCGTCGCCGCACGCGTGGCACTTCCACCGCTGCGAGCGCTGGCCGGTGAACACGCTCATCGAAGGATGGGCGTCGGGGTGGTCGGGGTTCGGGCAGTGCCACTTGGCGCCCGCCCCCTGGCCGCGAGGCGGCCCGCACAACTCGGCCGCCAGCGCGGCCAGATCGGTGTGGGCCAGCACCTCGTCTCGGTCGTAGCCGCTCATCGTCCTCCCCTGTGCAGGGCGCCGCTGTGTGCTGTTCGGCCCCCGGGTCGTCCCGCCCGGAAGGCGGCCAAGCCACCCTGGTCGGGGGATTGGCGGCCCTGGAGGAGCCACGACGCGAGGGCGTGGGGGAGTCTGAACACCTCTGCGCGGCGGGCCGAGAAGGCCGCGGTGATGTTCTCGGTGACGTCGCGTGGGCGTGGGCGACGAAGAAATCGAAGAAATCTCCGACGAGCCCATCGCGGTGACGTTGGCCGTGACGTTCCCGGTGACGTCGCATCCCACGATGCGGTCATGACCACGACCGACGTCCGGCGAGCCGGCACCGCCCCCAACCTCGTCCTGTCCCGCCTCGCGGCTGCGCTCAACCGCGAATGGCAGCTCGACTACGAGCGACGCCGTGCTCCCGCACCGCCAGGATGGCGGCGCGACGCCCGGCTGGGGCGCTTCGCCGCCGTCGCCGACGCTCTCGTCGAGTTGGAGGACCGGGCAACCCCCCAGGCGAGGGTGGAAGAAGTCCTGACCGCCCTCGCCGAGCGAGCTGCCGACGCAGACGCCGACGCCACCCGTGTCGTCGTCCAGTACCTGATGCCGTGCTTGGTACGCGTCGCCTATTCCCGGCGCGCAGGCGCTCAGCGCTCCCCGCAGGAGGCCCTCGACGACCTGTTGACGGTGGCGTGGCAGACCGCCCGCGCCGGGGTCGAGCTGCGGGGGCGCACGGTGAAGATCGCCCTGCTGCGCACGATCGAGCACCGGGCGCTTCGACAGCCGGCGCGCGTCGCAGGGCGTCACCGCCGGCGCGAGGTCCTCGTCGGTGCCATCGGCGAGGTGCGTGCGCACCAAGGCGCGGGTGTCGACCCGGCCTGGAGCGACGATCTGGTCGCCGACGTCTCCGGCCGTGCGCTGTCGACCGCCCCCAATGCCGGAGAGGATCTGCTGCGGCTGCTGGCTGAGGCGTGCGGCAAGGGCGTGAGCCCGAGCGACGCCCGCCTCGTCGGGTCGCTCTTCCTGGGATGGGCGACGTGCGAAGCGGTGGGCGCCGCCCAAGGCGTCACCGACCGCTCCGTGCGCTACCGCAGGGCGGCGGCCCTGCGACGGCTGGCGGAATGGGCGGCGTGAGATGAACCGCGACGACGCCGGCCTCGAGGTGGCCATCCTCGCCGCCGCCTGCGTGGCTGCCCTGGGCATCGCCGCGGTGTGGGCCGGGGCCAACCTCGCTGCCGTGGTCTTCGGTTCCCACGACCCCCTCGGGGTGGGGCTCGGGGACGCGGCGCGGGCGGTGCCAAAGCTCTTCGCTCGCCCGGGCGATCCGGCGGCGGCGTGGCCGGCGCCCGTCCGGGGGCGCCTGCCCGGGGCGGTGGCGTACTGGGTGTGCACCGTCCCGGTCGTGGTCCTGGCCGTGGCGGGGCTCGGCGTTGTGGCCGCGCTGGCCGGTCGGCGCCGGGTGGGATTCGAGCGCCGCACGCGCATGGGGCTCGAGCCCGAGTGCCGCTTCGCCCGCGGCCGGGACATGGCGCCGCTGTGGGTGCGGGGGCCGACGCCGAACCGGATGATCCTCGGGCGTGTCGGGGCACGGCTGGTGGCCACCGAGGACCGGGGCCTGGACCTGGATCACCTGCCCCGCTTTGCGCGTCGTCGAGCCGAGGCCCGCCGGGGGGACCGCGGGGCGGTGGTGGTCCTCGGTCCGACCCGCTGCGGCAAGACCACCGCCCTGGCGGTGCCGGCCCTCCTGGAGTGGGACGGCCCGGTCATCGCCCTGTCGGTCAAGTCCGACCTCATGGGCTCGACCATCCGGGCCCGGCGCCGCCGGGGCGACGTCAAGGTCTTCGACCCGGCCGACGCCACCTGGGAGACGAGCTCGGCCTGGTCGCCGCTGCGGGCGGCGAACACCCTGACCGGGGCGAAGAAGGCGGCCAAGGCGCTGGCCAACGCCGTCGACTGGTCCTCCTCGAGCGGGGACATGGCCTTTTGGGTGTCCTCGGCCGAGGACCTGTTGGCCCCGCTGTTCTTCGTGGCCGCCAACAACGACCTGGGCATGACCTACGTGGTCTCGTGGGTCCTGACCATGGACCGGCCCTCGCCCACCGGCGAGCTGTCGGTGTCGGCCACGTTGGTGGAGACGCTCGCCCACCACGTCGACCCGGCGGTGGCGGCGGACGCCCGCCAGGCCAAGGAGATGCTCGAGGCCACCTGGGGCCTCGAGTTCCGACAGCTCTCCTCGGTCTACGTCACGGCCAAGGCCATGGTCTCCGCCTGGAACGACCCCACCGTGGTCCGCTCGGCCGCCGGGGATCCCGTCGACCTCAACTGGCTGCTGGACGACACGCCCCTCCCTGACGGCGGGCGTCGGGCCAACACGTTGTTCATGTGCGCCCCCCTGCACGAGGCCCAGCGCCTGGCGCCGGTGCTGGGCGGGCTGCTGGGCGACCTGTTCGAGCAGGCCTACGAGAAGGTCGGCAAGGACAACAAGCCCATCGGCCCGGTGCTGGTCATCGTGGACGAGGCCGGCAACTGGCCCCTGCGCAACCTTCAGGGGCTGGCCTCCACGTGCGCCGGCGTCGGGCTGCTGCTCGTGCTCATCTACCAGTCAAAGGCCCAGATCGACGCCGTCTATGGGCGCCAGGCCGACACCATCTTGTCGAACTGCCTGACCAAGGTGTTCTTCGCCGGGCTGTCGGACGAGTCGACCCTCAAGTACGCCGAGGCGCTGTTGGGGTCCGAGCACGTCCGCCAGCGCCAGGTGTCGGTGGACCTGTCCGGGGTCGGCGGTGGCCGCCGCTCGATCTCGGAGTCCGCGGCGCGCACCGAGTTGATGCCCATGGCGCTACTCCGCCAGGTGCGCCCCGGCGAGGCCCTGCTCCTGCACAACACCCTGCCTCCCGCCCATCTCATCGGGCGCTACTTCTTCCGCGACCCGCGTCTGTACTTGCAGGCCACAGGAACGTCGCTGCCCCGCCGGTTCCGCCGGCTGCCGGGCCTCGGTCGGGGCGGAGGCGGTGGGTCCGGGGAGCCCGCCGAGAAGGCGGCGGCATGACACCAAGCCAGCCCCCGGTGACCCCACGGCGCCACGGTGGAGGAGGAGGCAGTGGAGCCTGACACCGTGGCGCGTGCCGGCACCGAGCGCGCCCTCGCCTCGATCACCACGGCGGCGGGGCGGTGGTTCCTCGGCTGGGACCCCCGGCTGGCCAGCTTCTGGGCCACGCATCGCCGGCGCGGTGCCGACGGTGGCCTGCTGGCCCGGGCCGACCACGACCTGGGCGCCGATGTCGGCAGCTGCCCGAGCGTCGGCGCCCTGGAGGAAGCGCTCGGCTTTCCGCTGCCCGCCACCGTGCGCCACGCGTTGTCGGCCGAGCGCGATGCTCGGCCGCCCCTCGCCTACCCGCGGGGCGCCTTGGTGGTCCGGGACCCGGAGCGGCCTCGCGGCGTGGACACCTACCCGCGCTGGGATTCCCTCCTCGCCGTCCCCCCCGAGGCCGAGCCGTCCCGGTACGGGGTGCGGCTGGAGCAGGAACGACCCGCCGCCGTTGCCAACCTGGGCGAGGGGACAGTCCTCGAGATCCTCGGGGGCAGGCAGGACCAGGCGACGGGCGGCCAGCGGGTCGAGTACCGCCTCAGCCACCAGGGCCGGGTCGTCTTCGCCGGCGACGACATCCACGCCCCAGCCCACGCCGACCTCGGCTCCCCGCAGGCGGGGCAGGCGCTGCTGGCTCTGGTCCTCGACCCCGAGGCCCCGCACCGGACCCGGCCGATGTCGCCCGTGCATGCCGCCTTCGCCGCTGCCCACGGCGAGCGCCTGCGCGACGGCGTCGAAGCGTCCGACCAGCGCTACGAAGCGGGGACTCGGGTGGCGGCGAGCGTCGGTGGCGAGCGGGTGACGGGCACGGTGACCTACGTGGCGTCGAGCCGGGACGGCACCGCGCTGGCCTACGCCTGGCGGCCGGACACGACGGCACTGGCCGGCCATCCGTGGCGCGACCACCCCGAGCACAACCTGGTCAGCCCGCCGGCAGACCTGCAGGCGACGCTGGCCCCGCCCTTCGTCGCCGTCCCCGCCGCTGGTGAACCGTTGGCCTTCGGGGCGGTGGTGGTGCTGGCCCACCCCGACACGGGTGAGCGCACCGAAGCGGTCGTGCTGCGGGCCTACCGGGACGAGGCCTCGCGCTTCGCCTACCACGTCCAGCCCACTCAGGCGGGCGTGGGCAATGACATCGTGGTCGCCGACGACGACTGTGCCGTGGTGCGGGGCACGTGGTGGCCGAACCGCCACGACCTGGTGGCGGCGCGCAAGCGGGCAGGCATCGAGGTGCTTGCGGGCGAGGTCTTCGCCGCCGGCGAGGCCGGCCCGTCGGTGTCCCTGCTCTCCAACCGCACCGCCGAGCCATCGCCGCTGACCGCCGGGCAGGTGAACGCCGCGCTCAGCGTCGACGTCGGCGAGCCGCCGCCCTTCATGGTCAAGGTGTCCATGCACGGCGCCCAGACGCGCGTGGGGGATCCCCACCACGGGTGGGTCGTGGTGGCCACGGATCGGTGGTTGGCGGCCATGGTCCGGTCCAAGGCCGAGCTGCAACACATCGTGGCCAAGGCGGCACCGGGCACCCTGAACGGCGACGAGCCCCCGCCCGTGCTCGCCGCCCTGGCTGCCCATCACGCACCCGGCGCCATCGGCCCTGCTCCGCCCGGCCTGACCGAGCGCGTGTCCACATCGCCACGCGCCCCGATCGGCGTGAGCCTGTGACCCCAGTCGAGCCCGCCGCCCTGTGCCCTCGCCCTCGCCACTGGGTGGGCCGGGTGCAAGGCGGCGTGCTGCTCGACGTGCCGGTCACACCCCAGTGGGGCAGCGCCCCCTGGGTCGGTGTGGTGTGGCCGGACCGGCGGGCACCGGGCGGATGGGCACGCGCCACCCTTGCGCCCGGCCCCCACCGGCGGGGCTACGTGGCCGCCCAGTGGACGACCGCTCCCGACGGCCGCCGCCACGTCACCTCCCTGCTCACGCCGGGCGACGTCATCGAGTTCGGGGCGGACTACACGCGACGTCTTACCCGCCGGCGCACCGAGACCGTCCCCGTCCGCTGGTACGGGGTGGTGCTCGCCACCCATCCCGAGCGCCTGGTGGCCTGGGGGCCCTTCCCCGACCACGGCCAAGCATGGAACGTCGCCCAGCAGGCGATGGCCACCTGGCGGGAGTCGGTGCAGGTGGACGTGGCGGGCGTCACCGACGGCTCGCCGCCCGAGGTGCACTCGCCGCACGATCCCTCTCGGGAGCTGTCGGCGCCGGTGGTGGAGGTGCGCGACGGGCGGGACCACCAGGGTCGACGATCCCAGCCACGGCGCGTTGGTGGTCGATGCCGCCGCCTTCGGGGCGGGGATGGCGACGACGCGCCAGGACCTGGTCGAGCTGCTCGGCGCGGCGGCCCCCGACGTCGCACTGCGGGGGGACGAGCCCCTGGCCACCCTCGCCGCCCTGGCTGCCCGCCACGTCCCCGACCGCCTCGCCCGCGGCCCGACGCATACCTCCGCGCCTGAGACCGCGGCCTACCACGCCCGCGCCGTTGGGGCGGTGGTGCGGCGCGATCCCGGCGGCGGCGAGTCGACCCTGCGTCCCCCTCGGCGGTGGACGCCGGACGGCTTCGGGTGGGGACACGACGCGGAGACGGCGTGCGAGCTGGCCTATGCGCTGGTGGCCGACGCCACCGGCTCGCCCGACGCCGCACGCCGTCTGGCTCCGCAGTACGCCACCGAGGTGCTGGCCCGCCTCCCCTCTGGGCGACCGTGGTCGCTGCCGGTCGACCAGGTGCGGGCCTGGGCCACCGACGCGGCGGTGGCAGCGGGGCTGGCGCTCAGCTGGCCCACGCCGGCCACCGCCGCCTCGCCCGCACCCGGCGCCGAGGTGGGACTGTGACGCCCCTCGCCGGCCCCGCC
>PJQG01000045.1:31278-43363 GCA_002861595.1 Actinomycetota bacterium
CGCCGAAGCGGCCGCGGCTAGCACCGCCATCCTCGGTCGCGCCGGCGTCGTCGCCGTCCGCAGCGGCGGGCGCAGCTTCGAGGTCCGCGAGACGCTCGAGAGCTGGGAGCTCTTTGCCTCGCCCGTCCCCACGCCCGACGCCGGGGACCTCGCCGGCGCCGCGGTCATCCGGGCCCGCCGACTGGCCGAGGCTCGCCAGCTCCGCGAGGACCGGCGGTGAGGTTCCGGGACCCGGACCTGGGCCGGGACCGCACGACCCTCGCTCTCGGCCGGCGCGACTGGGGCTTCTTCTCGGAGACCGAGGGCCTGGCGCCGGTGGAGCGTCGAGCCGCCACCGCGCCCTGGGGCGACGGCCGGCCGGTGACGACGCATGACCGCTTCGACCGCACCCTGGGCATCCCCGACCGGGCCACGCCCATGTGGCCGGCCACCGGCCTGTCGTTCCACGAACCCGGGGTCAGTGCCACGGCGCGGGCGGAGGCGATCTGCGACGTCCTCTGCGTCCGGCCCCTTCCGACCTGGCGCTGGCCCCGGCTGCCCACCGCCACGGCCCTGCTGCGCGAGGCCGCCCCCGACCTCTACCGCCGGCCCCCCACCGTCCAGGCCGCCGTGGTCGCCGCCGCCGCCCGCCACCACGGCGTCGAGCCGACCACGGCCTGGGACCTGGCTGTCGGCGTGGGCGCCCTGGTCGCCCAGACGACCCATCGCCAGTCGAGCCCGGCCCCCGGCGCACCCAGCCTCAACGCCCTGGCCGGCGCCGATCTCGACGCCGCCACCGAGCTCTTCCTGGCCAGGGACCGACTTCGCCTGGCCCAACAGCTCTCCGACCCCGACCTCCCCCGGCTGTGGATCCTGGCCAACGGGCTGGCCCACGGGGTGCCGCCGGAGATCATCTGGCGGGTGCCGGCGCGCTCGGTCGGCGCGATCGCCCAGGTGGTGCCCACCCACGATGACCTCGTCGGCTGGGCCGGCGTGCGCCCAGCCGTGGAGCACCTGCGCGACGTGGTGCGGGCCGCGGTCGAGGGCCGCCGCTGGCTGGAGGCGGGGCACCGCGGGGACCTGGACGAGCGCGTCCTCGCCCTGGGGGTGGTCGGCCTCACCCGGCCCGCCACCGCCATGCAGCTGGCACTGTGCGGTCTCCGCCGGCTCGGCTTCGATCAGCTCCGCGAGGTGGCCGGCCCTGCCCCGGGCGGGGTGCTCGACTTGTCCGACGCCGCGCTCAAGGCGGTGTGCGATCGCAACGGCTGGCTCACGGGTGTCGCCTCCGAGCGCACCCAGCGCGAGCTCGTCGAGCGCGTCGGCCCGGCCGTCGAACCCGAGGTCCTGCGAGCCAGCCTCGCGGACGGTGATCCTGGCGCGCTGGAGGCGTTCAGCGCGTCGGCTCCGAGCGACCACCTCCTCGACGTCGGCGCCTTCCGTAAGAACCCGTCCTCCGCCGAAGCCGACGCCGCGCACCGACTCCTAACCGAGGGGGGCCGGGAGGCGCTTCGCCGCTTCGCCGGAGTGGAGCCTCCCCATCGCGCCTCGCTCGCTGAGGCGCTAGCCCATCGTTTCCCCGAACGATGCGGGCGCGACGTGCTGTGCGAGCGGCACGTCGATCGGCTTCTCGCCTCCGAAGCGCCCGCCCCCCGTCCGTCCCCAGCCGTGCCCCTGAGCCTCGACCTTGGGTTGTAGAGGGCAGAAGGAGGGCTGAGCATGACCGATCACGGGTGCCGAGGACGTGGGCTCGGTGCCGCTCCACGTGCTGATCGAGCCGGCGCGTCGTGTGACGTGGGGTCCAGCCGGTGAAGCCCCCGATCAACTACTACGGCGGCAAGGCTCGGCTCGCCCCCTGGATCGCCGCGCTGTTTCCGCCTCATCGGGTCTACGTCGAGGTCTTCTGCGGCTCGGCCGCGGTGCTCTTCGCCAAGCGGCCGTCTCCCCCACGAGATCCTCAATGACCTCGACTCCTGTGTCGTCTCGTTCTTCGCCGTCCTGCGAGAGCGCCCGGACGACCTCGAGCGTGCCTGCCGCCTCACTCCCTACGCCCGCGAGGAGTTCGCCGCGGCGGACCTCACCGACCCCAGGGTCGACCAGCTGGAGCTCGCCCGGCGGTTCTTCGTGCGCCTGACCCAGGGCTTCAACAAGAGCATCGCCGCCGACCGCCCCCGCTCGGTGGGGTGGTCCGCCAGCGTCCGGCGCGGCTCGAACAATGCCCGCAGCGCCGCGAACCTCGTCGAGCGCTTCCATCAGTGCGCGCAGCGCCTCCGCCACGTCACCATCGAGTGCCGGCCAGCCGTGGAGTGCATCGAGGCCTACGGGGTCGCTGACGCCGTCGTCTATGCCGACCCGCCGTACCTCGCCGGCACGAGAGCCAGCCTGGCCACGCGAGCCGCCGACTACTCGGTGGAGTACCACAGCGAAGCCGACCACCGAGAGCTGGCCGCCGTCCTGTGCGCGAGCCCGGCGACGGTGTTCCTCTCCGGGTACCCGAGCGCCCTGTACGACGAGCTCTACGGCGACTGGCACCGCGTCGAGCGACGCCTGCTCGTGGCGGCCTCGAACCACGCGGGCGTGTCGAGGCACGCCGTCGAAGTCGTCTGGAGCAACCGCCCGATCGCCTGCCAGCTGAGGCTCGATGGCGAGTCCGGCGCGCTGGCGGCCGGCGAGTGGCTGGCGCCGCGGGCGGGCGAGCGCACGGCGTCGGGCGTGGCGCTGGGCCGTCGCCCCGGGGCACACGATGCTGCCCCGGACAACCCACAAGACGGCGGGCGACGCAGGACCTGCCGCATCTGCGACTCGGGGACCCACGACCAGGAGTCGATGACGCCGCCCGCCCGCCGCGAGCGGGGAGGGTCCTGACGCTTGTCGGAGCGCAGGCGTACGATCGAGCGCAGCTCGCAGCTGTCGCTGTTCGACCAGCCGGCCGACGACGGAGGTGCCGATGCTGACCGAAGAGATGTCGCCACCTCGGCCGAACCGCTACGGCCGGTTGGCGCAGGAGCACATGGCCCGCTACCTGCCCACCCGCTACGCCCAGATCCCGGAGCGGACGACGTACTTCGCGGAGCTGGGCGAGCAGGTGGCCCACGCAGTCGAGGAGCTGGTAAGGACCCTCATGGACAGCTCGACCCTCTCATCGATGCAGGAGGAGAGCTACCCCGATCGGCGGGGCTGGATGAACATGGCCCGCCTCAGGGCCGAGGAGCTGGTCCTGGCGAAGATGGTGTTCCTGGCGCCCGAGACCGACCCGGCGGACGCCCCCCGAGACGAGACGGGGGCGTTCATTGGCCCGGACTCGGCGATGGGCCCGTGGACCCCCCTCTACCCCCCGGAGGAGCCCGAGGACTAACCGGGTCTGGGCGGGCACTGGCGTTCCGCCCCACGGGGACCGGCGACCTCGCGCCACCGGGGGCCGCGGCCAAGGCCAAGGCCAACCTCGCGGCGCTCCGCGTGCTGCGACCCCTGCGCTCGGAGGGACGCGCCGCCACCGTCGAGGAGCAGGCCGTGCTGGCCCGGTGGTCGGGATGGGGGTCGCTGCCCGGGGTCTTCGACCCCGACAACGGGCAGTGGGCTGAGGTGCGAGCCGAGCTGCGCGCCCTCCTCGACGATCGCGAGTGGCGAGCGGCCCGGCGCACCACCCTCAACGCCCACTACACGCCGCTCCCGTTCGCACAGGCGGTATGGGTCACCGCCCGCCGCATGGGGCTCACCGGCGGCCGGGTGCTCGAGCCCGGCTGCGGGACCGGGGTCTTCCTGGGCGCGGCCCCCGATGACCTCCACCTCGAGCTGGTCGGGGTGGAGCTCGACCCGGTGACCGCGGCGATCGCCCAGGCCCTCTACCCGCACGCCACCATCCGGCACGAAGGCTTTCAGGACACCCGCTACCCCGAGGCCTCATTCGACGCCGCGGTCGGCAACGTCCCGTTCGCCAAGGTGGCTCTCACCGACCCGGTGCACAACCGCGGCGGCCACTCGATCCACAACCACTTCCTCATCAAGGCCCTGCACCTCACCCGCCCCGGCGGCCTCGTCGCCTGCTTCACCTCCCGGTTCACCCTCGACGCCCGCTCTCCGGCGGCCCGGCGTGAGATCGCCAGCCTCGCCGACCTGATCGGGGCCATCCGCCTCCCCGAAGGGGCGTTCCGAGCCGTGGCCGGCACCGACGTGGTCATCGACCTGGTCGTGCTGCGCCGCCGGGAGCCCGAGCTCCCGCCGAGGGGCGTGGACTTCGAGCGCACCGTCGAGGTGGCCACGCCGGACGGCTCGGTGAGGATCAACCAGGTCTTCGCCGCCCGGCCGGGGTGGGTGCTCGGGGAGCTGTCCAGCGTCGGTGGCCAGTACGGCGAGCACGACCTGACCGTGCGAGCCCGTCCCGGTGCGCCGGTGGTCGACCAGCTCGGCGCTGCCCTGGACGAGATTGTGGTGAGCGCGCTCGAGGCGGGGCTGGTCGTCACCGAACGGCCCACCGTGGCGCAGCGGCCTTCTCCGTCGTCGGCCCAGCTGGCGTCGGTGAAGACCGAGGGGTGGCACAAGGAAGGCAGCCTGTTGGCCACAGGCGCGAGATTCGCCCGGGTGGTGGACGGCCGCCCCGAGCCGTTCACCCCCTCGCCGGCCAACGGAGCCAGCGAGCTGCGAGCCCTGATCGCCCTGAGGGACACGGTCTTCGAGTTGCTCGAGGCCCAGTCCCGCACCTGGGACGATCACACCTTCGAGCCCACACGCCAGCGGCTCAACCGTCAGTACGACAGCTACATCCGCCGCTACGGCCCACTCAACCGGTTCAGCCTGGCCCGGACGGGCCGTGTGGACCCCGAGACCGGTGAGGAACGCCACCGCAAGGTCTTCCCCCGCATGGGAGGGTTCCGCCACGATCCGGACCTCTACGCCGTGTTGGCCCTGGAGCACTTCGACCCCGACACGGCGACGGCCACAAAGGCGGCGATCTTCGAGCGCCGCGTCGTTACCCCGCGCCAGCCTCGCCTCGGCGCCGAGTCGGCCCAGGACGCCCTGTCCATCTGCCTCGACACCCACGGACGACCCGACCTGGAGGAGATCGCCCGGCTGCTGGGGGTCGACGCGTCCGGTGCTCGGGCCCGACTGGGCGAGCTGGTCTACGACGACCCCACCACCGGGACCATCGTGGCAGCATCGGCCTACCTGTCGGGCGACGTGCGGGCCAAGCTGGCCGCCGCGCGGGTGGCGGCCGAGCGCGATGAGCGCTTCGCGGTGAACGTCGCCGCCCTGGAGCGAGTCCACCCGGTCGACCTCACACCGGGCGAGATCGACGCCCGCCTGGGGGCGACCTGGATCGCGCCCGACGACGTGGCTGCCTTCGTGCGCCAGGTCCTCGCCTGTGACTCGGTGGTGGTCGAACACGTCGCGCTCATGGCCACGTGGTCGCTCTCCGCGGGGGCGGGCGAGCGCTCGACGGTGGCCATGACCAGCCAGTGGGGGACCGCCCGCATGGACGCCCTCCACCTGGTGGAGGCCCTGTGCAACCAGCGGGCGGTCACCGTTTACGACGAGCTGCCCGACGGCCGGCGCGTCCAGAACGTGGCTGAGACCCTCACGGCCCGGGAGAAGGCCGAGGCGCTCTCGGACCGCTTCGCGGCGTGGGTGTGGGAGGACGCCGAGCGGGCCGAGCGTCTTTCCCGGATCTACAACGAGCGGTTCAACTCCGTGGTCCTCCCGGTCCACGACGGCTCCCACCTCAGCTTCCCCGGACTGTCGGCCGAGTTCCGCCCCCACCGCCACCAGCGCGACGCGGTGTGGCGCATCGTGTGCGAGCCCACCGCCGGTCTGTTCCACGCCGTGGGGGCAGGCAAGACCGCGGTGATGGCCATGGCGGCCATGGAGCAGCGTCGCCTCGGACTGGTCTCCAAGCCGGCCATCGTGGTGCCCAACCACATGCTGGAGCAGTTCGCCTGCGAGTTCCTCCAGCTCTACCCCCAAGCCCGGGTGCTGGTGGCCGACAAGGACGAGGTGAGCGCGGCGGCCCGCAAGGGCTTCGTGGCTCGCTGTGCCATGGGCGACTGGGACGCCATCGTCCTCACCCAGTCGTCGTTCTCGCGCTTGCCGGTGTCTCGGGAGTCGCGCCTTTCGTTCCTCGAGGCCAAGGTGGACCGGTACCGCCGCGCCCTCGCCGTGTCTGAGGCCGGGGCGGGCCTTTCGGTCAAGAAGCTGGAGCGGGCGTTGCTGCGCCACGAGGAGCGCCACCGCGCCCTGCTGGCCGAGCACCGCAAGGACGACGGCGTCACCTTCGAGGAAACGGGCATCGACTACCTGTTCCTGGACGAGGCCCACGCCTACAAGAACCTCGAGTTCCCCACCCGGATCGAAGGGGTCAGCGGCGCGGGCTCGCAGCGGGCCGAGGACGTGGCCCTCAAGCTCGAGGTGCTGCGGGCGGCCCGCGGGGAGCGGGTCACCACCTTCGCCACGGCCACGCCCATCGCCAACTCGGTGGCCGAGATGTACGTCATGCTGCACTACCTGGCGCCGGGGGCGCTGCAGCGGGCGGGCGTCGAGCACTTCGATGCCTGGGCCGCCGCCTTCGGGCGCACGGTCACCGCCCTGGAGCTGGCCCCCGACGGGGCCTCGTACCGCATGCACACCCGCTTCGCCCGCTTCGCCAACGTCCCCGAGCTTTTGTCGATGTTCCGGGCGGTGGCCGACGTCCGCACGCCCGACCAGCTTGGCCTGGTCGTGCCCGGCCTCGTGGGTGGTGGGCCGAAGAGCGTCGTCGTGCCCCCGAGCGAGACGCTGCGCGCCTACGTGGCCTCCCTGGTCCAGCGAGCGGAGGCCATCCGCAACCGATTGGTCACCCCCGAAGAGGACAACATGTTGAAGGTCTGCGGCGACGGGGCCAAGGCCGCCCTGCACCTGGCGCTGGTGGGCGAGGAGCCGGACCCCGACGGCGGAAAGCTGGCGGCGGCCGCCGACGAGATCGCCCGCATCCACCACGCCAGCGCCCAGAACCGCTATCTGGCCCCGAGTGGGGAGCCGTCGCCCAGGCCGGGTGCGCTGCAGCTCGTCTTCTGCGACCTGGGCACGCCCAAGCCCGACGGCCGATGGAACGTGTACGCGGAGCTGCGAGAGCTGCTGGCGGCGCGGGGCGTGCCCGCTGAGCGGGTGGCGTTCATCCACGACGCCCGCAACGACAAGGCCAAAGCGGACCTGTTCGTCGCCTGTCGGGACGGGCGCGTCAACGTCCTCGTTGGCTCCACGGAGAAGATGGGCGTGGGCACCAACGTCCAGGCCCGGGCCGTCGCCTGGCACGACCTGGACTGCCCGTGGCGCCCGGCCGACCTCGACCAACGCGCCGGGCGCGTCCCGCGCCAGGGGAACCAGAACGACGAGGTCGAGAACGTCCGCTACGTCAGCGAGGGCAGCTTCGACGTCTACCGCTGGCAGACCCTCGAGCGCAAAGCCACCTTCATCCACCAGATCATGCGGGGCGATGTGGGCGCCCGGGAGATCGACGACATCGGCGACCAGGCGTTGTCCTATGCCGAGGTCAAGGCACTGGCCACGGGCAACCCGCTCATCATGGAGCGCGCCGGGGTGGCGGCCGAGGTGGCCAAGTTGACCAGGCGCCGGGCCGCGCACCGCAGCGACCAGGCTCGCCTGGTGCGCACCCGGGACCGCTCCCGACAACGCGCCGCGCTGTTTCGCCAAACAGCCGCGGCGTGCCAAGAGGCGCTGGCCGGCCGGGTCGACACCCGCGGGGACCGCTTCTCGGCCACCGTGGCCGGCAGGACCTACACCAGCCGCCCCGACGCCGCCGCGGCGCTTCGCAACGCCGCTCTCGACGCGGCCCGCGGCCTGCGACGGGGTGACCGGAGCGTGACCACCCTCGCCGCCATTCGTGGCGTGCCCATCGACGTGAGCGCCAGCAAGGACCTGCTCGGCACCTACGTCGAGTTCGGCCTCACCGGTGTGGCCGTGGACCCCATTCGCATGGGGCTGGACGAGCTGCGGGAGACGACGACCGGCCTGCTGACCAAGCTCGAGAACCGGGTCCACAACCTCGAGCGGACCCGCGACGACCTCCTGGCCCGTGCCAGGGACGAGGAGCGCGAGGCCCAACAGGCGGAGGAGCGGGTCGGTGCGCCCTTCGAGTACGAGGATCGCCTGGCGGCTCTCGTTCGCCGACTCGAGGAGATCGACGCCGAGCTCACACCGGATGCGGACGCTGGCGTGGCGGCGGCAAAGAAGCCGGAGAGCGATGTCCAACCGGCCGTCGCGGTGCCGAGTGCGGACACCGACGTCGGGCTGTGAACGCCGGCCGACCGGTAGGTGCTGGAGGCCCGATTGCGCGGTTGGACAGCCCTGACAGCGGGTGATGGGTCGCGCGCTCGGCCGCGCAACACGAGTACGTCGAGCGACGGGTTCAGCTGCGGGGGCGTGCCACGTAGAAGTAGGCGAGCGTGCACCGCAGCTCGTCGGCGACGCCCTTGGCCGCGCCGGGATTCGGGTACGGGCCGTACACGACGAGGCCGCGCGCGGTTTCCTCCACCACCACGCCGTACCAACGGACTGGCATCCACCGTCTTGTCCATCGACGCCGGACGGGGATGTCGGCCGCGAACTCGACGACGTCGGCGTAGTCGAGGGCCACCGGCAGGTACCCCCGACCGTAGGGGGAGGTCCACCACAGCGCCCGCGCCCATCCGCCCGGCTGCGCAGCGTCGGGCCAGCACGTCGCCGCCCACTGCCGGGCGTCGCGGTGCAGGACGGGAGCGGGGAAATCGATGACCGCACCCTCCAGGACACGCAACAGGTGGGGCCCCGGCTCGGGCAGTGGAGGCAAGGCGGTCTCGGCCGCCCGGCGTGCATCGAGGCGTACGCCTTGGTGTGACGCATTCCTCCCTTCGAGCCACCTCCTTGCCCCGGGCGCGGGGATGACCTCAAGATGACGGGGCCGCGCCCGCTCCCCGGCGTTGATGCGTTCGCCTCCGTCGCGCGATGGACCGTCGCGATGCATGGCAACCTCCTCTGGACCTGTCCGACGGGGGGGCTCCCGGGACGTCGCTTATAGGGCCGCCCGGGGCGTCACAAGGTGCTCGCCGCCGGGGTGGCCGTTTCGGGGAGGCTGGCGACAACGCCGGAAGGTCATGCCATGACGCGACGAACCGCATGTCCGCGGGTCCGGCTTGACGGCGAAGACTTCACACCGGCAACGCTCCCCTCGACGCCCACAGCCGCCAAGCTCGCCATGCGACTGCATCCAGCGCAGCAGCCGGCGGTAGCCGGACCCGGTAGTCGAGAAGCTCTCGGTGCCCAGCAGTCTGCCCACGCCATCCAGCAACGCAGCTACGTGGCCGTCCGTGTGCGTGTCGACCCCGCCGGTCACCCGGCGGCGCCCGTGATGCGATGGTGGTCATCGCCACTCCTGTCTCTTGGTTGGGGTGGCACGCACCGCCCGGGAGGGCGGACAGGACAGTGATGGGGCCCTCTGCCAGTCGCCTCTTCGGTCACCTTCGCCCGACCGGTGCGTGCACGACAGGACATCACTCACCTGGCCGACTGGTGACGTCAAGGACACCCCGGGTAGGGGTCGGCCGTTATCAGGGTCAGACCAGGTGGATGAAGTCCTGCCGCTCTGGCTAACAGTCGTTGGGATCCATGAGGTGAATCATCACTGTCGTTATCGAGCGGATGGCCCATCTGTGTACGCCGGATATCGGGTGGGGCTACCCCGGATCACGCGGACACCAAGACTGGGGCGCTGACGGCCCAAACGTTCCAAGCTAAGCAGAATGAGACGGCCTGCTCTCCCTGCGTGCCCTTCACAAAACCTTCAGGTTGGCGTAGCTCCCGGATCTCGACGCTCATGCCGTCGTGCGCCTGGGCGCGGGTGCCGCACTCGGCGCAGCCGGCAAGCTCCGCCATCGTCTCAATGCGGACCACCACCTCGACGCCGTCCACGATGACCTCGAGGACCCGAAAGCCCGGCAATCCCAGAAGCGCCTCGGCCCGGCCAGTACCGTCGCTCACCGCAGGGGCCTCCCGTCGTCGCAGCCGTAGAGAAGCCGCAACGATGGCGGGGCCCCTGCCCCTCTTGGCGGATGCTCAGTTCGACGCCGCCGGCGCCAGCTCCCCATTTGAACGCGAAAAGCCACTTACTGACAACATGACCTGTTGCGGTGACCCCTTGAGCGCGCTCAGGAACGTTTCGTAAACGCAATCTAGCAGTCCGGGGAGCAGAAAGGGGAGCGAAAGGGCGGACCCTCTCGAGCCCTCCCGGGTACCGACGGCAACAACCGCGCCCGCTCACCAGCCAGCTACTCCTTAGCGAGCTCCCAATCGGTCCATATCGTGTACTTGCCGCCCTGGCTTTCTACAAACCACTCGCGGTTCTTCGAGTTCGTCCTCCCGTCCCACCGCTGATGAATCGAATCCAACCTGCCAGTAATCGGAATCGGATGGAATGTATCGTCCTCCATCATCTCAAGGATCCAGTCGAACAATGCGCCTAGAATCCATCCGACGACCAACCCAATGGCTGCGCCGACAGCACCTCCCGCCGCCGCACCGATACCGGCACCCGCCGTAGCGCCTCCCGACTTTCCATCGCTACTTACAGCCTTGTTCGGGTCTGGCTTTTGCTTCATCGCGTCCTCTATGGCTTGCTTGCTCGCCTTTTCGAGCGCCTCCTTGACGTACTTGGTGACCTCTGCGGCGATGACTCGAAGATCATCTACATACCCCCCGCTGTCCTCTTCGCAAAGGATAACGGAGTAGAAATAGAACTTTGGCCATGTGGGACTATGCGCGAGCTCGAACCGCGCGAGCCTCAAAGGCGGATTCTGTGGCTTGTCACGCGCCTCTTGGTTGAATCCGCCCAAGGGGAAAGGACCGGTCCTTCCGACCGTGCCCGTGTCGTCGATCGCCGTTCCTCCAACGACCATGTCGTCGTCACTAGAAGTCATGCCACTTGTCATCTTGTTACAGAACACACGGTGGAGCCGGAAACGAAAGACGTCGAACGGCGCATCCACCTCGGGCTTCGCTCCGGGCGCACACCTTACGGTTCCACCCTCGAAGAGGTTCGAGAGAACTCCACCATCCTCGATGGTATCTCCCATCGGGTAGCCCAGGAAGCCTTGCTCCCAGCTCTGTCTTTCCCAGCCATTCCTCACTGACACGTTGATCGCATGTGCGCCGCGGTGCTGGCTGTAGTAGATCGATCCGCCCTGGAAATGCGAAAAAGAACCCCTGCCGTCGGGCGTATCCGTAACGTCTGTGGTGGGATATGCTAGGTACCCGGTCTCCCAGCCGAGTTCCGCCCACTTCGCGTATATCTGCCCGTGAACTTCATGCGCGCCGGTCTCTTTTGTCCAGTATATAGAGCCACCCTCGAAGTGGTTGAACTTCCCGATCGTGTCGGGGGTTGTAGTTTCGTCGGTGAGCGGGAAGCCGAGCTCCCCGCCGTGCCCACCAGCGGCCCGCCAGCGGTCGAAGATTGCCCCGTGGACCTCGTGGGCGCCGGTTTGCTCGGTCCAGTAGATGGCTCCGCCCTCGAAGTTGCGAAGTCGTCCCCTGCCGCCTGGCGCGGCAAGCTCCGGTCCCGTGGGATCGCCGAGCGCGGCCTTGACGCCAGGCCGTTCGAGCGCTTGGTCGATTGGTGAGCCGGAGGGCTGTGGCTTGGGATTGATCACGATCGATGGCATGCCCCGCAAGTCTGGAACCTTGATCGGCTTGGCCTGAAAGTCGACGCCGGTCAGCTGACGCTGCACCCGGGCGACCCCGTCAAGATCAATTGGCGGGACGGGTCGGGAACGGATCTGGCTAAGTACGGGCGTCGGATCTTTGAGGGTGATCGTTCCGGAGCGGATGGCTGGTGCTTCAGGCAGCGACAGGGCAGCGCGTGTCGCCGCAGCTTTCAGAGTGTTTGGGTCGTACTTCTTGAGAAGCCGAACGGTCGCGAGCTCCACAGACTCCTCGTCTGTTGGAAGCGAGACTTCAGCTCCGGCATGGTGAGCCAACGCCCGTTGCATCGACAACTGCACCGAGTCCAAGGCGGTTTCGGCTATGCGCTTGAGCGACATATCTAGTGCCGCGTCAGCGAACTTTCGGCCCCTGAGCAGGAGTCGCGCGGGCG
>PJQG01000040.1:0-789 GCA_002861595.1 Actinomycetota bacterium
GCCGCCGCCCTCGCCGAGGACGCCGAGCGCATCGCCGCCGAGCTGGACGAGCGGCGGGCGGCCGTGGCGAAGGCGCAGCGGGCCGAGCGTGAGCTGGCCCCTGCCATCGAGGCGGCCGACGCCGCTCGCTCGACTGCGGAGAAGGCGCTGGCCGCCGCCGAGGTCGACCTCCGGGCGGCCGAGCGGGACCAGCAGACCTGGTCGGCACGGGTGGAGGCGCTGACCCTGGCCCTCGATGCATCGAGGGCCAGGGCCGGGGTCGAGCGCCTGGGCGGCGTCGTCGGCGTCGTCGGCACCCTCCTCGAGCTGGTGGAGGTGGACGCCGGCTGGCAGGCCGCCTTCGAGGCGGCCGTCGGTGAGGCCTTGGCCGCGGTGGTGGTCGACGATGTGGACGCCGCGCGCCGGGCGCTTGCACATCTGAAGAGCGAGGTTGCGGCGCCGTCCGCGGTGGGCGGTGCCGTGCTCCCGCTCGACGCCGTGCTGACCCCCGAAGCCGACAGGGGAGCGGTCGAAGCCCTGGTCGCCGTCTGCCCCGCGGCGCGGTTGCGTTCCCATGTCCGGTCCAGCCGGCCGGGGATGGCGGGATTCCTCGACTCCCTGCTGGCCCGGGTGGTCGCGGTCGACGGCGGTTGGGAGCAGACGCTCGACGTGGCGCTGGCCCACCCCGGCCTCGTCGTCGTGAACCGGGAGGGCGACCGATTCTCGGCCACCGGCTGGCGGGCCGGCACCTCGGCCACGGGCGCCACCGGCGCGGCTCTGGAGCAGGCCCGGGCCGAGGCGGCGGCATCG
>PJQG01000040.1:845-4501 GCA_002861595.1 Actinomycetota bacterium
TGCCGCCCGCGCCCGTGAGGCCGAGGTGACCGCGGGCGCTGACGCCAACGACGCGCAGCTGGCGGCGGCCACCGAGGCCGTGCAGCGCCTTGACGCGGAGCAGGAACATGTCCGGGCCGAGCAGGCCAGGCTCCAGCCTCAGCTGGCGGAGCTGGTCGAGCGACTGGAGGGCGAGGAGGCGCGGGTCGCGCAGCTCGACGCTGCCCTGCCCGCGCTCGAGGCCGAGGAGGTGGCCGGCGCACAACGGGCCTTGTCCGAGCGCGAGGCGCGGGACCGCCTGGAGCAGCGTCGTGCCGCGGTGCGTGAGCTGCGCACGGACGTGGAGGTGCGGGCCGGCGGGCTGGAGGAGCGCCGGAAGCTGCTGTCACGGCGGCAGGTCGAGGTCGAGGAGCGCCTCAGCCACAACGCCCGTGAGCGGGCCGAGGCCGGGCGGCGCCGGGTGGAGCTCGAGGGCCAGGCCCGGGCCACGGCCCGCCTGGCCACCACAGTGGCCGCCGGCCTGGCCGACCTGGAAGCAGGGTTGGCGGCAGTACGCCAGCAGCGGGCGCGACGCCAGGCCGCGGTGCGAGTCGCCACCGAGCGCCTGGATGCGCGGCGCCGGCAGCGGGCCGAGGCCGAGCGGGGCCTGGCCGAGCTGCGGGAGCGGTCGCAGCGAGCGGAGATGGAGAGCACCGAGGTGCGGCTGCGCCTGGAGGCGGCGACGGAAACCGTGCGCCGCGACCTCGACTGCGAGCCGGAGGCGGCCATCGCCGCGCCCTGCCCGGACCTCCCGCCGGGAACCGTCGCGGGGGCCCGCGTGCGCGAGCTGGAGCGGGAGTTGCGCCTGATGGGGCCGGTCAACCCGCTCGCCCTCGAGGAGTTCACCGCCCTGCAGGAGCGCCATCAGTTCCTCGAGTCCCAGCTGGAGGACGTGCGCTCGGGCCGCCGGGTGCTGGCCAAGGTGATCCGGGCCGTGGACGAGGAGATCGTCCAGGTGTTCTCGGCCGCCTACGCCGACGTAGCCGAGAACTTCACCGCCCTGTTCACCACCTTGTTCCCGGGCGGTACGGGGCGCCTCAGCCTCACCGACCCCGACAGCCTGCTCGAGACCGGCATCGAGATCGAGGCCCGGCCGTCGGGCAAGAACGTGCGCAAGCTCTCGCTGCTGTCGGGCGGTGAGCGTTCGCTCGCCGCCCTGGCCTTCCTGTTCGCGGTGTTCCGCAGCCGCCCCTCGCCCTTCTACCTGATGGACGAGGTCGAGGCCGCCCTCGACGACGTCAACCTCCACCGCTTCATCGACCTCATCCACGAGTTCCGGGGCGACGCCCAGCTTCTCGTCGTCACGCACCAGAAACGCACCATGGAGGCGGCCGACTGCCTCTACGGCGTCACCATGCAGCCCGGCGGCTCCTCGAAGGTCATCAGCGAACGCATCACCGCGGTCACCACCTGAGCACTGGTTTTCTGTTCGCAGGATGTGCACAAGACGCCCTGATCCGGCTCGTTGCCGTCCAGATCAGGGCGCTTCGTGCACAGACGAGGCCTGAGGACGGGCACCTCGGGGTTACGCCCGGGCCGGCGTGCGGCAGAGGCCTTTAGGCTGGGCGCATCATGGAACTCGTCCTCATCCTGCTCGTCGCCCTGGTCCTGGTCGGGTCCGTGGCCGGCGTGGCCGTCTCCCGCCGCCGTGACCGCCGCCCGCAGCTGGAGCCGCCGCCCACCAGACGCGGCCCCGCGCTCAAGCGGCCCCCGGAGGCGCCCCGTCCCACAGTCGAGGCGCCCCCCGAGCGGCCCGCCGACGTGGTGGTCGAGCCGGCGCCGGAGCCGGCTCCGCTCCCTGAACCCGAGCTCGAGCCACTTCGCGAACCGGAGCCTGAGCCAGAGGCTGTCGCCCCGCCCGTCCCGGTCACGCCCCGCTTCCGGGACCGTCTGGGCAAGGCCCGCAGCCTGCTCTCCGGCTACGTCGGGTCGGTCCTGTCCCGCTCCTCGATCGACGACGAGACCTGGGACGAGTTGGAGGAGGCGCTCATCCGCGCCGACGTCGGCGTCGGCCTCACCTCCAGCCTGCTCGACGAACTGCGCACCCGCGTCAAGGGCGAGGGCATCCGGACCCCGGACGACCTCGTCACCGCCCTGAAGAGCGAGCTCAAGGCCAAGCTCTCGGAGGGCGACCGGAGTCTCAGCTTCGAGCCCGGCGTGCCGAACGTGTGGCTCTTCGTGGGCGTGAACGGCGTGGGCAAGACCACGACCGTCGGCAAGGTGGGCCTGCGGGAGGCGGCGGCCGGCCGCACCGTCGTGATGGCCGCGGCCGACACCTTCCGGGCCGCCGCCGCCGAGCAGCTGGAGTTGTGGGCCAAGCGGGTGGGGGCCGACCTGGTTCGAGGCGCCGAGGGCGGGGACCCCGGCGCGGTGGTCTTCGACGCGGTGGAGCGGGCTGCCTCTCGAGGCGGCGACCTCGTGTTGGCCGACACCGCCGGCCGCCTCCATACCAAGGTCAACCTCATGGAGGAGCTGAAGAAGGTGCGCCGCATCGCCGAGCGCCCGCCCGCCCACCTCAAGGAGGTGCTGCTGGTGATCGACGCGACCACCGGGCAGAACGGCTTGGTGCAGGCGCGCCAGTTCACCGAGGCGGTGGACGTGACCGGCGTGGTGCTGACCAAGCTGGACGGCACGGCCAAGGGTGGCATCGCCGTGGCCATCGCCTCCGACATGGGCCTGCCCATCAAGCTCGTCGGCCTCGGGGAGACGGCCGACGACCTGGTGGACTTCGACCCCGAGGAGTTCGTGGACGCCCTCTTCTCCTAGAGAGCGGCGCCGGGCTGACCCGGTACGGTTGTGAGCATGGCCGTGCAGCCCGCATCGCCGGCGCCCCACCGCTTCACGATCGATGAGTACCACCGCATGGCCGACGCCGGGCTCTTCGGCGAGGACGACCGGATCGAGTTGCTCGACGGGGAGATCGTGGAGATGGCGCCGATCGGGAGCAGGCACGCCGGCTGCGTCAACAAGCTGACCCGGCTCCTCATCGAACGGGCGCAGGGGCGAGGGATCGTCGCCGTCCAGAACCCGATCCTCGTGCCCGATCATTCCGAACCGCAGCCGGACCTGGCAGTGCTGCGGCCCCGTAGCGACGATTACGCCGAGGCCCACCCGCTGCCGCCGGATGTGCTGTTGGTGGTCGAGGTGGCAGACACGACCGTGGCGTGGGACCGCCGGCGCAAGGTCCCGCTCTACGCCGCCGCCTCGCTTCTCGAAGTCTGGCTGGTGGACCTGCCGGCCGGTGCCATCGAGGTCTTCCGCGACGCTCATGACGGCGAGTACACCGCAGTGACCACGGCCCGTCCCGGGGACGTGTTGGCGCCGCTCGGCCTTCCCGAAGTGCAGCTCCGAGTCGACGAGATCCTTCCCTCGAGCTGAAGGAACCAGAGGGGAACCGGGGAGCGTCCAACCGCCCCCGTCCCGACCGCCGGTGCTGACCATCACCGGTGTGCGCCTCGCCCTGCAGCACCTCGGACCGGCCCTCGTCCCGGTCTACGTCTTCGAGCTGGAGGGCGGCGGGGAGGCGTTCCCGGTGCCGGCCGTCACTGACGAGTGGATCGAGAAGAGCCAGGACCGCCAACCCGGGGTCGGGGGCAGCGGTGACCACCCTGTGCCCGCCCCCGCTCCCGTTCCGCCCC
>PJQG01000040.1:4508-13033 GCA_002861595.1 Actinomycetota bacterium
CGTGCGCATCGCCCCCGCACCGAGCGCGGTCCCCGAGCGGGTGCCGCCGGCGGGAGCCGAGCCGGGTGGCGCGCCGGCACAGGTGGAAGGAGCCCCGGCGAGGAGGCCGTAGCCCCGTCGCTGTCGGAGGGCGGCGTCGGCAGAGCAACTACCCTGGTCGCTCATGTTCGATTCGCTGTCCGACCGCTTCGAGGGGATCTTCGGCCGCCTCCGGAGCCGCGGCCGCCTCGGAGAAGCCGAGGTCGACGAGGTCCTGCGGGAGATCCGCTTGGCCCTCCTCGAGGCCGACGTCAACTTCCTCGTCGTCAAGAAGATGCTGGCGCGCATCAAGCAGCGCTGCGTCGGCATCGAGACCAGCCAGAGCCTGAGCCCGGCCCAGCAGGTCATCAAGATCGTCCACGAGGAGCTGGTGGGCATCCTCGGCGGCGAGACGCTCAAGCTCACCTACGCGTCGAGGCCGCCCACCGTGGTCCTCCTGGCCGGGCTCCAGGGCTCCGGCAAGACCACCACGGCGGGCAAGCTCGCCCGGTGGTTCAAGCAGCAGGGCCGTAACCCCCTCCTCGTGGGCGCCGACCTCCAGCGCCCCGCGGCCGTGGAGCAGCTGCGGGTGCTGGGTGGCCAGGTGGGCGTTCCCGTGTTCAGCGAGGCCACCGACCCCGTGGCCGTGTCCGAGCGGGGCCTGGCCGAGGCGCAGCGCCTGGGCCGGGACGTGCTCATCGTCGACACCGCCGGCCGCCTCTCCATCGACGCCGACCTCATGGAGGAGGTCCGCCAGATCTCGGGCAAGGTGGCACCCCACTACACGTTCCTCGTCATCGACGCCATGACCGGCCAGGACGCGGTGGCCACGGCGGAGGCCTTCCACGCCACCCTGGAGCTCGACGGGGTCATCCTCACCAAGCTCGATGGGGACGCGCGCGGCGGCGCCGCCCTGTCGGTCAAGGAGGTGGTGGGGCGACCCATCGCCTTCGCCTCGGTGGGCGAGAAGCTGGCCGATTTCGAGGTCTTCCACCCCGACCGCATGGCCAGCCGGATCCTCGGGATGGGCGACATGCTCACGCTGATCGAGAAGGCCGAGGAGAACTACGACAAGAGGGAGGCCGAGCGGGCGGCCGCCGCCCTGATGGAGGGCACCTTCACCCTCGAGGACTTCCTCGAGCAGATGCAACAAGTGAAGAAGATGGGCCCCCTCCAGGGCCTGGTGGGCATGATCCCGGGGCTCCCCAAGGAGCTCAAGAACGCCAACATCGACGAGCGCGAGCTGGGCCGCATCGAGGCCATCATCCGCTCCATGACGCCGGCCGAGCGGGTCGACACCACCCTCATCAACGGCTCACGGCGCCTCCGTATCGCCAACGGCAGCGGTACGACCACGTCTGAGGTCAACGGCCTCCTCAAGCAGTTCAAGGAGATGCAGCGCATGATGGGCTCCATGGGCCTTGGGCGCATGCTCACCAAGAAGAAGTCCAAGAAGGGCAAGAAGGGCGGGCGGGTCACCCCGCCCAAGGTGCCCTCGCTGTCGCAGTTCAAATGACCGATCAGCAAGACCAGGGAGACAGATTCGAGTGGCGGTAAAGCTTCGTTTGATACGTATGGGAAAGAAGAAGCAGCCGACGTACCGCGTGGTGGCCTCCGATGCCCGAGCCCCCCGCAACGGGCGGTTCATCGAGGCGGTGGGCACCTACGAACCTCGGGCCGAGCCTTCCCGGATCCTCATCGACGGCGACAAGGCGCTGCGGTGGCTGCGCAACGGGGCGCAGCCCACCGAGACGGTTGAGAAGCTGCTGAAGATCACCGGCACCTGGGACGAGTTCAAGGCGACCACGCCCTCATGACCGACATGACCGACATGACCGACACGACCGGTGCCGGCGCCGCGGCCGTGGCTGCCTACGACGACGACGACACCGGCAACCGCGTCCTCGGGGCGGCCGCCCGCAACGTGCTGTCGTACCTGGCCCGCCAGATCGTCGACGAGCCCGACGCCGTCGTCGTCCAGGCCGACGAGGACCCCAACCGCAAACGCGTCGACCTGCGCCTGCACGTAGCGCCAAAGGACATGGGTATCGTCATCGGCCGTCGAGGCCGCACGGCACAGGCGATCCGTACCGTCGTGCGGGCCGCCGGCGCCAGCGAGGGCGTGGAAGCCACCGTCGACATCGTCGACTAGCGACAGTGCTGGAGGTGGGCCGGGTGGCCAAGCCCCACGGCCTGGCCGGCGAGGTCATCGTCGCCCTGGTCACCAACCGCTCCGAGCGGCTGAGCGCGGGCTCGGTGCTGGCCACGCCGACACGGCAGCTCACGGTGGAGGCGTCGTCGCCTCACCAGGGCCGCTGGATCGTGAAGTTCGCGGGAGTGTCCGGCCGAGAGGAGGCCGAGGCGCTGCGGGGCGCCGTGCTGTCGGCGCCGGCCCTCGACGACCCCGATGAGCTGTGGGTCCACGAGCTGGTGGGCGCCGAGGTCGCCGGCGTCGACGGCCGCTCGTACGGCCCGGTCGTCGAGGTGGAGGCCAACCCGGCCAGCGACCTGCTCGTGCTCGAGGGCGGCGCCCTGGTCCCGCTGCGCTTCGTGGTCGCCCACGACCGCGATGCCCACCGGGTGGTGATCGACCCTCCCGAGGGCCTCCTCCCCTGAGGTTGGAGTACGTAAGGGGACGGAAACGCCCCCTTCCGTACCCGCAACCGGGAGCGCCGACATGCGAATCGAGGTGTTGACCATCTTCCCCGGGCTGATCGAGGGCTACCTGGCCGAGAGCCTCATCGGGAAGGCCCGGTCCCGAGGGTTGCTGGACCTCCGGGTCCACGACCTGCGCTCGGCCACCGCCGACCCCCACCGGAGCGTGGACGACACGCCCTTCGGGGGGGGCGCCGGCATGGTGCTGGCCCCCGGGCCCATCTTCGCCGCGGTGGAGGCGGCCCAGCCCGTGCGGCCCCTGTTCCTGCTCGGGCCCGGAGGGCGACGCTTCGACCAGGCCCAGGCCCGGGAGCTGGCCTCGGCGCCAGGCGGGTTCTCGCTGCTGTGCGGTCGCTACGAGGGCGTCGATCAACGGGTGGTCGACCACCTCGTCGACGGGGAGCTGTCGATCGGCGACTACGTGCTGGCCGGCGGAGAGGCGGCGGCGCTGGTGGTGGTCGAGGCCGTGGCCCGTCTGGTGCCGGGTGTGGTCGGCAACGAGGCCTCCACCGTCCACGAGAGCTTCAGCGACGGCCTGCTGGAGGAGCCCCACTACACCAGACCGGCCGATTTCCGCGGCTGGCCTGTCCCCGAGGTGCTCCGTTGCGGCGACCACGGACGAATCGCCAGGTGGCGCCGTGCCGCTGCCCTGGCCCGCACCCTGCGGTCCCGGCCGGACCTGGTAGCGGCGCGTGGTGGCCTCACAGACCAGGAGGTGCAGCTCCTGGCAGACCACGGGTATCCTGTCGCTTCCCCCGGCGGTGCCCACGAGGAGCCTGAGGCGCATGAACCCCACTGATCTGGTCGACAAGGGCAGGCTCCGCGACGACGTCCCCCCGTTCAGCCCCGGGGACAACGTCAAGGTGCACGTCCGGGTGGTGGAGGGCACGCGGGAGCGGATCCAGGTCTTCCAGGGCGACGTCATCGCCCGGCGGGGTGACGGGATCCGGGAGTCGTTCACGGTGCGAAAGGTGAGCTTCGGCGTCGGCGTGGAGCGCACCTTCCCCGTCCACTCGCCGGTGATCGCCAGGATCGAGGTCGCCCGCACCGGCGACGTGCGCCGGGCCAAGCTCTACTACCTCCGGGAGCGCAGCGGGAAGGCGGCCAAGATCAAGGAGAAGCGGGCCGCCCGTTGAGGACGGAAAAGCCGGTCGCGTCGGACGCGCCGGTGAGCACCACCGAGCCGGCGTTGCCACCACCGGCCCGTCGCCGCCCTCCCCGGGCGTGGCGGACGGTGCGGGAGATCCCGATTCTGCTGGGCTTCGCCGCCCTCATCGCCTTCCTCCTGAAGACGCTGGTGGCCCAGGCGTTCTACATCCCGTCGGAGTCCATGCTCAGCCAGCTGGAGGTCAACGACCGCGTGGTGGTGTCCAAGATCGCCTACCGCCTGCATGCCCCGCGGCGGGGCGACATCGTCGTGTTCGACTGCCCAAAGGCGGCGTGTCGTCTCGAGGAGTCCGAACCGTCCACGAGCACATGGCGCCGGGCCCTGCGCGGCGTGGGCGAGGCAGTCGGAGTTGTGCAGCCCTCCACCGAGGAGTTCATCAAGCGGGTGGTGGCGCTGCCGGGCGAGACCGTCGAGGGCAAGGACGGCCATGTGCTCGTGAACGGCCGGCGACTCATCGAGCCCTATCTGGACGCGGGCACGATGACGAGCACGTTCGCCGCCGTCACCGTCCCCCCAGCGCACCTCTGGGTGATGGGGGACAACCGGGGCAACTCCTCGGACAGCCGCGTCTTCGGGCCCATCACCCGCGCTTCGGTGGCCGGGCGCACCGTGCTCAAGGTGTGGCCCCTGGGCTCGGCCTCCTTCCTGTGAACCTACGCTGAGGCCATGAGCGCGGAGGACCTCGAGCGGTACGAGACCGAGATCGAGCTCCAGCTGTACCAGGAGTACCGGTCGGTCCTGCCCTTGTTCCGCTTCGTGGTCGAGACCGATCGGCGCTTCTACCTGGCCAACGACGTGAAGATGGAACCGAAGGGGGAGGGCGGCCGGACCTACCTGGAGATCGAGCTGGGCGACGCCTGGGTGTGGGACATGTACCGGCCGGCCCGATTCGTCGCCTCGGTCCGCGTGATCACGTTCAAGGACGTGAACGTGGAGGAGCTCCCGGCGAGGGAGCTCTAGCTTGCCCGACGGCCGCCGGTCCCTGGGCCGGCGCGGGGAGGAGGCGGTGGCCGCGTGGTACGAGGCGCGGGGCTACGAGGTGGTCGTGCGCAACTGGCGCTGCCGTGAGGGCGAGCTCGACCTGGTGGTGCGCGAGGGCCGCAGGTTCGTGTTCTGCGAGGTCAAGACCTGCAGCACCGACGCCTTCGGGGCTCCCGTGGAGGCGGTCACCCGTACCAAGCAGATGCGCCTGCGCCGCCTCGCGGCCAAGTGGTTGGAGAACGACGCCCCCCTCCGTCCCACCGACATCCGCTTCGACGTGGCGTCCGTGCTCGGTGGCGCCGTGGAGGTTCTCGAAGGCGCGTTCTGAGCTCGCTTTCCCCGGCCGGGGCCCCACGACGACGCCGTAGTCGACTACCTCAGGTCGACGATCGCTGGAGTCCTGCTGCGCCTTCTTGGAAGCCGACCTGAGGTAGTCGACTTCGTCGGCGTCGCCCGGCCTCCTCGCCGAGGCGGGGGCCCCAACCCCGCCCGGCGCCGTGCTCGCTTTCCCCGGCCGGGGCCCCAACCCCGGCGTGTGTCAGCGGAGGCGTCCGGGACGGCGCCGGTCTCGGTGCTGCCAGCAGGCCTCGTGCCAGTGGCGGCGCAGGTCCGGGGTGTCGAGAGGGACGACCACCAGGTGCATCGCCCTCGGTTGGATGTCCTGGTTGCAGCCGGGGCAGAGGTAGGTCTTGAGGGCCCGGTAGGGCTGGACCCGGCGGACCTCCACCCCGGCCCCGTCGCCGCCGGCGTCTGCGCCTACGGGTTGAGGGCCCACAGCAGGAGCAGCAGGGTCACGCCCAGCGCCGCGGCCAGGAAGACGTAGTCCGAGCTTCGGCGCTTCTGGGCACGGAACGGGTTGAAGCCCACGCCCCAGTATCGCCTGCCAGCCGGTCTACAGGCAGAAGGTGCCGAGGCGGAGGTTGAACACGCCGCAACGCAGGGGGCCATCGACGTGCTCATAGAGAGACCGCACCTCAGCGGCGTCGAGGTCGTCTGGACGCTCCGCGCCGCCGGTGTGGAGCATCACGGAGCTGAGGCGGGGGGTGTGGGACAGCCCGAGGGTGTGGCCGATCTCGTGGGTGGCGATGACCCGCCGGCGCGCCTCGCTGGGACGGCAGTCGGAGCACACGAGCACGAAGGCGCCGAGGTTGTGGCCGTCCGGATCCAGCTCGACGTCGGCCCGCCCCTGGCGGTTGGCCGTGCGGCCGCCACCGAGGCGGGCGGCCGAGGCGGTGCACACCGAGATGCGCACACGATCAGGAGAGCAGGTCCCGCTCCCGGTCGTCCAAGTGAGGCGGACGCCCGTCGGCCCCGCCGCCTGGTTCCAGACGTCAACGGCGTGACGCGTCGCCTGCTGCCAGCCGCGGTCACCGGTCTTGTCCACCACCACGAGCCGGCGCTGGGCGCTGCGCCAGTGGTCGGGACCGAGCGCGCCAGCCTCGAGGGGCGCGATGTTGACCACCACCACCTGGAACAGGCCCATGGACAGCAGGAAGAGGTTGAACAACCGGAGCGGCTCCGCGAGCCGCGTCCAAGCGCTCACCAGGGTCGCTCCCGCCGCACTCCTTCCTCCAACGTCGTCGAAGGCGGCGTTCTTCCTTCCCGTGGCCGAACGTGGCCGTACCTGGGGTGACGCCCGAGGGCGGGCGGTACCGCCCTCGGGTGCCTCTGGCGTACCAGTGCCGAAGGAGGTGTCGTGACCAGGAGCCGGTCGAGCAGCCCGTATTACATCGGTGGTTCACCGAACACAACGTCGAAGACCACCAACAAGGGCGTGCCGGCTTTCTGATGTAGATGTAGAGGAAGTCGAAGCGCTGGATATCGAGCGCGACGACGAAGTCAGGACCGACGGCGGCGACGCAAGGGTCGGGACCCGCCGGGATCCGGAAGCGGCCATCGGAGTGGTGGCCCTTTCCTCGGCAAGCCGGGCCGGAGCTCTCGGCCCGAACTCGCCGCGCCATCCGCTCCGGCCCCCGGACGACTCTCTCCTCGGTGCCGCCGAAAAACCGGCCACCTGCCCCTTTCGCAGCCCGAATCGCCAGGCTACGCTGGCGAACACCGCCTCGAGCGGCCGGCGCACGGCCCTCCTTTCGCATCTGTCGTCTGCGAGGAGCCGCCGTGATCGCCACCATCCCCTCCGCCACCGTCCTCGGCGTCGACGGCCGCCCCGTCGTCGTCGAAGTCCATGTCTCCAACGGCCTGCCCGGGTTCAACATCGTCGGGCTGCCGGATGCCGCCTGCCGCGAATCGCGTGACCGCGTGCGCGCCGCCCTGCTGTCCAGCGGCCTGGCGTGGCCCCTGAAGCGCACAACGGTGAACCTCGCGCCCTCTGGGGTGCGCAAGGGGGGCCCGGGGCTGGACCTTCCCATCGCCGTCGGGTTGCTGGTGGCGGCCGGGGAGGTGGAGGCCGAGACGGTTGCCGGCATGGCGTTCCTGGGCGAGCTCGGCCTCGACGGCTCCATCCGGCCCGTGCCGGGCGTGGTGTCGATGGTCGACGCCATCGGCTGCGGCACGGTCGTGGTCCCGCCGGTCAGCGTGGCCGAGGCCCGCCTCGTCGGGCGCCACCAGCTGCGCACGGCCTCGTGCATCCGGGAGCTGGTTGACGCCCTGCGTGGCGCCGGCCCCTGGGGCGACCCTCCCTGCGGTGGGCAGGAGCAGGAGGACCACCCTCAGCCCGACCTCGCCGACGTCCGGGGGCAGCGCCTGGCGAGATGGGCGCTGGAGGTGGCCGCCGCCGGGGGCCACCACCTCCTCCTGAGCGGTCCGCCTGGGGCGGGCAAGACGCTGCTGGCCCGGCGCCTGGCCGGCCTCCTTCCTCCCCTCGGGCGGGTCGAGGCCCTGGAGACCACCCGGGTCCACTCGGCCGCCGGCGTGCCGCTGCCGGCCGGCGGGTTGGTGGACCGGCCTCCGTTGCGGGCCCCCCACCACGGCGCCTCGGCGGTGTCGCTGATCGGCGGGGGGACAGCGTGGATGCGGCCGGGAGAGATCTCGATGGCTCACAATGGTGTGTTGTTCCTCGACGAGATGGGAGAGTTCCCCGTCCACGTTCTCGACGCCCTGCGCCAGCCCCTCGAAGAAGGCCTGGTCCGGGTGTGCCGGGCCCGGGCCAGCGTCGCCTTCCCGGCCCGCTTCCTGCTCGTGGCCGCCATGAACCCGTGCCCGTGCGGCCAGGGCGGGCCCCCGGGCTCGTGCAAGTGCAGCGACGCCGCCCGCGCCCGCTACGCCCGGCGCCTGTCGGGCCCCCTGCTCGACCGCTTCGACCTGCGCATCCCCGTCACCCGTCCCGACGTGGCCCAGCTCATGGGCGGGCCGGCGGGAGAGGGCTCGGCGGCCGTGGCCGAACGGGTGGCGGCCGTTCGGGCCCTGGCCGCCCAGCGCGGCGTACGGACGAACGCCGAGCTGGCGCCGGGCCGTCTCGACCAGGTGGCCCCGCTGTCCGGCGCGGCGCAGCGGGTGCTCGAGTGGCGACTGCGGGTCGGTTCGCTGTCCGCCCGTGGCTTGCACCGGGTCCGCCGGGTCGCCCGCACCCTCGCCGACCTCGAGGGCGCGGACGGAGCGGTGGGGGAGGAGCACGTGTGCGCCGCCCTCGAGCTTCGGGCCGACCCGCCGGCCCTCGAGGCCGCCTCGTGACACAAGTGGCCACCACTCTGGCGGCCTGGGCCTACGCCGCCGCCCTGGCCGGGCTGCCCTTCATGGCCTGGGA
>PJQG01000040.1:13056-13875 GCA_002861595.1 Actinomycetota bacterium
CTGCGGGCAGCGAGCCTCACCGCGCCTGGCAGCGAGTGGGCGCCGGAGCGGCCGGGGCCGCGTGGGCGCGGGCAGCGGGCGAGGTGTCCGTGGAGGCGGTGGCGGCTGCGCACACCGGTGCCGGCGTGAGCGTTCACCTGCAGGGCCACGCCGGCTACCCGGCCGCACTGGCGGGCGACCACGAGGCACCGCCCGTGCTGTTCTCCCTGGGTTCGTTGTCCGCGCTGGACGAGAAGGCGCCCCGGGTCGGGATCGTCGGCACCCGTCGCTGCACCGGCTACGGGCGCGACGTCGCTCGGGACTTCGGGACGCAGTTGTCGTCGGCAGGGGTGGCGGTCGTCTCGGGGCTGGCTCTCGGCATCGACGGCGCGTCCCACGAAGGTGCCGTGCGGGCCGGCGCCGCCGGCGCGCCGCCCATCGCCGTCGTGGGCAGCGGCCTCGACGTCGTCTACCCCCGTCGCCACGCCTCGCTCTGGGCTCAGGTGGCCGACGCCGGCGTCATCCTTTCGGAGGCACCGCTCGGCTCCCGCCCCGAGCCGTGGCGTTTCCCCGCCCGCAACCGCATCATCGCCTCCCTGTGCGACGTGCTGGTGGTGGTCGAGTCACACCGGGCGGGGGGCTCGTTGCACACCGTGCGATCGGCCGAGGAGCGGGGGGTCACCGTGATGGCCGTGCCCGGCCCCGTCCGCAGCCCCGCTTCGGCGGGCACCAACCGTCTGCTCAGCGAGGGGTGCCCGCCTGCCTGCGATGTCGACGACGTGCTGGTGGCTCTGGCGCTGGAGACGGCGGGCAGGGCTGCGGGCCGGCCGGGCCGCGACC
>PJQG01000043.1 GCA_002861595.1 Actinomycetota bacterium
CCGCCCACCCCGACGACCCTGCCCCGCCTACTCGGCTGACCTCCGCGTCGGGCTCCACCGAGGCGGCGGTCCCCTCGGTGGCCATCAGCGGTCACTTGAACCAGATGCGCTGGTACTCCCGGCTCTGGGGGTGGAGGAGGAGGGCGACGAGGGCGATGTCGAACATGAGGGAGATGACGTCGGCGTTGAAGGGGCTGATCTGGTTGAGCACGAGCACGACGAGGCGGGCGGCGAGGGGGGCGATGGCTGCGGTCAGCCCGATCCGATAGCCCCATCTCTGCTCGTTGGCGATGCCGAACCCGCCCGCCGCGCTCCCGATGATGGTGAGGCCCCACAGCAGTTGGCCGAGGTTCAGGGCGGACGAGGACTTGGTCAGCTCGAACACCGCGGCCTGGAACCAGATCCGGTTCTCGCCGAAGATCAGCCCGAAGACGGCGGTGGCGTAGAGGAGGAACACGGCGATCTGCAGCGTCTGCGGCTGACTGGCGTTGGTCCAGCGTCTTGATTCCATGGGAGGCGCAGTCTGGCCCACGCCGGCGGTGATCAGCGAGCCACGCCGACTGCCGGCACGGCGCCCGCCGCTGCGGCCACGAGCTGACCGCAGGCGGCGGCGATGTCCGTCCCACGGTTGTGGCGTACCGTCACGTTCACGCCCCGGTCGGCCAACCGGTCGCGAAAGGCGCGGACCCCGTCGGGCGGCGTGCCCCTGGTGGTGAACCCCGGGGTCGGGTTGAGGGGGATGAGGTTGACGTGGGCGGCCAGCGGTCGGGCCAGCTCGGCCAGCTCGGCCACGTCGGACCGCCGGTCGTTGACGCCGTGGATGAGCGCCCACTCGAGCGACAGGCGCCGGCCCTTGGCGACGTGCCAGACCCGGCAGGCCTCGGTGAGCGCGGCCAGCGGGTAGCGGCGGTTGATCGGGACGAGCCGGTTGCGAAGCTCGTCGTTGGCGGCGTGGAGGGAGACGGCGAGGTTGACCGGAAGGTCCTCCCGCGCCAGGCGGCGGATCCCGGGCACGATCCCGATGGTGGAGATGGTGAGGTGGCGGGCCGACAGCCCCACGTCGTGGTGGAGGCGCCGCACCGCCGGCCACACCCGGTCGTAGTTGGCCAGGGGTTCTCCCATCCCCATGAAGACCACGTTGGTCAGCCGCCACCCACGCCGGGAGGCCTCGGCCCGGGCCCGGACCACCTGCTCCACGATCTCGCCGGTGGTGAGGTTGCGGTCGAAGCCGGCCTGCCCGGTGGCGCAGAAGCCGCAGGCCATGGCGCAGCCGGCCTGGGAGGACACGCACACGGTGGCCCGGGCGTTGGTGACGGCGCCCGACATGCGCATCAGCACCGTCTCGATGCGTCGCCCGTCGACGAGGGCCCAGCGCCACTTCACGGTGGCGCCGCCGTCGGCGTCCAGAGCCAGGTCCGTCTGCAGGGCCGGCGCCAACGCATCGGCGTCGGCCAAGCGGGCGCGGAGGCGGCGGGGCAGGACCGTCAGGTCCTGGGGGTCGGTCCCCTGGTGGTACAGCCCGTCCCACACCTGGCCGACCCGGTAGGAGGGTTCGTCGACGAGGAGCGCGGCGATCTCGTCTCGTGTCAAGTCGTAGCGGGCCAAGCGCAATATCGTAGGACTTGATGCCGGAGGCTGAGCCCGCGACGAGGTCGACGCCGGCGCAGCCCGTCCACGAGCACCACCACCGCAAGGTCCAGGGCGGCGCCGCTCGTGCCGCGGTGTTCGGTGTGAGCGACGGCCTCGTCTCCAACGTGTCGCTCATCCTCGGGGTGGCGGGGGCCAATCCCGGCCCGGGGGTCGTCCGCCTGGCCGGGCTGGCCGGGCTGGTCGGCGGGGCCTTCTCCATGGCCGCCGGGGAGTACGTGTCGATGCGGGCTCAAACCGAGCTGCTGGAGCGCGAGCTGGAGCTGGAGCGCACCGAGATCCGTCGCCGGCCCGAGCTCGAGCGTCAGGAGCTGGCCGCCATCTACGAGAGCCGAGGCATCAAACCCGACGTCGCCGAGGAGCTGGCCACGGAGATGCACCGTGATCCCAACCTGGCGCTGGAGACCCACGCGCGGGAGGAGCTGGGCATCGACCCTTCCGAGCTGGGCTCGCCGGTGCAGGCGGCGGTGTCGTCGTTCCTCGCCTTCGCCGCCGGCGCCGTCCTCCCGCTCGTCCCGTGGTTCTTCGCCCGAGGCACCGCCGCCGTGGTCGCCTCGGTGGTCACGGCTGGCCTGGTCGCGGTTGGCGTGGGCGTCGGCCTGTCCGCCTTCACCGGGCGCTCGGCCCTGCGCTCGGCCCTGCGGCAGTTGGCCATCGCCGGCGCCGCCGCCGGCGTCACCTTCGCCGTGGGCAACGCCGTCGGCGCCGGCGTCACGTAGCCGCCCGGGGAGCTCGACTGGCGCTGCCGACCTGGATCGCGTCTGGAGTGCATGGCATAACGGGCTCGGTACGCCACGCACTCCAGAGCGGCTCAGCGGCTCGGCGCCACCTCGATCAGGTAGGCCCGGTCCACGTGGTCCACGGTGAAGCCCACGCCCTCGTAGAGGCCGACGGCGGAACGGTGGGCGGCCTCCACGTAGAGCATGGCCGTGGTCAGGCCCCGGCCGGTGAGGTGCTCCAGCCCGGCCAGCAGGAGGTCGCGGCCCAGCCCCCGGCCCTGGAAGTCGGGATGGACGGCGAGGACGTAGATCTCGCCCAGCGAGCCGTCGTCGGCGTGGACCTTGGTCCAGCAGAAGCCGGCCAGGCGGCCGTCGCGCTCGTGGAGCAGGAAGCCCTCGGGATCGAACCAGGGCTCCTTCTCCCGCTGGCGCAGGGTGTCGAGGTCCCAGCCTCCCTGTTCCGGGTGATGGGCGAACGCGGCGTTGTTGACGTCGAGCCAGCGCTCCTCGTCCCGGCCGAGGCGGAAGGAGCGGGTGGCGAGGTCGCCGTGCACTCCGAGGGGAAGCGGCAGGCGCATCTGGTAGAGGTCGCGGCCCCGCCGGAACCCGACGGCGCGGACGAGGGCGTCCACGTCGTCGGTGGGCTTGGGCACCCACAGGTGGATGCGGCCCCCGCCCTCGTCGCGCACGACGTCGAGGGCGGCGCCGATGAGGTCGGGCGCGATGGCGTCGGCGGCGTGGCGGTGATGGGGGTCGACGACGAACTCCAGCGCCCAGCTGGTGTCGCCCCGGGTCAGCTGGGCGTAACCGACGGGGTGGTCGTGGCCGGGCTCCCACGCGACCAGACCGGCGAAGCCCTGGCGCCCGCCTTCCACCAGGTCGAGCCACTGGTGCTCGCCCAGAGGCCGGTGGCCGTCGGCCTCGGCCGCCACCTCCAGGAGCTCCGAGACGGCCTCGATGTCACCCTGGCCCATCTGGCGCTTCACCTCGAGGTGGTGCACAGTGCCAAGGTACAGGGCCAATGAGCCGACCCCGGACACCCAAGGGACGAGCGCGCGAGACGGCGGAGCGCCTGGCCGCCGAGTACCCGGGAACGGCTCGAGAGCTGTGCGCCCTGGTCCACGACGGACCGTTCCAGCTCCTCGTGGCCACGATCCTCTCGGCCCAGACGACCGATGCCCGGGTCAATTCCGTCACGCCGTCGCTGTTCGCCCGCTACCCGAGCCCAGCAGATCTGGCCGCCGCCGACCCGGCCGACGTGGAGGCCCTCATCCACCCCACCGGGTTCTTCCGGGCCAAGACCCGGTCGATCATCGCCATGGCCCAGGCCCTGGAGGAGCGCTTCGGCGGGGAGGTCCCGTCCGCCATGGAGGAGCTCGTCACCCTTCCCGGGGTCGGCCGCAAGACGGCCAACGTCGTACGGGGGGTGGCCTTCGGTCTTCCCGGGCTCCCCGTCGACACCCACGTCGGGCGCCTGAGCCGGCGCCTGGGGCTGAGCGAGCACACCGACCCGGACAAGGTCGAAGCCGACCTGAATTCGGTGGTGCCGGCCCAGGCCCGAGGGATGTTCAGCCTCCGCCTCATCCTCCACGGCCGAGCGGTGTGCACCTCCCAGCGCCCCCGGTGCCACGAGTGCCTCCTCGCCGACTACTGCCCTTCGTCGACCGCTCCCACCCGCCCGGCCAGGCATCCGCCGGCGAGCGGGAACAATCGGGGGCGCAGCGTCGTTGGATAGTGCTGAGGGGCGAGAATCCCGCCTCTTGCCCCGAGAGCGGTCCGCCGCCGCTCGGCCGACGGCGCCTCCCCGGCGCCGTCGGTCTCTTTTTGTCAGGCTTCGGTGCTCACAACCCGGGCCAGGGTGCGGGAGGCAGTACCAAGGGCTCGCTCCACCCGGTAGAGCTCGGCGGCCAGGTCGTCGCGCCTGGCACCGGCGCAGCTCTCGGCGATGGCCGTCACCCGCTTCGAGAGCTCCTCGAGAGCGGTGGCGATCGAGGACAGCTCGGCGATCGCGGAGGGCACCCCCGCATTCTCGCTCATTGCCGGGAGCCGTCCGCACCCCCGGCGGTACGCTCGATGGCTCCCATGCTCCAGCGACTCGACCTCCGCGGCGTCAAGGCCGAAGACTGGCGGCCCGGCCTGCCCCGCCCGCAGGCGGCCAAGGAGCCCCCTGTGGCCGCCGTCCAGGCCATCCTCGCCGACGTCAAGGCCGGGGGCGACGCCGCCGTGCGCCAGCTCACCGAGCGCTTCGACGGGGTGCGCATCGACGAGCTGCGGGTGCCGGACGCCGAGCTGCGCGCCGCTCTTGCAGCCACGCCGCCGGCGCTGCGGCAAGCCCTGGAGGCGGCCAGAGCCGCCGTGCTGGCCTTTCACCAGGAGCAGGTCCGGGGTGACGAGCGCCACCAGCGCGAGGGCGTGGTGGTGCGCGAGCTGCGCCGGGCGGTGGACCGGGCCGGCGTCTACGTCCCCGGCGGCACCGCTCCGTTGCTTTCGAGCGTGCTCATGTCGGCCGTACCCGCCCGGGTGGCGGGGGTGGCCGAGATCGCGCTGTGCTCGCCCCCCACCGCCGGCGGCACCGTCGCCCCCGCCATCCTCGCCGCCGCCGCCCTGTCGGGAGTCGACGAGGTGTACCGCATCGGTGGGGCCCAGTCCGTGGCGGCCATGGCCTACGGCACGGAATCGGTGCCGGCGGTGGACGTCATCGTCGGGCCCGGCAACATCTACGTCTCCCTGGCCAAGCGGGAGGTGGCGGGGGAAGGAGCCGTCGGGGTCCCGGGCTCCTTCGCCGGTCCGTCCGAGGTGGTCGTGGTGGCCGACGACACCACACCGGTGGAGTTCGCCGCCGTCGACGTGGTCGTCCAGGCCGAGCACGGGCCCGACGGCCTGGCCTGGCTGGTCACCTGGTCGGAGACCGCCGCTGATGCCGTGGCCGCCGAGGTGGCGCGCATCGTCGCTGCGTCGCCCCGCCGCTCCCAGATCGAGGCCACGCTGGGCGAGGGCGGCTACGCCGTGCTGGTGGACGGGCCCGAGCAGGCCGTGGAGGTGGCCAACGCCATCGCCCCCGAGCACCTCGAGCTGATGTGCGACGGCCCCGAGGCCCTGGTTCCGCTCGTGCGCCACGCCGGCGCCGTGTTCTGCGGCCCGTGGGCGCCGGCCAGCGTGGGCGACTACGTCGCCGGGCCCAGCCACGTGCTCCCCACCTACGGGTCGGCCCGCTTCGCCAGCGCCCTGCGGGTCGACGACTTCGTCAAGACCGTCCACGTGATCTCCCTCGACGAGGCCGCGCTGGGCCGGCTGGCGCCCCACGTGGTCGCCCTGGCCGAGGCCGAGGGGCTGGCGGCCCACGCCGAGTCGGTCCGGATCCGGGGTCGAGGTTGATGGGTGGCCTGATCCCGGCCAGCGACGACCAGGGGCTCGGGGAGGGCTACCACTCCCCGCAGGTCAGCGTGCAGGTGCGCCTCAACACCAACGAGTCGCCCTATCCGCCGCCGCGCGCCTTCGTGGACGCCCTGACCGAGGCGGTGGCCACGCTTCCCTTGCACCGCTACCCCGACCGACGAGCCACGGCGCTGCGGGCCGCCCTGGCCGAGCTCCACGGGGTCGGCCCCGACCAGGTCTTCGCCGGCAACGGCTCCAACGAGGTCCTGCAGGTCCTGCTGTCCACCTACGGGGGGCCAGGGCGCACCATCGCCGTGTTCGAGCCGACCTACGCCCTGCATGCCCACATCGCCCGCCTCACCCGGACCAAGGTCGTGGTGGGGGAGCGACACCCCGACTTCACCCTCGACCTGGGCGAGGTCAAGCGGGTGCTGTCCGAGGCCAGGCCCGAGATCACCTTCCTCTGCTCGCCCAACAACCCGACGGGCGGCGCCGAGTCCGCGGCCACGGTAGCCGAGGTGCTGGACCTGGCGCCGGGGCTGCTCGTGGTGGACGAGGCCTACGGCCAGTTCGCGCCCTGGTCGGCACTCCAGCTGGTGGCAGACGGCGTGGGCCTGGCCGTCGTGCGCACCTACTCCAAGACGTGGTCGATGGCCGCGGCCCGCCTCGGCTACCTCGTCGGGCCCGCGCCCCTGGTCTGCGAGCTCGAGCAGCGGGCCCTGCCCTACCACCTCGACGCCCTCAAGCAGGCGGCCGGTCGGCTGGCCCTGGAGTACCGAGCGGAGATGGAGGCGCGGGTGGCGCTGCTCACCGACGAGCGGGCCCGGTTGGCTGCAGGACTGGCCGCGTTGGCCGTGGAGGCGTGGCCTTCGGACGCCAACTTCATCCTGTTCCGCCCCCTGGCCCGGGACGGGGCCGAGGTGTGGCGGGAGCTGGTGGAGCGCTCCGTCCTGGTACGCAACTGCTCGTCGTGGGCCCGCCTCGAGGGGTGCCTGCGGGTGACGGTGGGCACGCGCGAAGAGAACGACGCCTTCCTCGCCGCCCTGGCCGAAGTGCTGTCATGACCCGCCAGGCGTCGCGCTCGCGGGAGACCAGGGAGACGTCAATCGAGGTGTGCCTCGACCTGGACGGCACGGGCGAGACCTCGGTGGACACCGGGCTGCCGTTCTTCGACCACATGCTCGCCCAGCTCGGGCGTCATGGCGGCTTCGACCTCGCGGTGCGGGCCCGGGGCGATCTTCAGGTCGACATCCATCACACCGTCGAGGACGTGGCCATCGCCCTGGGTGAGGTGCTGAAGGACGCCCTCGGCGACAAGGCGGGGATCCGCCGGTTCGGCTCCGTGCTGCTGCCGCTCGACGACGCGCTGGTGGAGGTGGCCCTCGACCTGTCGGGGCGCCCCTTCAGCGTCTACGAGGTCGACTGCGGCCCCGATGTGCCGTCGCTCGGCACCCCTCCGTTCGACCCCCGGATGGCCGAGCACTTCTGGCAGTCCTTGGCCGCCAGCGCCGGCATCACCCTGCACCTGTCGTTGCGACGCGGCCGCAACACCCACCACATCCTCGAGGCCAGCTTCAAGGGCGTGGCCCGGGCCCTCCGCGACGCGGTGCGGGTGGAGGGCGGCGGCGTTCCCTCCACCAAGGGCGTCCTGTGACCCCGGCCCTTTCGGGCTCCAGACGCGAGGCAAGAGGGTCGCAGTCGTGATCGCCGTGCTCGATTACGGCATCGGCAACCTCCGGTCCGCCCAGAAGGCGTTGGAGAAGGTGGGCGCCGAGGCGGAGCTGGTGAGCGAGCCGGCGGCGGCGGAGGGCGCAGCCGGCGTGGTCCTCCCGGGGGTCGGCGCCTTCGGCCGGTGCATGGAGGCGCTGCGCGAGTCGGGCCTCGACGCCGTGGCCGTGGAGGCCATCGAGGCGGGCACCCCCTTCCTCGGCATCTGCGTCGGGATGCAGATGCTGTACGGGCGCTCCGAGGAGGACCCCGAGGTGGCCGGCCTGGGGGTGATCGACGGCGAGGTTCGGGCGCTGCCGGCCGGGGTCAAGCGGCCCCAGATGCAGTGGAACGTGCTCGACCCGGTGCCGGGTCGTGCCGGCCGCTCCCTGCTGCTGGACGGCATCGCGCCCGGGTCGTGGGCCTACTTCGTCCACTCCTACGTCCCCGAGCCGACGGCCGACGTGGCCGCCACCTGCGACTACGGGGGCCCGGTGGTGGCGGCCGTGGAGCGGGGCACGCTGTGGGCCACCCAGTTCCACCCCGAGAAGTCGGGTGCGGTGGGCCTGCGCCTGCTGGCCAACTTCGCCGCGTCCTGCGCGGCGTGAGCCGCCGTGGACCTGTACCCCGCCATCGACCTGCGGGGCGGCGCGTGCGTCCGCCTGCTCCAGGGCGACTACGCCCGGGAGACGCTGTACGACGACGATCCCGTGGCCGTGGCCATGGCGTTCGAGGCCGGCGGTGCTCCCTGGGTGCACGTCGTCGATCTGGACGCCGCCCGCACCGGCGAGGGCGTGAACCGTGACGCCGTCCGGGCCATCGCCGGCGCCGTCGACATCCGGGTGCAGGCCGGCGGCGGCATCCGTGACGAGTTCGCGGCCGAGACGCTCTTGCGCTCCGGCGTGGCCCGCGTGGTTCTCGGGACCGCCGCCCTCGAGGACCCGGCCCTGGTGCGCCGGGTGGCCGCGCGCCATCCCGGCCGCGTGGCCGTCGGCCTCGACGCCCGCGGCGGCGAGGTGGCGGTGCGGGGCTGGGCCGAGGCCTCGGGATTGGGGCCGGGCGAGCTGCTGACCCGTTTCGAGGGCGCCGGCGTGGCCGCCTTCGTGGTCACCGACATCGGCCGCGACGGCATGATGGTCGGCCCCGACCTGGAAGGGCTCGCCGCCGTCCTCCGGGCCACCGCCACGCCGGTGGTGGCGTCGGGCGGGGTTGGGTCGCTCGACGATCTCCGGGCGCTGGCCGCCCTGGAGGCCGGAAGCCGTGGCCTGGCCGGGGCCATCGTGGGCAAGGCCCTCTACGAGGGCGCCTTCAGCGTGGCGGAGGCGGTGGCCGCGTGCGCTCGGTGAGGGTCGTCCCCTGCCTGGACGTGGACGCCGGGCGGGTGGTCAAGGGCGTCAACTTCGTGGGCCTGCGCGACGCCGGCGACCCCGCCGAGCTGGCCGCCCTGTACGACGAGGCCGGGGCCGACGAGGTGGTCTTCCTCGACATCACCGCCTCCTCCGACGCCCGGGAGACGACGATCGACGCCGTGCGCCGCACCGCCGAGCGGGTGTTCATCCCCCTCACCGTGGGCGGCGGCGTGCGCAGCGTGGACGACGGCCGGCGGCTGCTCCGGGCCGGGGCCGACAAGGTCGGGGTGAACACCGCGGCGGTCGCCCGCCCGGAGCTGGTGAGCGAGCTGTCGGCCGAGTTCGGCGCCCAGTGCGTCGTGGTGGCCGTCGACGCCCGCCGCCGGGAAGGGCTCGCAGGCGGCTTCGAGGTCTACACCCACGGAGGCCGCCGGCCCACCGGTATCGATGCCGTGGTGTGGGCGGCCGAGTGCGAGCGGCGGGGCGCCGGCGAGATCCTGCTCACGTCCATGGACCGGGACGGCACCCGGGACGGGTTCGACCTCGATCTCACCCGCCAGGTGGTGGACGCCACCAACGTGCCCGTCATCGCCAGTGGCGGCGTCGGCACCCTGGACCACCTGGTGGCCGGGGCCGTGGAGGGGGGCGCCGACGCGGTGCTGGCGGCGTCGATCTTCCACTTCGGCGAGTTCACGGTGGCCCAGGCCAAGCAGCACCTGGCCGCCGCCGGCGTGTGCGTGCGCCCGGTCGGAACCGGGACGCAATCGGAAGATTCGGGGAAATAGCGTGGCCGGATGACACAGCCGTCGCTCGACGACGTCGTCTTCGACGACCGGGGCCTCGTTCCCGCCATCGCCCAGGACCGGGCGACGGGGCAGGTACTCATGCTGGCGTGGATGAACGCGGAGACCCTGGCCGAGACGTTGGAGACGGGCCGCATGGTCTACTGGAGCCGGTCGCGCCAGGAGCGGTGGGCCAAGGGCGACACCTCGGGCGACATCCAGAAGGTGGTCGAGGCCCGCTACGACTGCGACGGCGACGCCCTGTTGTTCGTCGTGGACCAGGTGGGCAAGGGTGCGTGCCACACCGGGGAGTTCAGCTGCTTCTTCCGCCCGCTCGGTGCTGAAGCCGAGTAGGGACGAGTTCCGTGCCCTGGCCCGCACCCACCGGGTGGTGCCGGTGTGGCGGGAGATCCTCGGCGACCTGACCACGCCCGTGGCCGGCTTCGCCCGGGTGGTGGGGGAGCGGCCGGGGTTCCTGCTCGAGTCGGTGGAGCATGGCGAGCGGTGGAGCCGCTGGTCGTTCGTGGGCCGCAATCCGTCGGCCACCCTGGTGGCCCGCAGCGGCCGTATCGAGGTGGCAGGGGCGGTGCCGCCCGGCGTTCCCCTGGACCGGGGCGTGCTGGCCGCCGTGGAGGGCCTGTTGCACCACTACCGGTCGCCGCCGGCGCCCGACCTGCCGCCCCTGCACGGGGGCGTGGTGGGCTACCTCGGCTACGACGTGGTGCGGGAGGTCGAGCACCTGCCCGACGTCCCGAAGGACGACCAGGGCTACCCCGACGCCGTCCTGTCGGTGATCGGCCAGATCGCCGCCTACGACCACTGGCGCCAGCGGGTGACCCTCGTCGACAACACCGTCATCCCCAAGGGGGAGGGGGCGGAGGCGGCCACCACGGAGGAGCTCGACGGGCTCTACGACACGGCGGTGCGCCACCTGGAGGAGATGGCGGCGGACGGCGCCCGCTCGCTGGACGAGCCCGTGGTGGAGCCGCCCGAGCGGCACGAGCCGCCGTCCGACGTCCGCCGCACCGTGAGCGAGGCCGAGTACGCCGGCGCGGTCTTGGCCGCCAAGGAGCACATCCTGGCCGGCGACATCTTCCAGGTCGTGCTGTCGATGCGCTTCGACCTCGATCTCCGCGCCGACGCCTTCGACCTGTACCGGGCGCTGCGCCAGGTCAACCCCTCGCCCTACATGTACTTCCTCCGCCACCCCGAGATCACCGTGGTCGGGTCGTCGCCCGAGCCCATGGTGCAGCTCCTGGACGGCCGCGTCGTGTCCCGCCCGATCGCCGGAACGAGAGGCCGGGGCCGTACGGACCAGGAGGACCGCCGCCTGGCCGGCGAGCTGGTCGAGCACCCCAAGGAGCGGGCCGAGCACCTGATGCTCGTCGACCTGGCCCGCAACGACGTGGGCCGGGTCGTCGGCTTCGGCACCGAGCAGGTCGACGAGCTGATGACGCTGGAGCGCTACAGCCACGTGATGCACCTCACCTCCCAGGTGTCGGGGCGCCTGGCCGAAGGCAAGGGCGCCATCGACGTGCTGCGGGCCACCCTGCCGGCAGGCACGGTCTCGGGGGCGCCCAAGGTGCGGGCCATGGAGATCATCGACGCCCTGGAGCCCACCAAGCGGGGCCCCTACGCCGGCGTGGTCGGCTACCTCGACTTCTCGGGCAACCTCGACACCGCCATCGCCATCCGCACCATGGTGGTGGGCCCGGGCGGCAGGGCCAGCGTCCAGGCCGGCGCCGGCATCGTGGCCGACAGCGACCCGGCCCTGGAGGACCGCGAGTGCCGCAACAAGGCGGCCGCCCTCCTCGCCGCCGTCCCCGCCGCCCGCCGCATGACCGAGGCCCGCCGCCCCCCCCGAACCGAACTTGGTTAGCCAAGCGGCGCCAGGGCGCCGCTTGGAGGGACAAGAATGGGCTCATGCCCGCCGCTGTCGACGACTACCGGGCCCTGCGCCAGGAAGCCGGGGCGGTGTGGCTGCCCCGTGACTTCCTCCGGGTCGACGGTCCCGATGCCGTCTCCTGGTTGCAGGGCCAGCTCAGCCAGGACGTGGCCGCCCTGGCCGTCGGGGCCGCCGCCGACTCCTTCCTGCTCCAGCCCCAGGGCAAGGTGGACGCCTTCCTGCGAGTCACCCGCACCGGTCACGAGGAGCTGGTGCTCGACGTCGACGCCGGCTTCGGCGAGGCCGTCGCGGCCCGGCTCAACCGCTTCAAGATCCGGGTCAAGGCCGACATGGAGCCCCTGGCCTGGCGGTGCCTGGCGATACGGGGCCCGCAGGCCCACGAGGTCGACGTGAAGCTCGGCGACCCGACGTCCACGGTGGTGGCCGCCGACTGGCCGGGGCTGCCGGGCATCGACGTGCTCGGGCCCGACAACGACATGTCGGTCGCCCCCGGCGTGCGCCAGTGCGGCCCGGAGGCGTGGGAGGCTGTGCGCATCGAAGCCGGCGTCCCCATGATGGGCCGCGAGTTGACGGAGCGGACCATCCCGGCCGAGGCCGGTGTGGTCGATCGGGCCGTCAGCTTCACCAAGGGCTGCTTCACCGGCCAGGAGCTGGTGGCCCGCATCGACTCGAGAGGCGGCAACGTGCCCCGCCGCCTACGGGGCATCGTCCTGCCCGGCGGTGATGCCGGCAACGCCCCCCCGGTGGGCGCGACCGTCGTGGCGGGTGACAAGGAGGTGGGCGACCTCACGTCGGTGGCGGAGTCGCCCGGCCGGGAGGCGCCCGTCGCTCTCGCCTACATCCGCCGGGAGGTCGAGCCGCCCGCCGATGCCGAGGTCCGCTGGGAGGGTGGGTCCCGCCCGGCCCGCGTCGAGGCCCTCCCCCTCGTGCCGTAGTGCGCGTCACCGCCGCCTCGGCCTCCGTCGCCCTGGCCGTGCTCGGCGCCTGCATGACCAGCGGGGGCCGGGCGGTCGAGCCCCTTCCCCTCCCTCCCTCGACGGTCGCTCCCCCGAGCACCACCATCGCCCCGGACTTCAGCGAGGTGCCCCTGCCGGGAGTGCGGGGGGCGACCACCACGACGACGATCGCCCTCGGCCCCGGCGAGGCCACCTTGAAGGGCACGGTGACGGCTCCCGACGGTCCGGTGACCAGCGCCGTGGTGCGGGTGGAACGGCTGGTCGGGGGGGCGGTGGCCGCCATGGCCCTCGCCACGGAGGCCGACGGCACCTGGGCGCTGCCGGCCGTCAAGGGGGGCGCCTACCGGGTGCGGGCCTGGAGGGCGCCGGACCTGGCCCTCGTGCGGCCCGCTTTCATCTTCATCGGCGCCAAGGAGACCTTCGAGCTGGAGCTGAAGCTCGACCGCTACGCCGGCCCCTTCGCCACCGCCGCGGTCGCTCCCAACCCCCCTCTGGTCGGCTCGCCCGCCAACCTGGTGGTCCAGCTCAGCCAGCGCTCCGTGGACGACCGGGGCTTCGTGGTGGGCGTCCCCCTCGTGGGCGCGCGGGCCGAGCTCGCGAGCCCGACGGGCGGGTGGCTCGTGGCCTCGGCCAATCCCGCCGTGAGCGACCCGAACGGCCGGGCCCGCTGGGACGTCCGCTGCCGGGCCGTGGGTGCCCAGCCTCTCTTGGTGTCGGTCGACGGCGCGACGGCGCCGCTCCCGCTGGCCCTGCCGTCCTGCACCGAGACGCCGGCGCCGGCGGCGCCGGGCTCGACGTCGCCCGGGTCGGCCCCGCCCTCCTCGTCGCCCGCAACCGCGCGTCCTCGCCCGACCACCTCGACCACGAGGGCGGCGTCGACGACCAGGCCGGCGGCGACCACGGCTCCCACCAGCCGGCCGGCGCCGGCCACCACCCGTCCCCGCTGACCGCCCGACGCGGATCGGGGAGCGATCCAACGCCGGTATGGTGGACGGCGATGTCCGACACGCTTGTAATTCGCGGCGCGCGGGAGCACAACCTCAAGAACGTCTCCCTCGAGCTGCCCCGGGACAAGCTCATCGTCTTCACCGGGCTGTCCGGATCGGGCAAGTCGTCGCTGGCCTTCGACACCATCTACGCAGAGGGCCAGCGCCGGTACGTGGAGTCGCTGTCCGCCTACGCCCGCCAGTTCCTGGGCCAGATGGACAAGCCCGACGTGGACTTCATCGAGGGGCTGTCGCCGGCCATCTCCATCGACCAGAAGTCG
>PJQG01000005.1 GCA_002861595.1 Actinomycetota bacterium
GCCGCCGCCTTCTCGGCCGCCACCCGGGCCTCGTAGGCCCGCTGGGCGGCGGCCAGGCGAGCGAGCTCGGCCGAGATGCGGGCACGCTCGCTGCGCAGGGCGGACACCGCCTTCCGCCGGGCCGCCAGCTGGTCCCCCAGCGCCTCCTTGTTCTCGTCCAGCTCCGCTCGACTGGCCCGGTAGCCGTCGATGGCATCGGCCTGCTGCTGGGTCACCGAACGGAGGAGGGCCTGGCCCCGAACGCTGGTGGTGAGGTCGCCCTCCCCCACCCACGACTCGGGCGCACCGCCCCGCATGTACTGGCGCACGGCCATCTGGCGCACCTGGCCTTCCAGCGAGGAGAGACGGGCCCGGGTCTGGGCGGCGCGGGATTCCAGCTCGGCGATCTCGTCCTCGCCGCGGGCCACCGAGCTCTGGGCCCGGCTCAGGCTGGCGGCGGCCTCGTTGGCCTGCTTCTGGGCCCGGGCCATCTCCGCGGCCGAGGGGCCCTTCTCGGCGCCCGCTGCCGAGGTGGCGGGGAGCGTCGTCACACCGAGGGACAGGGCGGCAACCAGCACCAGGCCTCGCCGCATGGCGGCCAACGCTACGACGACCTGTCCTTCTCGGCCAGATACGGACCGAGCAGCAGGGCGTCCATCTCGCTACCGAGGTAGTCCTCCACCGCCTCCGCGGGACGGTGGACCATCGGCTCGCCGCGCAGGTTGAAGCTGGTGTTGAGCACCACCGGCACGCCGGTGAGGCGGTCGAACTCCTCGATCAGACGATGGAATGCGGGGTTGAAGTCGGCGGTCACGCTCTGCAACCGCCCGGTCCCGTCGACGTGGGTGACCGCTGGGATGACCGCACGCTTCTCCGTGCGCACGCTCTGCACGTGCAGCATGAACGGCGTCGGGTAGTAGGACTCGAAGTACTCAGCTCCCCGCTCGTGCAGCACGCTCGGCGCGAAGGGCCGGAAGCCTTCGCGACGTTTGATGCGGGCGTTGACGACGTCCTTCATCTCCGCCCGCCTCGGGTCGGCCAGGATCGAGCGGGCGCCGAGGGCGCGTGGCCCCACCTCGGCCCGGCCCTGGAACCAGCCCACGACCTTGCCGTCGGCCAGCAGCTGCGCCGCCACCGATGCCGGGTCACGCACCTCCTCGAACCTCAGCCCGCGCCCGGCCAGGGCCTCGGCCTGCTCCCTGGGACCGAACGAGGCGCCCAGGAAGGCGTGGTCCATCCTCCATGCCCGGGGATGGCCCAGCTCCTGGTGCCACACCCAGAGGGCGGCACCGAGGGCGTTGCCGGCGTCCGACGCCGCCGGCTGCACGAAGACGTGCTCGAACCCCGCCTCCCGCAGGAGCCGTGTGTTCATCACCGAGTTGAGGGCGACCCCGCCGGCCACGCACAGGTTCGCGGCTCCCGTGGCCCGTTGCAGGCCCCGGGCCACGTGCAGGGCCGCCTCTTCGATCAGGTGCTGCACGGCACGGGCCATGTCCTCGTGATCGGTCGTGATCTCCGACTCCGGCGCCCGTGCCGGACCGAAGCGCTCGAGGAATCGCGGCGAGAGCAGGCGGGCCTCGCGCTGGTAGCCGAACCAGGCGAGATCGACCCGGAACAACCCGTCAGGTCGCAGGTCCACCAGATCGCGGAGCTCGGAGGTGAGCCGCGAGGACCCGTACGGCGCCAGGCCCATCACCTTGCCTTCATCGGCGTTCGGACGAAAACCGAGGTACCACGTGATGGCGGTGTACACCTCCCCGAGGGAGTGGGGGTTGGCGACCTCGGCCAGGGTCTTCAGCCGGTTGCCCTCGCCGGCGTTGAGGGTGGTGGACAGGAAGTCCCCACCGCGGTCCAGGGTGAGCACTGCGGCCGTGTCGAACGGTCCCGCGAAGAAGGCGCTGGCCGCGTGGGCCTTGTGGTGGCCGACGTGGAACACCGGGCCGCGGTAGCCCCAGCGGCGGCGGAAGGCCTGCTCCCGCAGCACCAGGCGGCCGTCGACGAAGGCCTGGGCGGCGAGGCGCTTCGGAGCGCACCGACGTACGGCGTCGCGCGCGCCCCGGGCGAAGTCGATCAGCGCGTGGTGCCCGAAGGCGACGGCCTCGAGCTCGCCGGCGCTGACGCCCGCCTCGGCCAGGCAGAAGCCGATGGCATCGTCGGGGAACGCCTTGGTGTGCTGATCCCGGTTGAATCGTTCCTGCTCGGCGAACGACGCCACCGCCCCGTCGATCAGTAGGCACGCGGAGGTGTCGTGGCTGAAGCAGTTGATCCCGAGGACCGCACCCATCGGCCCATCCTCATCGCCGGGCCCGGCTCGCCGCCACCCGGCACGCACCCCTCCCCTCGTCCGGCATACTGCTGGGCATGCGAACCATCGCCAACCTGTCCCTCGTGGCCGTCCTCTCTCTCGGCCTGGCCGCCTGCGGCGGCGATGACGACAAGAAGGCGTCCGCACCGACGCGACCGACCACGACTCGGCCGGGCCAACCCGGCCTTCCCGCCGACGCCGCGCCCCTGACCGCGCTCAACCAGCCTGATGCCGCGCTGCGCCAGCGGGTGGCGCTCGTCGTGAAGATCGACAACGCGCCGCAGGGCCGGCCCCAGAGCGGGCTCAACCAGGCGGACATCGTCTACGAGGAGGTGGTCGAGGGCGGGGTCGTCCGGCTGGCTGCGGTGTACCAGTCCACCGACGCCGATCCCGTCGGGCCCGTGCGCTCCGCCCGTTCGACTGACATCGGCTTCGTGTCCGCGCTCAATCGACCGTTGTTCGCCTACGCCGGCACCAACGCCGTGACCCAGAAGGCGGTGTCCGCCGCTCCGCTCGTCGACCTCAGCGCCGGTCCCGGGTACCGACGAGAACCGAAGCGGCGTGCGCCCTACAACCTGTTCACCTCCACCGCGGCGATGTTCGGGCGGGCGCCGAAGGACGCCGGCCCCCCGCCCCCGCAGTTCAGCTACCGGCCGCCGGACACGCCACTCGCCTCCGCCGGCGCGGCGCCGGCGCAGCGGGCTCACATCCAGTACAAGGGCAGGGTCGTCACCGACGTCGACTACGAGTGGAACGGCTCGAGCTGGGCGAGGAAGCAGAACGGCACGCCCCATGTCGACACCGCCGGCGCCCAGGTTGCCCCGGCCAACGTGGTGATCCAGTTCGTCAACTACAAGGACACGGGGCTGGTCGACCGCTCCAACACCGGCGTGCCCGAGGGCCAGCTCATCGGCGAGGGCGAGGCCTGGGTACTGTCCGACGGCAAGATCGTCAAGGGCAGGTGGGCCAAGGCCAACCTCACCGACGTGACCCGCTTCACCGACCCCGCCGGGGCGCCCATCCCCCTCACGCCCGGGCGCACCTGGGTGGAGCTGCCCCCGCCCGGCAGCGCCACCGCCGGCGCCTGAAGCTTTGGGCGGGCGGACCGCCTCTGCCATGATGTGGGAATGCCCCCGAAGCCGACGTCCCTGCCCCTCCGCGCCCTGGCCCTGCTGGCGGCGGCCACTCTGGTCGTGTCGGCGTGCTCGAGCGGCGGCGACAAGGGGGCAACGGGCGGGGATGCCCCGCCGACCACCGTCGCGCCCAGGCCGTCCCCGCTGACCGGCCTGATCCTCGCCGACGGCTCCGTGGCCGACCGCCCGGTGGTCGTGGTGAAGGTGGACAACAGCCCAGAGGCTCGTCCGCAGGCCGGCCTCGACAACGCCGACGTCATCATCGAGGAGAAGGTCGAGGGCGCCATCACCCGCTTCCTCGCCGTGTTCCATGCCGAGGACGCCGAGCTGGTGGGCCCGGTGCGATCCGTTCGTTCGACCGACGCTCCCATCGTGTCGGCTCTCGGCGGTGTCTTTGCCTTCGCGGGCGGCATCCCCCCCTTCGTCTCGCTGGCCCGAAGCGCGCCGGTGACCGTGATCAGCGAGCAGACCCAGCCCGACGCCTTCAAGCTGCGCGCCGACAGGCGCCGGCCGTTCAAGACCTACGCCTCCACCGAGCGCCTCCGTCGCCTGGCCGGCGGCCGCTCACAGCCGCCGCCCCGCCTCTTCGAGCTGCTCGGGGAGGGTGAGGCCTTCGAGCCGGCCGGCGCCACGCCGGCCACGCACGCCACCGTCGTGTTCGGCGGCCTCACCAGGTCCGACTGGGACTACGACCCGGCCTCGAGGCAGTGGCGTCGCTCGACCAACGGCACACCGCACATGGTCGAGGGTCGTGGGCAGCTCTCGTTCACCAACGTGGTCATTCAACGCACCCCCTACCGGCTGACCCGCTTCACCGACACCAGCGGCACCAAGGTCGACGAGGCCGTGGTCGTGGGGAGCGGCGACGCCGTCATCCTGTCGGCCGGCAAGCAGGTGGCGGCCAGGTGGTCCAAGCCGTCGGCCACCGCGGTGACCACCTACACCGACAGCGCCGGCGCTCCCATTCGCCTGACCCCGGGCCGCACCTGGGTCGCCCTCCCATCGACAGCGGCGACCATCACGGTGCGGTGACTACAGCTGCAGGGCCTTGGTCTCCAGGAACTCCTCCAGGCCGTAGCGCCCCAGCTCCCGGCCGTGCCCCGACTGCTTGAAGCCGCCGAACGGGGCCAGAGGATTGAAGGTGCCGCCGTTGATCTCGACCTGGCCGGTGCGCAGCCGCCGGGCCACCCGCTGGGCCCGCTCGGGGTCGCCCGACCACACCGCGCCGGACAGCCCGTAGACCGTGCCGTTGGCGATGGCGATGGCCTCCTCCTCGGAGTCGTAGGCCATCATGGCCAGCACCGGCCCGAAGATCTCCTCCTGGGCGATGGCCATCTCGGTCCGCACGTCGGAGAAGATCGTCGGCTTCACGAACCAGCCGCGGTCCTGCCCGCCCGGCGCTCCCGGCCCACCCGTCACCAGGCGGGCACCCTCGGCCACGCCCTGCTCGATGTAGGCCCACACCCGCCGGCGCTGGGCGTCCGACACCAGGGGGCCGAGCCGGGTGGTGGGCTCGAACGGGTCGCCCGCGGTGTACTGGGCGGCCGCTGCGGCGGCGACGGCCTCGGCCTCGGCCAGGCGGTCCCGCGGGACCAGGATCCGGCTCAGGGCCGAGCAGGTCTGGCCGGAGTTGAGAAACGCCCCGGTGACCCCGGCGGCGACGGCCCGCCGCAGGTCGGCGTCGTCGAGGACGAGCGTGGCGGACTTCCCGCCCAGCTCGAGGGCCACCCGCTTGACCGTCGTCGCCGCCAGCTCGCTGACCCGCCGGCCGGTGGGCCCGGACCCGGTGAAGGAGACCATGTCCACCTCGGGATGGACGACGAGCGCCTCGCCCACCTCGGGGCCCGTGCCCGAGACGACGTTGAACACACCGGCGGGGACACCGGCCTCCTCGACCACGTCGGCCAGCAGGAAGGCGCTCAGCGGGGCCAGCTCGCTGGGCTTGACCACGACCGTACAGCCGGCCGCCAGTGCGGGGGCGACCTTGGCCGCGACCTGGTGCAGCGGGTAGTTCCACGGGGTGATGCAGGCCACCACACCCACCGGCTCGCGCAGCACGATCGAATTGGCGACCCGCTCCTCGAAGACCAGCCCGGCGAGGACCTGGGGCATGGCGGTGAACGTCATGACCGGCAGGCCCCCGTGGACCAGGGCCGAGAGGTTGACGGGGGTGCCGATCTCCTCGGTCACCACGGCGGCGATGTCGGCGATGCGGGCCTGGAGCCCCTCGGCGATGCGGGCCAGGAACGCTCCTCGCTCCTCGGGAGCCGTGCTGCTCCAGCCTGGGAACGCGGCCCGGGCGGCGGCCACGGCGCGGTCGGCATCTGCGGCCGCCGCCTCGGGAACCGAGCCCATCACCTCCTCGGTGCTCGGGTTGACGATGTCGATGGCCGCGCCGGGCTTCGACGCCCGCACCCACGCCCCGCCGACGTAGATCCGGTCGCGGTGGCGGACCTCGGCGCTGACAGCCACCATCAGCCCCGGGCGCCGGAGCGCAGCCGATCTTCCAGGCGCGCCCCGCCCCGACGGACCTCCTCGCGCAGCAGGGAATCGACGCCGGGAAAGTTGAGGTTCCCGCCGTAGTGCAGCTCCATGGTCAACAACGAGCCGGAATCGCTCACCTCCACCTCGGCGGTGAGGACCCACGCCGAGTGCTCCCGCCCGTCGTGCTCCATCCGTTCGAAGCGCACCAGCTTCGGAGTGACCTTCTCGGTGCGCACCATCCGCACGCGCTTGGTGCGCTTGAACGGGCCGATGGCGATCCCGAGATCCACCGACCACGCCGGCCCGGGGTCCTCGTCGTGGGGAGGTGTCGGTTCCACCCCGTGCACGAGGCCGAGCCACGCCGGATAGGTGCTCAAGTCGACCAGCTCTGCGAACACCCGCTGCGGGTCGGCGCTGAGGGGGGCGGAGGCGTTGAGGTCCACGCAGCTCAGCCTACGGGAGGAGGTCTTGGAGCGCTTCGCCCCTGCTCGTCCTCCCGGCGGGCCCACCCCCGCCTCCTCGCCCTGAGGCGGCGCTCCACCGCCCGGCCTCTCAGGCCCTCGGTGGCCATCCCGGGCGGAAGATGTTCCTGCCGTCGAGCCCGGCCACCAGCCAGGTCCCTCCTGATCGACGAACGGCGAGCCGACGGAACACGGGCGGCGGTGCCGGCTTGGTCTCCAGCCCCGGGAGGCGGGGCTCGGCGAAGGTGACGATCTCCAGGTCGGCGCCGACCCGCTCGGTGTCGCGCACCTTCCACGTGCGGGCGCTGAACTTCCCCCAGTACTCGCGCCACCGCAGCAGCCTCTCCTTGGCGAAGCGGTCCCACAGCCGGTGGGTGGAGGGTTCGGCTGCGAGACCCTGGGCGAGGATGTCCCAGCCGGCTCGGGGGCCGATGAGATCCGATCCCGCCTCGGCGTGCGACAGGACCCAGTGCTGAGCCAGCACGAGACGCAGGTCGCGCTCCATGAGGGGCCACCCCTGCCGCAGGTCCCTCCGGTCCATCACCGCCTCGACCCACGCAACGGCGACGCCTGCGGCGTCGTCACGAGCGTCGGCGGCATCAGATGACGAGGTAACCCGGTCCTGGCTCACGGCCGTTGCCCTGGAGCTCGGCGAACCCGTCATCGTCCTCGTCGTCTTCGCCGACGAGGCGGTCGTAGGCGGCGAGCAGGCCGAGGGAGAACTCGATGTCGTCCACCAGCGCCGCCCTCGCGTCACCGGAGAGCTCTGTCTTCTCCAGCAGTTCGGCCAGCTCGTGGGCGTGCAGCTCCTCCTGGCGATAGGCCACGCCGAGGAGGAACCGCTGGAGCGCGGCCTGCACCATCGCCTTCTCCTCGCCGGCGATCGCCGCCGTGAACGCCTCCCAGTCCTGGCGGGCCCAGTTCGAGATCACCGCGCCAGCGTTGCACATCGCAGCGGCGGCCACGAACAGTCCGGCCCCCGCCGAGTCCTCCCCCGGAAGAAGCGCTCGGAGCTCACGAGCGAGGATCGGCTAGGAGCGCACCTCGAACCACACGCATTTCCCCCGGTCCCCGCGGTCGTCGACACCCCAGCCTCCAGCCAGAGCCTCGATCACCCGCAGGCCCCGGCCGAAGGTCGCCTCCGCTCCCGAGGCGAGCATCACGGGATGCGAGGGGTGGGCGTCGTGGACCTCGACTCGGGCCATGGACGAATCGGCGATGACAACCACGTCCACCGAGCTCCCGGCGTGGAGGACGGCGTTCGTGACCGCCTCGCTGGCCAGGAGCACGGCGTCTTCGATGGCCGATTTGGAGAACCCGCGCTGGTTCAACACGTCGGCGACGAAGCGACGGGCGGCGGCCGCACTTCCCGCCTCGGCTCCCAACGACGTCCTCGCGTCCACTGCGGATGGGTTCCCAGGGACGAGGTGAATCACGCCCTCGACCGCTGGCTGCCCTCAACGGCTCTCTTCTTCCGGCCGGTGGCGAGGTGACGCGCCGCCGTAACGGCCCCCGTCGGCAATGCGTGATCGTTGACGGCGATGCGGTCCGTCTGCACAGGGACGTGCGCCCCGCATTGATCAGAGAGCTGAGCGGCCCTCACTTGGGGTCTTTGACGTTGGACGCCGTCCCGGCTCGGAACTCGGCGTTCATGCCCTCCAGGGCGTGGACCCCTCCTGAGGGGGTCGACAGGTTGCAGATCATCCCGTAGCGGCGGCCCTCCACCAGATCGACGGCGAAGGCGCCGTCCTGATCCGGTCGCCGGTCGGGCACGCCGGCGTAGGGCGCCAGCACCCGCCGTTCCGAACCGTGAAGCTGGGCATCGAGCGGCGGAAAGTCCTCGGGAAGGGGAACGAGCGTCAGCTTGTGGTCTTCCCGCCCGACGTTGCGCACGACGAAGATCACACGTCCGGCAGGGATGGGTCGATCGAAGTCGAAGCGGTACTCGCTCATGGACACCACCACCACTTCGGGCCCTGACTCGGGCACCGAGTGTCCCTTGGATTCGGCGACGCCGCTCGTCGACGAGCACGCGCTCGCAACGGCGGCCAGCGCGGCCACGACGAAGGCTGCCGGTCGAGCCGCGATGCCACGTCGGCCCCTGCCAGCACGACGGGCGGCCCAGCCTACGAGCACGGTCGTCATGCGCCTGCCGCCGGCGAACGCCTTCGCCGGACGGCAAGGCTCAGCGCGGCCACGCCAGCCGGAACGAGGACGGCGCCGAGCACTCGGGCCCAGCCCGGGTTCGCATCGGTGTACCGGAGCTGGATCTCCGTGGCGAAGATGTCCTGGGCCGTGGTCAGCTCGGACGAGTTGCGGGTGTCGGCCCAGGCGGCCACCGCCCCCCTGGGCCGGGACAGCAGTGCGATGCGGGAACCGAACTCGACCAAGCCCTCGGCCGCCGGCCCTTCGTACTGCTGGCCGATGCGGGTGTCGAAGGCCTCGTGGGCCAGCGCCACCGTCGGGGCAAAGCGCTTGGCGTCGGTGGAGTAGGTGTAGGACACCGACGCGGCGAGATTGGAGGCGTCTACCTTGCGGTCGTAGAACACCGCATCGATGCGCCCGTCGGGGGCCAGCGCCAGGCGCGGAAGGTACTGCGAGGCACCGTTCCCCCGGGGGTCGTCGTTGATCCGACGGAGGGGCCCCCAGTTGCGGCCTTGGTTACTCGAGCAGCGAAGCAGCGCGTCGTCGTCGCCAAAGCGGGCATCGGTCCAGCCCAGGCAGGCGCGCCCGGGGCCGGCCACCAGTGCCGGCGGGGGCATGGTGAACACCAACATGATCCGGCTCGAGGGCACGACCCCATCGTCCACCGCGATGCCTCGCCCGAAGCTTTTGCCCCTGTTGGTGGAGGTGGCGAGCACCACCGACCACGTGCCCTCGTAGGTGGGGCCCTCGAGCCCCTGGTAGTCACGGACGTCGTCTCCGAGGTCGTAGTAGGCCACGTGCACCTCGTGGTCGGGCCCTACCGTCAACGCCGGGCCGAGCACGCGGCGATGATCGCCGTCGTTGACCTGCGTCGGCTCGGAGAAGGTCTTGCCCCCGTCGTCGGAGTAGGCGGCCAGGATGGGGTTGGGGAGAGGCCCGGCGCGTAGCACTTCTCGGCACCCTCGGGCAGCGCGGGCACGGGATTGGCCGGGGCGGGGACCGTGAGCTCCACCGAGAAGTCCGGGCCGGTGGCCGTTCCCAGCAGCGGACCGTCCAGCGCGTTCCAGCGCACCTCAGCCGGACCGGTGCCGAAGGCCGTTCCCATCGCCGTCAGCTTCGCCCCCGGCGATCCCGACGCTGCGGGCTGCACCAGCAGCAACGGCTGGGGCACGCAGGCGGCCCCCACCCCAGCGGTCGCCAGGACCGCGGCAAGGACGAGGCCGAGGAACAGCTGGACTCTGGTCCGCATGTAGGGCACTCCGAGGAACAGGGGGATGGGCCAGCGAGGCGCCGGCGCTTCTCGCGACAAGACCAAGCGGGTTGGGTGACTCACTTTCCCTCCGGCTCGGACATACCCGGCCCCGCCTCCGGCGGGCTGGGGGGCGACGATCGCTGGCCGGGCACCGCCTCGGCGCCACCCGCCCGGAACTCAAAGTTCATTCCCTTGACGGCGTGGGGCGAGCGGTTGTCGGGCCCACCGGCGAGGCAGACGAGGCCGTAGCGACGGCCTGGCACCAGGTCGACGGCGAAGGTGCCGGTCGCACCCGGCGCACGGTTGGACATGCCGGCGAAAGGAGCGATGAAGCGCCGCTCGGAGCCCCGAAGCTGCTCGTCGAGCGGAGGAAGGTCCTCGGGCAGCGCGAACAGCGCAGGGCGGTGGATCTCTCGCCCGGCGTTGCGGAAGCGGAGGATCACCCGGCCGGCGGAGAGCGGTCGGCTGAGGCCGAACCTGTACTCGTCCAGGGTGACGACGACGACGGGGGCGCCCTGAGGCAGCGGTGCCTTGGAGGAGGCTGCCTCCCGGCAGGAGCCGAGGAGCGCGGCGGCCACCGCGAGCGCCGCGCACATCCACCAGCGCGGCCGACGACGGCGGGTGGACGAGGGGGTGGAAGCGGGCCGACGCGGGCGCAGCATCGTCGTCACTGCGAGACCGTCGTCTGCCGCGGGCCTCGCCGACCACGGAGCGCCACCGCCACGAGCGCGAGCGCGCCGGCGGCCACGAGGACGCCGCCAACCAGTTTCGTCGTGGTCCCTTCGGCAGCGCCGGGCGGGAAGCGCAGCACCGTCGAGAAGATGTCCTGGCCGGTGGTGTTCGGCCTCGAGTTGCGGGTGTCGGCCCAGGCCGCCACCACCTCACGGTCCCCGGACAGCAGCCCGAGGCGGCTGCCGAACTCGACCTGCCCCCGGGCCGAGACGGTCAGGTACTGCTGGCCGATCCGGGAGAACGAGCCCTCTTGGCTCACCTTCACGTTGGGGGCGAACCGGCGGCCGCCGTCGGTGGAGTAGGTGAAGAACACCTCGTTCACCACATTGTAGGTATCGATGCGGCGGTCGTAGAAGATGGCGTCGAGCCGGCCCCCCGGAGACAGGCTCACTCGCGGCAGGAACTGGCGCTTGCCGTTGCCGAGGCGGTCGTCGTTCATCCGCGCCGCCTTCGTCCAGCTACGGCCCCGGTCCGTGGAGCACCTGGCCAGCACGTCGGCATCGCCGTGACGGCCGTCGGACCACGCCACGCAGGCCCGCGTGCCGTTCACGACCAGCGACGCCGGCGGCATGGTGAAGATGAGCATCACCCGCTCGTAGGGGACGATCTCGTCATCCACCACCACACCGGGCCCGAAGCGCCGACCGCCGTCGTGGGAGGTGGCCAGGACCAGCGACCACGTCTCGGGCCACACCGGCCCCTCCAGGCCGTGGTAGTCCACGGCGTCGCCCCCGAGGTCGTAGTAGGCGACGTGGACGCGGTGGTCGCCGCCGAGGGCCAGGGCGGGCGCCACCACCCGGAGGCGATCCCGGTCGCTCACCTGCACGGGCTCGGAGAACGTCTTCCCACCGTCGTCGGAGTGGGCAGCCAGGACCGGGTTGGGCGGCGGCCCGAAGCTGCCCACGCCGGGATCGGAGGTGGCGTGCAGCCACACCAGGTGCATGCGGCCCCGTTCCCCCATTCCGCGGTCGATGGCCATGCGCACGGCGAAGTTGAGCGGGCCGAGGACGCCGCGGGGCTGGCTGAACGTGGCGCCCCGGTCGGCCGAGGTGGTGAGGAAGGCCCCCATGGGCTCGTTGCCCCGGCCCGCCAGCCCCACGAACAGGTAGTAGAGCAGGCCGTCGCGGTCGAACGCGACTTCCGGGGCGTAGCACTTCTCCGCCCCCTCGGGCAGCGTGGGCACCGGCACGACCGGCGCCCAGGTGTGCCCGCCGTCGCCCGACACCTGCAGGGCGCAGCCGAAGTCGGGGGCATCCAGGCGGTTGGCGAGGACCACGAAGCGGGGCTCGGTGGGGTCGGCGAGGATGGTGGGTGAGTTGTTGGCCGGCGCCATGCCGTGGTCCATGGCGGTGAGGGGCGTCTCCGGGGCGATGCGGGGCCGTCCCGCAGGCAGGCGCTGACCGGCCAGCGCCGCCTGGGCGAGCAGGCCCACCCCGGCCGCGAGGACAAGCATCGCGGCCACGAGCGCCAAGCGCGCCGGCCTGCGCCCGCGGCTCTCCTGCGTGGTCGCAGCCGGCTCCTGCTCTCGGGTCGTCAGCGCCATGTAGGCGACATCTTCACCGCTAACGAGGTGGTTCGTGTCCGGCTGGGCGGCGGTCAGGGCACGCCGGTGATCTTGGAGGCGAAGCCGTCCCAGTCGCCCACCGAAAGCGCCGGCTGGAAGGCGTTGGGCGTGGTCGGGAAGTCCAACGACTCGGTCATCCCCACCACCCAGATGTTGTTGGAGGCGTCGAGGGCCACCGCCGGGGCGGCCTCGCCGTCGTCGCCGCCGAGGAAGCTGGAGAACACCAGGGCCTGGTTGGTGAGCGACCACCGCCCCGAGCCGTCCCCGGCCACCCGGGGGTCGAGCTTGGCCACCACGGCGTCGACGCCGGCCTCCCCGGTGGCACAGCCGCAGCGCTTCTGTATCGGCTTTCGCAGGGGGAAGGTGGCCGAGCTGCTCGAGCCCACCACCACCGCCCGCCCCGCGGCGTCCACGGCGATGTCCGACATGTCGTCGGCGGCGCCGGCGCCGAGGTAGGTGGCGTAGCGCAGGTCGGCCTTGCCCTGCCCCTCGGGGGCCAGCTTGAACAAAAAGCCCTTGCAGCCGAAGTCCGAGGCGCACGTGAGCTTCTTGTCGAACGCCCCCGGGGTGATGGGGAAGTCGGTGGAGCCGGTCAGGCCGGCCACGTAGATGGTGCCCTTGGGACCGAGGGCGATGGCGTTGGGCCGGTCGGAGCCGGAGCCTCCCTGGGCCACGGCGCCCGGCACGTAGCAGCACCCCCCGCCCAGGTAGGTGGAGTAGCGCAGGTCGGCCGCCCCCTGGCCGGCGGGGGCCAGCTTGACCACGAAGGCGTCGTGACAGTCGATACTGCTCGGTGTGGGGAAGCGGAAGCAGGTGTCCTGGTAGGCGCCGGGGGTGGTGGGCATGTCGGTGGACTGGGCCACCCCGGTGAGGTAGGCGATGCCCTCGCCGTCAACGGCCAAGGCGCTAGCGCTCTCGGCGAAGCTCCCTGAGAAGAAGGTGGAGTAGGCCACGTCCTGCGCCCCGCGCCCTGAGGGGGTCAGCTTGGTCAGGAAGCTGTTCGAGCAGAGCAGCTCGCCGAAGTCGCTGATGTTGCGGCACTCGGGCTGGAAGGCGCCGGCGGTGGTGGGGAAGTCGACCGATGACGTGAAGCCGGCCACGTACACCGTGCCCCCCGGGCCGGGGCTCACCCCATAGGGATAGTCCGATTGGTCACCCCCGAGGTAGGTGGCGTAGCGCAGGCCCCCGCCGGGTCCGAGGACCACCACGTAGACGTCGTCGCAGCTTCCCGACGGGCTCAGCTTGCAGGCGGGCTGGTAGGCCCCGGGGGTGGTGGGCAGCCCTTTGGAGACGGTGAGGCCGGCCACGTAGGCGGCGCCGGTGACGTCCACCCCGATCCTGAGGTTCCTGTCCGACACGCTCGTCAGGATCACCGCCCCCAGGTAGGTGACGTAGCGGACGGCGCCGGTGGGGCTGAGCTTGGTCACCCAGGAGTTCGGGGGCAGCGTGAACCGTGTCCCCGGCGGGGTGGGGGGCGGCGGGGTGGCGTCGAGGGCCCAGGTCGTCTCCGAAGCGATCCCGCCGGGTCCCTCGCCCGCCACGACGAGGGCGGTGGCGGCG
>PJQG01000025.1 GCA_002861595.1 Actinomycetota bacterium
TGGACTATCGCGCCTTTGTGCGCCGCAGACCACCTGACTGGTTACGTTGAACATTCATTACCCGATCCGGGGTGGACGAGGCGTCACCCTTTCCTCCGGTGGGAAGTACTCAGCTCATGCAGACTTCATCAACGCCTGGAACCCGACCACGCTGGCCGAGCTCGTCAAGCGGTGTCTCAACGGCGTCACGAAGTGCCGATAGAACGCCGAATGCGGCGACCTCGCTCGCTCTCGCCGCAGGAGAGCCGATGGGAGCGGTTTGCAATTGTGGCCGGGGTTCGTGTTTTCCCGCCTTCTGACGCAACCTTCACCCGCCTTTGGGCCCGGCTCGTAGATCTTCAGACCCGGGGCATCTCTCTCCGCCTGTGAAGAGGGCCGGCTGATGACGAGGTTCAGGAGGAGGCGGAGACGTTCTGAATTCAGCCGAGGGCAATCAGGGCCACCCCGGCGCCCGCAACCGCCACGGAGAGCACCTGCGAGCGGGTGAGGCGCTCCCCGAGCACGGCGCGTGCCAGCAGCATGGTGACCGCCGGGTAAAGGGAGGTGACGAGCGCGATCAGCGACAACAGGCCCCGCCGAGTGGCGAGCAGGAAAAGGGCGTTGGCCGCTACGTCGAGCAGGCCGACGACGGCGACGCTCGGGCGTGAACCGGGCGCCGGGCTCACCGTTCGCCCCGTGGCAACGGCGACCGAACCGAGGAGGACGAGAGACGACAGCTTTGCCGAGGCGATCGGCCACAACCCCGCTTCGTCGCCCGTTTGGCCAAGGAGGATGAAGAAGGCGCCGAAGCCGACACCGGACGCGAGGGCAGCGGCTACGCCGGGTTGGGCCAGCAGCCCTCGCCGCTGGTCCGGCTCGACGGTGCCCGGCGGCGCTCCGGTCGTACGCTCTGCGTCACACGCGGGTGGAGAGGCGGACAGCAAGACGATGGCTCCCAGCGCAAGGGCAACACCGATGAGCGCCAGTGGTGCAGGGCGCTCGCCCGTGACAAGGCCGAACATGACGGGGATGCTGGCGGCGACGGCGCCCGTGATCGGCGCGGTGACGCTCATTCGTCCCACGGCGAGCGCGTGGTAGAGCAGCGCCACCCCCACGCCGGAACCAATGCCGCCGGCGGCGCCCGCCCAGAGCGCTCCTGCCGTCGTTTCCCCCCCCACGAGCGGGAGCAGCGCGACAGCCGCCAGCATCCCGACGAGCTGTGATCCCACGACCACGGACATGCCCGGCGACGCCCTCTCGGCCCGACCGGCAACGAAGTCCGAAGCCCCCCAACTCAGCGCCGCCGCCAGTGCCAGGGCCAGGGCCACTCAGGCGTTCTGCTCGCGCTCGGCGCCGACCCGCGCCAGGAGGGCCGTCAAGGCTCGCTTCGCCGTCGGCTGATTCTCCACGTCCTCATCCAGCACGGCCTCGAGCTCGCGGAGGGCGAGACCGCCCGTCAAGCTGCGGGAGCAGGCGATCACATGTTCCGTGGCCTCGAAGTAGTTGGCGGCGACCAGCTTCTCCGAGGCCACGCTGTTCATCCAGTCGAGGTTGCTGAAGCGGCCATCGGCGACGGCCTTCTCGAGGGTGGCTGTCTCCACGATGCGTCCTGGGGAGAACCGGGACCACGTGGTGTCGAAGCGGCCATCGAGGACCCGGTAGCTGGTCCCGTCCAGCAAGGAGACGACGTAGGCGGCCAACTCCGATCCGAAGCGAAGCGTCGCCACCTCTACTTCGCCCCTGGCCGCATGGCGGCCGATCACGTCCCGCCAGAACTGCCGTGCCGGTTCGGCATCGATGTCACTGCGCCGGCCGACGGCGTGGTCGCGAGCCCTGTGGGTGTGCTCGATCTCGTCGATGAGCGTGGCGATGCGCTCGGGATCCACTTCGAAGTGGAGAGAGGCGTCGAGGCCCTCGGTTTCCATCCGGCTCCGCGCCCGGCGAAGCTGCTTTCGCAGACCCCGCCCGATCAGCTCCTCCATGTGGCCGATTTCCTCCGCGAACTCGATACGGGGTACCGGCCCACCGGGCACCGTGAAGCCGACCTCGAGACGCTCGACCAGGCGCTCGGCCACGGCGTCGTCAGCCGGAAGCTGCTCGACCCGAAGCGTCCATCCCGCGTTCAGCGAGTCGAGGAAGTCGACCAGACCGGCCGCCAGAGCGTCGGCCGCCTCGACCGAGCGGGCCGAAAGGCGGCCGCGGTCGTTCCGCCCGTGCCCCATGCCGGCTACGTCGATGATCCCATCGGCGTCGGCCGAGCAGAGCAGCGCTACGGCGTCGAGCGGACCGTGGCGGCCCTCCCGCACGGTGACGGCCCTCGGGGTGTACTCGGTGAAGGCGCCCAGCCATGCGCTCAGCCAGGTCCGACGGGCCGTGATCGGAGCAGCCGTCACCTCATGGAGCTCGTCGAGATCGGCGCCCAGGTCGTCCAGCAGCGACGGGCCGGAGATGACCTCCACATATCTTCCGGAGCTGCTCGTAGCTGCTCGCATCCCGAGGGGACCTTTCAGGTGCCCGACCCGAAGTGGGCCCGGATGATCTTCGTCTCTCTGCTGGTGGTCGAGCGACGATGGCCGTCCTCTCTACGCAGCATCTGCACCACTTCCTCGGCCGTGGCCGGCTTGGCGAAGTAGAAGCCTTGGCCGAGCTCGCAGTTCCAACGCTTCAGGTAGTCGAGCTGGGCCTCCGTCTCGATCCCTTCTGCAACGGTGCGAAGCCCGAGGGTATTGGCCAACTCGATCACGGTCTTCGGGAGAACCGAGTCGCGCGAGCCTGACGCGATGCCGTCCACGAACTCCTTGTCCAGCTTCAGCACGTCGATCGGCAGCTGTCGCAGGTAACTGAGCGACGAGTAGCCCGTGCCGAAGTCGTCGATCGCCACGCGCATTCCAAGCCCGCGCAGCTGGTTCAAGATGGCGATCGTAGCCACGGCGTCCTCCATGACCACGCTCTCGGTGATCTCCAGCGTGAGCCGGCTCGGCGCGAGGCCGGAGCGTTCCAGGGCGGCACCCACCTCAGCGACCAGACCCGGCTGCTGCAGCTGCTTCTGAGAGAGGTTGACGCTCATCCCGAGCTTTCCCTCGCGTGAAGAGAACAAATGCGCCGTTCGGCAGGCCTCCTCGAGGACCCATCGACCGAGGGGGACGATGAGCCCCGTCTCCTCCGCCATCGCCATGAACTCGGCGGGCGAGATGAGGCCCCGCTCGGGATGCACCCACCGCACCAGGGCCTCCACGCCGACGATGCGCGCGGTGGCGAGGTGGACGATCGGTTGGTAGTGGAGGACGAAGTCGTTGTTGGCCAAGGCGCGCTTCAGGTCGGCGTTGAGGTCCAAGCGTTTGAGCACGGCAGCGTGCATGCTGGGCTCGAACAGTCGCCAGAGGCCCTTTCCCTGGCTCTTGGCCAGGTACATGGCGAGGTCGGCGTTGCGCAGGAGCTCCTCGGGGGTCGTCTCGTCGCAGTCCGCGAGAGCAATGCCGATGCTGGCGCCGACGAAGACCTCCATGCCGTCGAGGGTCAGGGGTCGCTGAAGCGTGGCGATGATGCGTTCGGCGACAGCGGCAGCATGCTTCGTGCTGGTGTCCTCGAGCAGAACGGCGAACTCGTCGCCGCCCAGCCTCGCGGTGGTGTCTGCTGGGCGCAGGCAGGTGGCGAGGCGCTCGGCAACCGCCACCAGGACCTTGTCTCCGGCTCCATGACCCAGGCTGTCGTTGATCGTCTTGAAGTCGTCGACGTCGAGGAACAGGACGGCCAGCCGCTCGCCCCCCGAGATTCGTCTGGCGAGGGCATGGCGGACCCGGTCGGTGAGGAACGCTCGGTTGGCCAGCCCGGTCAGCTCGTCGTGGAACGCCTTGTGCGTGAGCTGGCTCTCGAGGCCCTTGCGCTCGCTGACGTCTCGCGCGGTGAGGACAATGCCGCCCACATTGGAGTCGTGCAACAGGTTGTTGCTCACCATCTCCAGATCCAGCCAGGCTCCGTCCCGTCGCCGGAGACGCACCTCGAAGGGCGAGCCGATTCCCAGCTCGCGGACGGGGTTGTTGCAGAAAGAGACCAGTCGGGGGGAGTCGTCCGGGTGGACCAGGTCGAAGAGACGGGTCCCGATCAGCTCGGGAGGGTCATAGCCGAGCACCTCTTTGACGGACGGCGTCAGGTAACGCACCGTGGTGTCGACGTCGATGACGGTGATGACATCCGAGGAGTTCTGGATCAGGGAACGGAAGCGGCTCTCGCTCTGGCGCGCGTAGAGGGCCTCGGTGAGCTCTCTGCTCTCGAGCGCCAGCGTCAACTCCGAAGCGAGCGTCTCCAGGCCGTCCCCCAAGTGGGGCTGGAGTGCGGTCTCGCTCCCGACGATGACAGCCATTCGCAGCTTCTCCTGCACCAGCACCGGAGCGACCAGCAGTTCGCCCGTAGGAGGCAGGCCCAACCCGTGGCGAAGGCGGGCGTCGAGATCTTCCAGGGGCAGCGGCCCCACTCTGGCTCCGGAGCTGTTCAGGAGCCCGGAGATGTCGCCGGCTGCGAGGGGGGCGCCGAGCACAGCCTCAGCGCCGCGGCCGTGAGCCGCCACGACGAGAAGCTCCTCAGCGGAGCCCGCGGCGATCCGTACGACCACGCCGGGGTGCCCTGCAAGCTGGACCGCCGCTCCCAGTGCCGCCGCTCGGATCTCGGTGTGGTCGGTGGCCGCGACCAGGGCGGCGGCGGCGTCCCGGAAGGTCCGTTCGCGAGCCAAGGCCGCGGTGAGCGTGCCCATCAACACCGAGATGCGCCTCAGCACCAGCAGAAAGAGCACCACCGACCCGACCGCGACCACCGGGACGTCGTCGTACTCACCGCGGGCCGCCTCGACGGCGAGCACGCCCGGCGCCATCAGCACCACTGTTGCCAGCACGATCAGCCGGACCCGTCCGAACCTCCTCTGGTCGTCGGGAGAAGGCTGGGCCAGCGTGCGCATGGACGGATGCAGCGCCGCCACACCCCAGAACAGGTAGAAGCCCATCCAGCCGGCGTCGAACGGGGTGCCCAGCTGGAAGGACCCGCTGAGCTGTATGGCGGCATAGGCGACATCAGCCGCCAGGAGCGACAGGATGCCCAGGCCCATCAGATAGAAGGCCGGCCGTCGGGTACCGGCCCCGACCGCGAGCCGGGCCGCCACGGCCAGGAGGAGGATGTCCATCAGTGGGTACGCCACCGCCGTCAACCGCTCGAGGAGGGGCCGATCGGTGCCGGCGAAGGAGGGAACAAGCAGGTAGACCCACGAGAGCAGCCCCATCCCGGTGGACACGATGGCGGCATCGATGAGGCTGGTCCGGTCCCGACCGGGGTCGCGGCGGCGGATGAGCAGAAGCAGGCCCGCCGCCAGGAACGGGTAGCTCGACAGGTAGAAGGCGTCCGCCGCCGATGGGAAGGGTCGCTCGTGGTGGTGAACGAGCTTGTAGAAATAGAACAAACCGTCGCCGACGAGGAACAGCGACAGGCCGGCCGCGAACAGATACCACGGCGTGGAATAGTCCGGCCGGTGCCACCGGACGCCGACCAGGACAGCGACGACCCCGCACACGGCGAGTCCCAGGTACAGCATCCCTCTCGGCGCACCGGAGGGCACCAGGAAGTGCGCGATCGCGGCGAGTGCGCCGAGCGTCGCCAGGATCCCCCACGCGTGCCGTTTCACATCCCACCTCTGCCGGTTCACGGTTTCGCGGCTAGGCACAAAGACACGCTATGCCGGTTCTCCTCTTCTCCCACGAAAGAACCTTTTGGGCCAAGCAACAACACTAACCACAGGTGAGGCGGCAGGGAACTGGAAGCCTCAATGGTTCGGGTCGACCAAGATCCAGGTCGTGACGCACCACCCTGCGATGAGGGGTGCGACTACCGTCGTCGCCATGACCCTTGACGAGGAGCTGCTCGCCGAGTTGAAGCAGACCAAGGCGGAGATCGACCGCCTGCAGGTTCAGCTCAAGGACCTCGTAGCCCGCCTGCAGGAGGCGGGGGCGACGACGGAGGAGCTGAAGCAGGCTCTCCGGGGGTGAGGCCGCCTCTACGAGGCGGCCTGGTCAGCCCACCCAGTGGCGGTGCTCGCACATCTTCTTGCCCCTGGGCACCACATGGCCGTACATGCACATGCGCCCCCTGCCCCGCTTCGCCTCAGGCTTGGCCTCTGACTGAGAGGGGTTTCCTGTCCCTTGACTCTTCCGTCCTCCGCCCAGCCGATCACGTAGGCCCACCGGTCACCTCCAAAGGTCGTTGTGTCGGGCCATGCTAATGCATGCGCCGCGCCCGTGTGCGCGCCGAACACATATGTCACCCGGTGTTCGCCCTGAGAGCCGAACCCGCCGAGTTGTGGCCGCGAAGAACGAAATTCCCCTTTTTTCGGGAAGCCAACCGGCGGTCAGCCCATGTAGAGTAGGTGGGAGCGGCCCTCGGCCACCTCGGTGAGGATCTCGCCCAGGGGGCGCTGCACGCCGCCGATGCCCTCGATCTGCTCGGACGACACCTCACGGGTGTCGACGCACCCCGGTCAGAGCGACACGAGGAAGGGCCCGTCGACGGCGCTCTTGATCTTGGTCCGCAGCTCGTCGCCCTGAGGGTTCGACGCGATCGCCTCCGGTAGGGCGAGCCGCACCGCATCGCCGGCGAGGCGTACCTCAGCCTCGAGTCCGGCGGCGGCCGCGACCTCGGCGAAGTGGTAGGCCGACCGTGACGGCCCCGGGTTCTGCGCCGGGTCGGCGCTGGCGAAGAAGATCAGCTTCTTCCTGGTCATCTTTCCTCCTCATCTCATGTCGGGACCCGGTCGAGCTCCCCCTCGCTGGCGGCGAGGAGCAGCTGCGTGTAGCCGTGCCGGGGGTTGCGCACCAGTTCGTCACTCGGGCCGGCCTCGACGACCCGGCCGTCGCGCATCACCACCATGCGGTCCGACACCCACCTGGCCACGGCCAGGTCGTGGGTGATGTACACGAAGGCGGTCCCGAACCGGTCCCGCATGCCCATGATCAGCTCCAGGATCCCGGCGCACAGCGAGGCGTCGAGCATGGAGGTGGGCTCGTCGGCGATGACCAGCCGGGGTCGTGCCACCATCGCCCTGGCCAGCGCCACCCGTTGGCGCTGGCCGCCGGAGAGCTGGTGGGCGAAGCGCCGGGCGAAGTCGGCGGCGGGCTTGAGCGCGACCTGCTCGAGGGCTTCGTTCGCGGCTGCGACCCGTTCGCTCTGGCCGTCGCCGCGTAACCGGAGGGGCTCGGCCACGAGCTCCGCGACCCGCATGCCCGGGTGCAGCGACTGGTAGGGGTCCTGGAGCACCAGGTGCATCCGCTGGCGGGTGGCACGAAGCTCGCGACGCGACAAGCGGGCCAGGTCGCGACCCTCGAAGCGGACGACCCCGGCGTCGGCTCGCTCGAGGCCGAGTATCAGCCGCCCCAGCGTGCTCTTGCCGGCCCCGCTCTCGCCGACGAGGGCAACCACCTCCGCGTCATCGACCGACAGCGAGACGTCGTCGACGGCCACGACTTCGGTGGAGGATCGCAGGCCACGACGCGACCGGAAGCACTTGGTGACCGACTCGAGCTGGAGGAGTGCGGTCATGGCGTCCTCCGCAGGAGGCAGGCCACCTCGTGGCCCCCGCTGCCGACGTCCTCGAGAGCCGGGTCGCCGGTCCGGCACTCCTCGACCGCGTCCGGGCATCGCGGGCCGAAACGGCAGCCCTCCGGCACGCGGGTGAGGTCCGGCACCTCGCCCGGGAGCGATGCGAGTGGTCGCCGCTCTCCGTGCAACGCCGGGAAGGCGCTGAACAGCGCCCGGGTGTAGGGGTGCTTGGGGGACGAGGACACCTGGGCCGCCGGCCCCCTCTCGACGATCCGCCCGGCGTACATGACGGCCAGGTCGTCGGCCAGGCGGGAGATTGTGGGCAGGTCGTGTGACACGAGCAGCACCCCGAGGTGCATCTGGTCCCGCAGCTCGAGCAGCAGCTTCAGCACCTGCGCTCGGGTCACCACGTCGAGACCGCTGGCCGGCTCGTCGGCGACCAGGAGCGCCGGGTCGTTCACCAGCGCCATGGCGATGACCGCCCGCTGGCGCATCCCTCCCGAGAGCTCGTGAGGGAAGGACCGGTGACGAGACGCCGGGAGACCGACCCGTTCGAGCAACTCGGTGGCCCGGGTGGTCGCCTCCGCTGCCCCCCGCGTCAGCCGAGCGGCCTCGACCAGCTGGGCGAGCACGGGATAGGCGGGGTTCAACGCGTTCATGGCGGCCTGGGGTACCAGTGCCACCTGGCGACCTCGGAACGGCGCGACGACAGGTCTCGCCGGCCGACCGAGCTCCCGGCCGGCCAGTGCCAGGGTGCCGGCCACCACGCGGGCCGGAGGTCGCAGGACGCCGGCCACCGTCAGGGCGATCGTGGTCTTGCCGCTGCCGGACTCGCCAACCAGGCCGAGGATGCGCCCTCGGTGCACCACCAGGTCGACTTCGTCGACCGCCCGGATCGCCGACCCGGCGAGCCGGTAGTCCACCACGAGGCCCGAGAGCTCCAGGGCCGGCGCATCCTCGGCTGACTCCGCCAGCGGCGGGAGCGCCCGGCGACGCACCGGTCGCGGGGCGGGGCGGCGCAGCCGGGGGTCGGCCCACTCCTCGATGGCATAGCTGAGGAACGCCAGGCCGAGGATCACCGTCGTCAGCGCCAGCCCGGCGGGAGCGACCCACCAGCGCCAGGCGTCGGTGAGGAAGGCGCTGCGGGCGTTGGCGAAGTACAGCATCGTCCCCCAACTGAGGCGGTTGGCGTCGCCGAGGCCCAAGAATGCGAGGGACGCCTCCAGGGTCACGGCCACGTTGGCGGCCCGGACGAACTGGGCGGCGCCGAGGGGAGCGATGCGGGGCAGGATGTGGCGGCCCATCACCCACAGGCCCGATGCGCCCATGGCGCGGGCGGCGACGACATGGTCGAGCTCGCGGAGCTTCAGGACCTGGGAGCGAAGGATCCGCGCCGGCCTTGCCCAGAGCACGGTTGCGATCACCGCGATCGTGGTCCACAGCCCCCGCCCGAAGAAGGCGGCGAGGACGATGACCAGGACGAGGAACGGGAACCCGAGCATGAGGTCGACCAGGCGCATGAGGACCGCTTCGATCGGCCCCCGGTAGTAGCCGGCGACCACGGCGACCAGCCCCCCCACGACGAGCGCCACGGCGGCCGCTCCGAGCCCGATGACCAGCGATACCCGGGCGCCGAACACCAGCTGGGCGAACAGGTCCTGACCGACGTCGTTGGTGCCGAGGGGGTGGGCGGACGATGGCCGGGCGAACGGCGTGCCGGACGGCTCGGTCGGGCTGTGGATCGCGATCCACGGCGCGAGGAGGGCGACGAGCACGCAGGCCGCGACCAGACCGGCCCCGATGATGGCCATGGTGCGCCCGGCTCCGCGTGGCGCCCGTCCTCGCCGGAGGCGGTCGGCCACCTCGGAGGGGCCAGGACCACGCCCGGTCCCGGCGGTGGCGCGCTGGGGGTCGACCTCGGCGAGGGTCATCAGCTCCGCCGCTTCCGGACCCGGGGATCGAGGAGCGGGTAGGCGAGGTCGTTGAGGAGGTTGGCGATCACGATGGTGACGATCAGCAACAAGAACGCGCCCTGGAGGACCGGGTAGTCACGAGCGAGGACGCTCTCGTAGATCAGGCGACCGAGACCCGGGTAGGAGAAGACGCTCTCGACGACCGCAGCGCCGCCCACCAGGGTGCCGAGGCCCACCAGGGCCACGGTCGACACCGGCAACAGGGCGTTGCGAGCGGCGTGGCGCCGGACCTGGCGGTCCGACAACCCCTTGGCTTCCGCCATCAGCACGTAGTCCTCCTGCAGCTCAGACACGAGCGCGGAGCGGGCGATGAGGTACATCGGGCCCAGCCCGGCGACGGTGAGCGTCGCCATTGGCAGGACGGCCCTCTTGAGCACCTCGAGCACCAGCTGAAGTCCCTGCTCGTCAGTGGCCGACACTGCGCCATAGCTCGGGAACCACCCGAGCCCCACCGAGAAGGCGAGAAGGAGCATCATGCCGACGAAGAACGGCGGGAGGGCGTCGAGGAACATCACGGCGCCGAGCGTGCCGGTGTCGGCCCTGGTGCCCCGCCGCCACGCCGAGCGGAACCCGAGGGCGGCACCGATCAGCGTCGACAGGGCCAACGCCCCACCGACGAGCAGCAACGTCCACCCGACGCGCTCGCGCAGCAGCGACGTGACCGGCCGGCCGAAGCGGACGGACACGAGCAGGTCTCCACGGGCGATTCCTGTGACATAGCGCCGGAACTGTTCGGGCACGGCGTCGTCGAGCCCGAACCGGTCGAGCACCGCGGTGCGCTGCTCCGGCGTCAGCGCCCCGGCCTGCTCCGGGGGCAGGAGATAGTCGATGGCGTCGCCCGGCGCCAGCCGGGGCAGCGCGAAGTTGAGGACGATGGCGGCGAAGAGGACGGCTCCGTACTGCAGCGAGGTGCGAAGGAGGTGCCGCGCCACCCGTCACTCGTCCTCGGCGGGCGGGCGCCTCCGGGCGAGGACCAGCGCGACGAGGACGGCGACGACGGCGGCGCCGACCACGATGGGCAGGGCGCCGATCCCGTCGTCACCCTCGTCGCCGTTCCCCGCCCCGGCCGCGCCCGACTGGGCCGCCTCCTGCACTGCCAGCTCCTCGTACCCAGGAAGGAAGCTGCGCTTGGTGAAGATGCCGTGGCCGCGGTCGCCGGCCCAGGCGTCGTAGGCATCGGCGCGGTAGGCCCAGAGGCCGTCGGGGTACCACAGCACGAGCAGCGGCGTCTCGGCCGCGAGTGTTTCCTGTGCCTCGGCCAGGAGCCTGCGCCGCTCAGGCGCGGCTGCCACCGCGGCCTGCTCCACGAGCTGGTCGTACGCCGAGTTGCTGTAGCCGGTGATCGATCCTCCGAAGCCTTTCTTCCCGGGGGAGTGGAAGAAGTAGTAGAGGGCGTCGGGATCCACGTGGGCGTGCGACTCGAGGTTCGACACGTAGGCGTCGTAGGCGGGGATCTCGCCCGGTGGCGCCGTCCGGCGCTGTCGGAGCGTCGCCGGGTCCAGGGTCTCCAGGTTGAGCTTCACGCCGAGCGGCTGCAGCTGGCTCGTCACCAGCTGCATGGCCCGGATCTCCTGGGGCTCGAACGACGAGACCAGCACCGAGAACTCCAGTCGGCCTCCCCCCGGTGCCTTGCGGACGCCGTCGGGGTCCCTGCCCGTGTACCCGGCGCCGTCGAGCAGCTTGGCTGCTGCCGCCGGGTCGTGGTCGTGCTCCGCCTCCTCCACCGCCCAGGGCGAGTCGGGATGGAGATAGCTGTCGCGCCCGGGTCGGGCGTTCCCGAGCAGGACCGTCTCGACCAGGGCGTCGAGGTCGACGCCCATGGTGATCGCCTTGCGCAGCTTGGGGTCGGAGAGGGGGGCCTTCCGGGCGTTGAAGTAGAGCTGGCTGGACTCGAAGCGAGTGCTCTCGGCGACGGCGATGCCCCGGGTGCCGCGGAGCTGCTCGACCAGCTCGGGTGGCACGTTGCGCTCCACCATGTCCACGTCGCCCGTACGCAGGGCGGTGAACGCAGACGCGGGATCCTTGATCACGACCAGCTCGAGGCGATCGACCAGCGGTTCGCCCTTGAAGTAGCCCTTGTTGGCCTCGAAGCGGTAGCGCTGGTCGGGCACGATCTCCACCAGCTTGAACGGCCCGGTGCCGACCGGCAGGTTCGTCGTCATCTTGGCCGGCTCGCTGACCCCCTCGTACACGTGCTTGGCGATGATCGGAAGGTCGCCGCCGGGCATGATCTTGAACTGCGGTGCGGGCGACGAGAAGAACAGCTTGATCGTCGTGTCGTCGACGATCTCCGATCGCTCGAAGGCGGGCACGTCGAAGACGTGATGGGCGTAGCGGCCGGAGGCGCCTGCCTGGCTCTTGTAGTAGTCGTAGCTGAAGGCCACGTCAGCGGCGGTGAACGGCTTGCCGTCCTGCCAGGCGACGTCGTCGCGCAGGGTGACGGTCCACACCCGGCCGCCCTCGGACGACTCCGCCCGCTCGGCCAGCCACGGTTCCGGGTCGGCCTTCACCTGGGACCAGAACAGCGAGTCGTAGACCAGGTGCTGGATGTCGTTGGTGGCGGGGTTGGCGCCGAACCCGACGGTGAACGGGGTGATGTTGTTCTCGAAGCCCTTGATGGCGACCGTGACCGTGCGTGGCCGCGTTCCCTGCCCGGCCGCCGGCACACCGACGGCGAGCGATGTCATGAGGAGGCCCACGCTGCAGGCCAGCAACCGTGCGCAACTCGACATCAGACGTTGTCCCTCCTTGTCTTGCTGTAGCGACCTGAACGAGGACGCGCAGGCAAATAGTGGCTGCTCAGACTACGGCGCTGATAGGTTGGACTGCCAAGACGACTCGCGGGCGTTCGAGGCGGGAGGCCTGCTGGGAGAACGTCAATCGTCGGCGCCGGCGCCGGGGCCGCCCGGCTCGCCGAAGTCGGGCAGCTCTCGGTCCGCCCGCTCCGCCACTGACTCCCGGGCCCGCTCCTCGGCCGCGGTGACCGCGTAGGCAGGGTCCCCGCCGGCGGCGATGGGGTGGTCACGGGGAGCCATGATTGTCTCCTCCTCGGTCTCGATGTCCCGGCCGGGGGGGAAATCGCTGTCCGGGATGCCCTCGGCGTCCAGGCTCTCTCGGGGGTTGGTGTCGGTCATGCGCCGCTCCTTGCGCGCCGCCGTGTGCGGCGCGACCCATCGCGACTACCCGCCCGGTGAACGGAACAAACGGTGCGCGGGTAGAGGCAGGCGCGGTTGCGGGGAGGCTCAGAGCGCCGCCGCTGCGGTGATCGGTGCGGCCGGGGGGACGCACCGAACGGTCCCCGGAAGGAGACGTCCCCAAAGGCGAAGATGCCGCCGTTGAAGCTCCCCTCGGCGGCGCGCACTGAGACAGGCCATCTGAGTCGGCGTCACACCCCCTCGGTATGGTTGCCGGAGCGGGGAGGTGACCAAGGCGTGCTGCACATCCACCGAGCAGAGCGGGCGGACGGCCTCGTCGAGGGCCTCGGCGCCATTCTGTCCGAGCCCTTCGACGACCCCATGCAGACGGAGGTCGTCGCCGTGCCCACACGGGGGGTGGAGCGCTGGCTGACGCAACGCCTGTCGCTTCGGCTCGGCGTGACACCCGGCCGCTCGGACGGCGTGTGCGCCAACATGGACTTCCCGTTCCCCGGCCGGCTCGTCAGCGGAGCCGTCGCCGGAGCCACCGGCGTTGAGAGCCAGGCCGACCCCTGGCTGCCGGAGCGTTCGGTGTGGCCGCTGCTCGACGTGGTGGACGTGTCCCTGGCCGAGCAGTGGCTGGCGCCCCTGGCCGCCCACCTGGGGGGAGACGGGCCCGACGCCCACGACGGCAGGCGCAGGCGCCGGTTCGCCAGCGTCCGCCATGTCGCGGATCTCTACGACCGCTACGGGGTGCACCGGCCCCAGATGCTCCGGGCGTGGGCCGCCGGCGAGGACACCGACGGCGCCGGCCGGCCGCTGCCCGGCGAC
>PJQG01000006.1 GCA_002861595.1 Actinomycetota bacterium
CAACCCAGGCCCCGGCGGCGGCCCCACCCCGGGCCCGGGCGCGCCAGCCCGAGCTCCACGCCGGTGGCTGGTCGTCGGGGCGGTGGTCGTGTCCCTCGGGGTCTTCGCCCTGGTCGTGGCCGGCCTCAGCCGCGGCCCCCGCATCCCACCCCGCAGCGTGACCGACGTCTCCTACACCCGCCGGGCCGAAGCCGAGTGCAAGCGGGCCCTCCCCGAGCTGCGGGCGCAGCGTCCGCAGCTGGGCGAGCGGACCAAGGACGAAGCCGCGCTGGTGGCCGAGAAGGTGGAGCGCACGGCCAACGGCCTCGAGAAGCTCGTGGCCCGGCTCCGGGCCCTGCCCGTCGCCGCCGCCGACCAGGGGCGCGTCGAGCGATGGCTGGACGACTGGGACGCCTACCTTGCCGTCGGGCGTCGGTACAGCGCGGCGCTGCGGCGGGGTGACAACGACGCGCCCGCCCGAGCGGCCCGGGACGGCGACCCGCTCACCCGGCGCGTCTACCTGTTCTCCAAGGCCAACGGCATGCCGAGCTGCGTGTTGTAGCGCTACGCTCCCCGCACTCGCCGACGAGTGACAGAAGGGGGAGACAGTGACGCTGACCGGGGTGATCGACGAGCACTTCCTACGGCGGTACCGGGAACTGCTCGACGCCGAAGATGCCGCCTTCGACGACCTGGAGCACGCCTACGAGGACGGTGACCGCGCCCGCTTCGAGGCCGACCTGCAGGCCTGGGAGTCGGCCATCGAGCGCAAGCTGGCCTACCTGGGCCGGGTGGGCGCCGGCGTCCCGGACGCGACGACCGTCGGCTGAGGCAACCAGCCCTCGTGGGCGAGGAGCCAACGCTTGGTGTCGAGCCCGCCTGAGTAGCCGCCGAGGGAGCCGCCGGCGGCCAGCACGCGGTGGCACGGGATAACGACGGGAACGGGGTTGGCGCCGACGGCTCGGCCCACGGCCCGTGCCGCCGCGGGACGACCGATGGCCGCGGCCAGCTCGCCGTAGGAGGTCAGCCGTGACGAGCCGAGGGCGCGCAGGGCCACGAGCACGGCCCGGCCGAAGTCCGTACGGCCGTCGAGGTCGACCGGCAACGAGTCGAGCGCCTGGAGGTCTCCGGAGAAGTACTCGCCGAACGCCTGGGCCACGACAGTGTCGGGCGGCCCTGACTCGTGGCCCGTCCCCGCGAACCAGACGCTGCGCACGCCGGCCGGCGTGGTGGTGATGGACAGCGGCCCCAACGGCGACGGCTGCACCCAACTTGTGGTGGTGGTGGTGGTGGCGATCCTCATGGCAGCAAGTCGCTCACGCCGTCGCGCTCGGCAAGGAGCTCCTCGATGGTGACCTGCAGGCGCTGCTTGGCGAAGTCGTCCAGGCGAAATCCCTGGGCCACCGACCACGTGCCGCCGTCGCTGCGGACGGGGAACCCGAACTGGAGCCCCTCGGGAACGCCGTACTCGCCACGGCTCACCACGGCCAGAGCGGCGTTGTCGGACGGCCGCGTCACCTCGCGGATGCTGCGCACCGAGTCGATCACGGCACTGGCCGCCGAAGCGGCCGAGGAGGTGCCCCGGGCGGCCAGGACCGCTGCGCCCCGCCCCTGCACGGCGGTGATGAAGGCCTCGCGCAGCCAGACGGGGTCGGCGATGACGTCGCCGGCCGGCCGCCCGCCGATGGTGGCGTTCTGGAAGTCCGGGTACTGGGTGGCCGAGTGGTTGCCCCAGATGGCGACGTTGGCCACCTCGGACACAGCCACGCCGGCCTTGGCCGCCAGCAGCGAGCGGGCGCGGTTCTGGTCGAGGCGGGTCATGGCGAACCAGCGGTCGAGGGGCACGTCGCGGCCGTTGGACCTGGCGATCAGGCAGTTCGTGTTGCAGGGGTTGCCGACGACGAGGACCCGCACGTCGTCGGCCGCTGCCGCGGCGATGGCCTCACCCTGAGTCTTGAAGATCCCGGCGTTGACAGCCAGCAGGTCGCTGCGCTCCATGCCCGGCCGGCGGGGCACGGAACCGACCAGCAGGGCCCACGAGGCGCCGTCGAAGGCGTGCTTGGGGTCGGAGGTCGCGACCACGTCGACGAGCAGCGGGAAGGCGCAGTCCTCCAGCTCCATCAGCACGCCGTCGAGCGCCGGCATGGCGGCCTCCACCTCCAGCAGGCGCAGGACCACGGGCCGTTCGGGCCCCAACAGCTCGCCGGCTGCCACCCGGAACAACAGGGCGTAGCCGATCTGGCCGGCAGCCCCGGTCACGGCGACGTGCACGGGGGCCGCTCCTGCCACACCCTGACCTTACGCTTTCACCCGCCCGTACTTGGTTAGGGATCCGGCGCCAGAGCGCCGGGTTCCGGTACAGGAACAGGCGCCGACCCGGGCCCCGCCGGCCGGGCGCACGTCAAGCCGTGCGACGTTGCCAGTCGTCACCGGCGGACGAGCTGGTCCGCAGCGCACTTCGGGATGTGTGCGGAACGGAAGGGGCACGCGGTTCACCGGGAGCCGGCGACGTCACCCGGGCAGCTCCTGGAGTTCCCTCCCACGGTCGTCGCGAGCCACGATGGAGGCGACGGTTGCATCGCGAGGCAGTGGGGTGGCGATGAAGGCGACGTCGAAGCCGGGAGCCGTCGTCGTCGCGATGTCGAGCGTGTCCCCGTTGCTCAACTCGACCCGCACGGCTGCGACGTCGCTGCGGGCCACCCCGTGAGCGAACCGAAAGCCCAGGTAGCTGCTGACGCCCAGGCTCACGGCACGACCGGCACCGACGCCGTGACCGCAGCCGCCCGCGGCACCCCGCCCGAACCGCAGGTCCACGCACAGCCCGCTATCGCTGCGGTAGGCGAGGAGCTGCCAACCGATCCCCTCGACCTCCCCCTGCGCCACCACCGTCTTTGGCCCGAGCCGGCGGTTGCCGTCCCCGGGGTCGACGGGAGCGGCGTCGTCCGGGAGCGAGAGGTCGTCACGCTCGGCGCGGTAGACCACCCCCTCAGCGACGCGGCGCAGCTCGGGTTCGCCCAGGTCGCCGCTCGACACCGAGAGCGTCACCTCGTCATGGCCCAGCCACGACAGTGAGATCTGTTGGTCCTGGCGCACGACGACGGCCTGGTGGCCCTGGACGGTGGTCGCCTCGGCACCGGGCTGGAGGCGGATCTCAGCGACGAGGTCCAAGGGGTTGCCGACCTGTCGGTGTACCTCGAAGCTCCGGCGCTGACCGCCATCCTCGCGCGCCCAGGTGAAGATCCTCACGCGGTCGTCAGGTCGGCGATGTTCGATGTCCTCGACGAGGCCGAATCCTGACGGGACGTAGCCCAACGTGAGTGGCGCCTCTCCCTCTCGTGCGGGGGGAGGCGCCTGGGCACGGATCGAGGCAACGACACGCTCGGCGCGCTCGACGTCTTCGGGGCTCGCCTCTGGCCCGGTCCACACCCGCACGACGTAGCGCCCGTCGCCGGCGATCGACACTTGGATGCTGCGACTGGCAGGCACCGCCGGGTGGCCGCCGAGTGGCGGGGGCCCGGGCTCGGCCTGGTCGAGTGAGAGCGGGAACGGTGTATCGCCGCCGTCATCGCCGGCGACCGCCGGCCCGCCGACGAGGTGGCTCATCTGCACGGCGACGAAGTCGCCGGGCACGTCCGACAGGTCCCACGCCGTGGTGCAGCCCTTCGGCACGTCGGCGAAGTGGAGGGAGCGATCGAGGTTGGTGACGATGGTGCCGGATGCCGCCACGCGGCACTGGCGGAAGAAGCGCTGCACCATCCAGGCGCGGGGGTGCTCGAAGTGCCAATTGAGGGCCGGGTCAGTGGCGGCCACCCAGGCATCACCGCCGCCAGGGGCGCTGGGGACCACCGCGACACGCTGATCGTCGCCACCCTCGAGTGTGCGGAGCAATCCGCCCGTCGCCACGAGCACAACGACGACCCCAGCAGCGACCAGCAGTCTGGCGTGCCGATGCCGGGACGCCACGTGGGCTTCGACTCGGTCGCGCAGGTCCGCTGGCGGTGCGAACCGGCGGGCGGCATGATCGAGGCTGTCTCTCAGGCGCTGCTCCAGCTCAGTGGGCATCGTCGTCCTCTCCAAGGATGTGGCGGAGCCGCTCGAGGCCTCGAGCAGCGTTGGACTTCACCGTGCCGACGGGCAGCGCGAGGATCTCCGCCACGCGGGCTTCGCTGGCGTCGTCGAAGTAGCGCAGGACGAGCACGGCGCGCTGGCGCCGCGGGAGGCGCAGCATCGCTCGCCAGACCCGGTCCCGTTCGGCGACCCCGTCGTCGCCACTGGGCTGGGTCAACGGTGCTGCCTGGCGTGCGAGCAACCGGGTGGCCCGAGCACGGCGCCGGAATCCCTCGCCGACCTCATTGACGATGGCGCGCCGGAGGTAGGCGTCCAGGTTGTGGATCGTCCCAGGCGGCCAGCGGCGGTAGAGACGGGCAAAGACCTCCGCCACGGCGTCCTCGGCCTGTCTCGCGTCCCCGCAGAGCAGGCCGGCCAGACGTACCAGGCCGTCCTGATGAGCGCGAAACACAACGTCGAAGTCCGCGGGCTCCTGCGGCGGCCCGGCGTCGTCGCCCACCGCGCAGTCCATCCTGAGGGGGCCCATCATCTCTCTAGATGTGCGACTGGCCGAGAAGGTTCCACCGCCGCTGTGGCCTTCGGAGGGCGATCTCTCAACAGGGAGCTCAAGGTCTCGGCGCGTCGGACCATCCCCTGCCTGTCGAACCCCAGCGCGCGCCGACCGCACACCTGGGCCGGCGCGAGATCCCTTGGGTGACCCCCTGGCATCATGGGTCGATGGGTCGTCGTCTCCCCGTCGGTGTGCTACTCGCGATGTTGGTTCTGTCGTCGGGATGCGGGTCGAACGAGGAGGTGGCCAGCAACGACCCCACTTCGGAGTCTCCCAGCACCACGGTATCGGCGGCCACGACAACGTCGGCGCAGGGTTCGCCCCTCGACTGCGCTGCGCCCGGGCCGGAATATGTGGACGGCGATCAGGCGACCGGCGTGCTGAAGGAAGGCGTCCAGACCGACCGGACGCCTGAGGAGGCCCTCGAGCAGTACGTCGAGATCGACGAAAGGTCCCTTCCGGATTCGGGCTACGTCCCCGTCCTTCAGAGCGAGGGCCAGCACTGGGTGGACTTCGTCCACAGGGCCGAGGACGGGCGGCGAACCGTTCAGGTGCGAGTAGTCCGTTCGGAAAGCGGCGGCTGGCGCGCCAGTGGCCACGCCCGGTGCCGTTGACGTAGCAGGGGATGCGCGTACGTCCCCGAGCGCGTTGTGCAGAGGCGGTAGCTTCTCCCGGTCCGGAACCGCTACAGGCGCTCCACGATGGCGGCTGCGAACTCGGAGCACTTGACTTCCTTGGCGCCTTCCATCTGCCGGGCGAAGTCGTAGGTGACGATGCGCTCGCCGATGGTGGCCTCGAGGGCGGCCAGGATGTCGGCGGCCGGCTCGGACCAACCGAGGTGCTCGAACATCATCACGCCCGAGAGCAGCAGCGAGCCCGGGTTCACCCTGTCCTGGCCGGCGTACTTGGGGGCCGTGCCGTGGGTCGCCTCGAAGATGCCGTGGCCGGTGACGTAGTTGATGTTGCCGCCGGGGGCGATGCCGATACCCCCGACCTGCGCGGCCAGGGCGTCTGAGAGGTAGTCCCCGTTGAGGTTGGTCGTGGCGATGACGTCGAACTCCTCGGGCCGGGTGAGCACCTGTTGGAGCGTGATGTCGGCGATCGTGTCCTTGACCAGGATGCGGTCGCCCGGGTCGCCCCCGCAGTCGTCCCAGCCCACGGCCACCTCGGCGAACTCCTCTCTGGCCAGCTCGTAGCCCCACTTGCGGAAGGCGCCCTCGGTGAACTTCTGGATGTTGCCCTTGTGCACCAGCGTGACGCTCTTGCGGCCCTTGGCCACCGCGTATTCGAGCGCCGCCCGCACCAGCCGCTTCGAGCCGGTCACCGAGACCGGCTTGATCCCCACGCCCGAGTCCGGTCTCACCTCCCACCCGAACTCGGCCCGGAGCAGCTCGATGAGACGCTCGGCCTGCGGCGTGCCCTCCTCCACCTCCAGGCCGGCGTAGATGTCCTCGGTGTTCTCCCGGAAGATCACCATGTCCACCAGCTCGGGGTGTTTGACCGGCGAGGGGACGCCCCGGAACCACCGCACCGGGCGCAGGCACACGTAGAGGTCGAGGATCTGGCGCAGGGCCACGTTGAGGGAGCGGATCCCGCCGCCGACCGGCGTGGTGAGGGGGCCCTTGATGCCCACGAGCTCGTCACGGAAGATGGTCACCGTCTCTTCTGGCAGCCAGTCGCCGGTCTCCCGGAACGCCTTTTCGCCGGCCAGGACCTCGTGCCAGGCGATGCGCTTGCCGTGCCGGGCGGCAGCAGCGTCGAGCACGGCCTGGGCCGCGGGCCAGATGTCGATGCCGGTGCCGTCGCCCTCGATGTAGGGAATGATCGGCTCGTCGGGCACCCGCAGGGTGCCGTCGGCCTCCATGGTGATCTTCTCCGGCGCCATCGGGGGATCGTAGTGAGGCGGCCGCGGGCTCGGCGGGGCCGAGGCCCGGCCCTTGTGAGCAGGAGCTTGCGTTATGCGTGGTTTCTTGCCGACAAACCCGCTCCATCCGCCCCCAGCCCGAGGTTGGCGTAGATCTCGCGCGTCGCGGTGGAGCGGTTGAGGGTGTAGAAGTGCAGGCCGGGCACGCCGGCGTCCAGCAGGTCCTGACACAGCTTCGTGGCCACCTCGACGCCGATGCGGCGGACGTCGTCGGGCCGATCGGCCACCGCGTGCAGGCGCTCGGCCAGCTCGGCGGGGAAGGCCGAGCCCGACAGCTGGGCAAAGCGCTCCACCTGCGAGACATTGGTCACCGGCATGACGCCGGGGATCACCGGCGCGGTCACGTCCCGGTCGGCCAGCTCCTCGACCATGCGCAGGTAGGGCTCGGTCGTGAAGAAGAACTGGGTGATGGCGAAGTCGGCGGCCGCCAGCTTGGCCGCCAGGCGGTCGCGGTCGGCTGCGCGGTCGCCGGCCGACCTCGGGTGCAGCTCGGGGTGGGCGGCGACGCCCACGCAGAAGTGGCCCAGCGAGCGGACCAGCTCCACCAGCTCGGTGGCATACCGGAAGTCGGCGGGCGGCGGCTGTTCACCTGTCGTCGTGGACGGGGGATCGCCGGCCAGGGCCAGGATGTTCTCCAGCCCCTCGGCCCGGTAGCCGGTGATGATCTCGGTGAGCTCGGCTCTGGTGTGGCCGGCACAGGTGAGGTGGGCCATGGCCGTCATCGAGGTGTCCCGATTGATGCGGGCCACGATGTCGTGGGTGCGCTCGCGGGTCGAGCCGCCGGCGCCGTAGGTGACGGACACGAACGAGGGCCGAAGCGGCTCCAGCTCGGCCAGCGCCTGCTCCAGGGCCCGCTCCGCCTCCTCGGTCCGGGGCGGGAAGAACTCGAAGGAGAACGTCGGCCCGACCGCGAGGAGGTCCGCGATCCGGGCCATGAAGGGCGAGCCTAAGCGGGAAGCGCGGCATTTGAACCTGTCCCCGAGCTTCCCCGACGCGACGTCGCCCTCGCCGACCTGTTGTGACGAGACGCGGCAATCGAGCCGAGGGAGTCGTACGCCACGGGACCGGTGTGCGAACATCGCGACTGTGTCCGTCGTGCGCATCAACGCCATCACCGTCCCCGCCGAGCGAGCCGAGGAGCTGGCCGCCCGCTTCGCCCGGCGTGCCGGCCAGGTGGAGAAGACCGACGGCTTCGAGGAGTTCCAGCTCCTGCGGCCCACTGACGGCCGGGACACCTGGCTCGTCTACACCCGCTGGCGCGACGAGGCCTCCTTCGACGCCTGGGTCAGTTCCATGGCCTTCGGCCAGGGCCACGCCCAGCCCGAAGGCGCATCGGGCCCGGTCGCCTCGGGGTCCGAACTGTGGTCGTTCGCCGTGGAGCAGCAGGCGACGAAGGCCTGACCACGCCGCCTGCACGGTCAGCGCTGGTGGCGTTCGGCGGCGTCGACGGCGTTGCGCAGGAGCATGGCAATGGTCGTCGGCCCCACGCCGCCGAGCCGGGGGGTGATCCACCCCGCCACCTCGGCCACGGACTCGTCCACGTCGGGCACCAGGCGCCTGCCCTCCCAGGTGATGCCGGCGCTGACCACCGCCGCCCCCGGCTTCACCATGTCGGCGGTGATGATCGACGGCGCGCCGGCCGCCGCGACCAGGATGTCGGCTTGGCGGGTGTAGGCGCCGAGATCGGCCACGCCGGTGTGCACGACGGTGACGGCGGCGTTGGCCCCCGGCCGCTTGAGGGCCAGCAGCAGGGCCAGCGGCCGCCCGATGGTGAGCCCCCGGCCCACGACCACCACGTGGCGCCCGGCGATCTCCACGCCGTGGTGGACGAGCAGGGCCCGGATCCCGGCCGGCGTGCAGGCGACAGGCGCGGGCACGCCCATCACCAGACGACCGAGGTTGACGGGGTGGAGGCCGTCGACATCCTTGTCGGGATCGACGCTCAGCAGCGCCGCCTCCTCGTCCAGCGGTGCGGGCAGGGGCAGCTGCACCAGGAAAGCGTCGACGGCGGGGTCGGCGTTGAAGGCGACGATGGCGTCGTGCACCGCGTCCTGGCCGGCGTCAGCCGGCAGCGCCTGGTGGAACGAGGCGACGCCGAGCTCCTCGCAGTTGCGGTGCTTGCGGGCGACGTAGGAGGCGCTGTTGGGGTCGTCGCCGACGAGGATGGTGCCGAGTCCCGGCGTGATCCCCCGTTCGACGAGCGCCTCGACCCGCCCCCGCAGCTCGGTCTTCACCGCCTCGAGAAAGGCGTCGCCGTCCAGCAGCTGCGCCATGGGCGCCATCAGTGGAGGAACTGGCGCTCGCCGGTGAAGACCATGGCGATGCCGTGCTCGTCGGCGGCGGCGACGACCTCGTCGTCGCGCCGCGAGCCGCCGGGCTGGATGACGACGGCCACGCCGGCGCCCACGGCGGCGTCGACGCCGTCGCGGAAGGGGTAGAAGGCGTCGCTGGCGCAGGCTCCGCCCTTGGCCCGGCCCGCGGCCTTGGCCGCGGCGATCTCGCCCGACTCCACCCGGTTCTGCTGGCCGGCGCCGATGCCGACGGCCTGGCCGCCGGCCACCAGAACGATGGCGTTGGACTTCACGTGGGCCACGACCCGCCACGCCAGCTCAGCGTCGCGCCACTGCGCGTCGGTCGGATGGACCTTGGTCACCACTCGCCACTCGGCCCGGGTGCGCTGCAACTGGCGCGGCTCCTGGGCCAGGAAGGCCACGCCGAGCGGGCGCAGGTCCAGCCCGACGGGGTCGGGGGGCTGCGCCTCCAGCACCCGGAGGTTCTTCTTGGACAGCAGCACGGCGAGCGCCTCGGGCTCGTAGGCCGGCGCGACCACGACCTCGGTGAACACCGGCGCCAGGGCCTCGGCCAGGGCCAGCGGGACGGTCCGGTTGCTGGCCACGATGCCCCCGAAGGCCGAGCGTGGGTCGCACTCATGGGCCAGGCGGTAGGCGGCGGTGATGTCGGGGGCCACGGCCAGCCCGCACGGGTTGGCGTGCTTGATGATGGCCACGGCCGGTTCCTGGCCGACGTCATGGACGAGGCGCCACGCCGCCTCGGCGTCGTAGAGGTTGAGGTAGGACAGCGCCTTGCCGCCGTGCTGGACGGCGTGGTCCCACCACCCCGGCTCGCCGACGCGCCGATAGCGGGCGCCTTGCTGGTGGGGGTTCTCCCCGTAGCGCAGGGGAGGCTCGGCCCGCTCCAGCGCGAGGTGGAGGGTGGGCGGCAGCAACTCGGCGTCGCCGCCGGCGCCGCCCCCGTCGAACCAGGCCACGATGGCGGCGTCGTAGGCCGCGGTATGGGCGAAGGCGGCCCGGGCCAGCCGCCGGCGGGTCTCCTCGGACAGCCCGCGGTCGCGGCGCAGCTCGTCGAGCACCGCTCCGTAGTCGGCCGGGTCCACGACGACCCCCACCGAGGCATGGTTCTTGGCCGCGGCCCGCACCATGGTGGGGCCGCCCACGTCGATCATCTCGATCGACGGCTGGGCCCCGAAGGGGTAGAGGTTGCAGACCACCAGCTCGATGGGCGCGATGCCCTGGGCGGCCAGGTCGGCGTCGTGCTCGGGCTTGGTGCGATCGGCCAGGATCCCCCCGTGGATCCTCGGGTGCAGGGTCTTGACCCGCCCGCCCAGCATCTCCGGGGCGCCGGTGACGGCCTCGACCTCGGTGTGGGGGATCCCCGCCGCCGCCAGCGCCCGCGAGGTGCCCCCACTGGAGACGAGCTCGAAGCCGAGCGCCGCCAGTCCGGAGGCCAGCGCCTCCAGGCCCGTCTTGTCGTACACCGACAGCAGGGCGCGCCGCTTCGTGGTCGCGGTCGTCGTCATCGTCCGATCAGCTCCCGGATGGTCTCGGGGTAGAGGCGGCGCTCCACGTCCTTGATGCGCTCGTGCAACGAGGCGACCGTGTCGCCGGCCAGGACGGGGACGGCCTCCTGGGCCAGGATGGGGCCGGCGTCGACCTCGATGGTGGCCACGTGGACGGTGCAGCCGGTGACCTTGACGCCGGCGGCCAACGCGTCCTCCACCGCGTGCCAGCCCGGGAAGGCGGGCAGCAGGGCGGGGTGGGTGTTGAGGACCCCGGCGGGGTAGGCGTCGAACAGCGGCTTGTCCAGCACCGTCCCGAAGCCGGCCATGGCGACCAGGCTCACCTCATGGGGGGCGAGGGCGTCGAGCAGGGCGTGGGTGTAGGCCAGCCGGTCGAAGCCGGCGCCGAAGGTCTCCCGACGGACGAGGACAGCGGGGATGCCGGCGCCCTCCGCCACCTCGATGGCCCGGCACGCTCGGTCGACCACGACGACGGCGACGGGAAGCCCCGCCTCGAGGATCGCTTCCAGGATCGTCCCGCTCCCCGACGCCAGGACCCCGAGACGGCGCCGGGCGGGGGTGGGGGCCCCGCCTTCGGCGAGGAGGCGGGGTCGGGGCCCCGCCGGGGGAGCAGCACGGCCGACACCGGGCCGAGGCTACAGCGGCGGGTCGACGCAGCCCGAGGAGCCGCCGCCCCCGCCGGCGGGGCTGGAACGGGGGTAGGGCTCGGTGTAGCCGGAGCCGGGGTCGGAGGTGTTCAGGAAGCGCAGGACGCCACGGGCTACGGCTTCGCCCTCCACCTTCTGCACGTCGGGACGCACGAGCAGCTCGGCCTCGGGCGGGTTGGAGACGAAGGCCAGCTCGGCCAGCACGGCGGGCACGCCCTGGCTCAGGCGCAGGATCCCGTAGTAGTCGCCCCCGGCCCTGTTGGTGCGGTACTTGGCGCCGGCATCGGTGTCCGCCACCCACGGGATGGTGTAGGCGGACAGCGCCTGCACCACTTCCTCGTAGATCAGCCCGGACAGCCTCTTCGAATCAGCCGAGGCGATCTGGTAGTACGTCTCGGTACCGGGGCCGACCCGGGGCCCATCGGGCTCGGCGTTGTGGTGGACCGACACGAAGGCTCGGGGCTTGAGGGCCTTGGCCACCTTGGCCCGCGTGGCCAACGTGACTCGGTGGTCGCCGGTGCGGGTCGACATCGTGGTCACGCCCGCCCGCTCCAAGGCTGCCCGGGCGTGGTTCACCACGGCCAGGTTGAGGCCCTTCTCGCTCAGGCCGTTGGGCCCGACGGCGCCCGGCTCGGTCCCTCCGTGCCCCGGGTCGAGCACCACGGTCGCCCGAGGCACGACGCTTCCCTGCACGACGGCGGTACGCGAGCACGGCGTCTCCACCAGGAACCCGTCACCCTCGCGGCGCAGCAGGGGCAGGACCAGGCCTCGCTGGGTGACCACGGCGCCCGAGGAGGCCGTGCCGGCGGACGGCAAGGGGTTCGGCGCCGTGGTGGTGGAGGGCGCCGGCGGGGAGGTGGTGACGACGGTGGAGCGAGCGGCCACGGCGGCCACCGTGGTGCTTGTGGTCGACGTCGTGCTGGCGACGGCGGGCGCCGTCACCGCCGACCTTGTCGCTGCCCCGGCCGCGGCGGGGACGACGGCAGGGCCGTCACCACGGCCATCGACCAGGCCGGCGGCGATCACGGAGATGACGAAGAGGGCAACGACGGCGATCCGCATGGGGAGCGCTCCACGGTACCTGAACCCAGGCTGATCTGATGTTCGGGTCGTGGGTCACTCACTCGAACGACAGGGCTGGGGCAAAGCTCGCTACAGCCCCGCCGTCTGCGCCCGCACCGGCAGGCGAGTCGAGCGGACCCCGCCATGGTCGCCGGCGTGCCCGCCACGTTCGGTCGCTCGACGAACTGGTCGGCCTTCTCGGCGGTCCAACTGAGACCGACACGTCGTACCCCAGCTCCCAGTAGCGTCGCACCTCGACACTGCGGCCCCCATGCGGGGGCGACCGATCGGAGGAGCACATGCGGAGACGGCGGCTGGGATTGTTTTTGGCGGCTACCGGCGCGGCGGCGACGATATCGCTGTCCGCGCCCCCGGCGTTCGCCGCCGGTCAGGACGAAGGCAGAGGGGCGACCATCGAGGAGTTCGTCTGCTTCCGCTCCACCGGCGACAAGATACGGCTCGGCACGGGGAAGGTCATTACGACGCCGAGCGGCAACGTGCGCGTGGTCTGCACGGGCAAACGGCTCTAGCCGCGACCGGCACCGTCGAGCGAGGGGAGGGCCAGGTCCTCCCGTCAACGTGACCATACCGGTGTTGGGGCGAGGGTGGACGCCAGAAGCTCAGCGGAGGGCCGCGACCACCTCGGCCATCAGCTCGCCCGCCTCGGTCGGGTTCATCCCCACCCTCGCCCCCGCGCAGGCCAGGGCGTCGATCTTGGCCTTGGCCGTGCCCGTGGAGCCGGACACGATGGCGCCGGCATGGCCCATCCTGCGCCCCGGCGGGGCGGCCACGCCGGCCACGTAGGCCACGACCGGCTTGGTCACGACCCGGGCGATACAGGCCGCTGCCTCCTCCTCGGCCGACCCGCCGATCTCGCCGATCAGCATCACCGCCCTCGTGGCCGGGTCGGCCTCGAAGGCCTCGAGACAGTCGACGAAGGTGGTCCCGGGCACCGGGTCGCCGCCGATCCCCACGCACGTGGTGACCCCGATGCCCTTCTGCTTCAGCTCGTACAGGGCCTGGTAGGTCAGCGTGCCTGAGCGGCTCACGATGCCCACCGGGCCTCCCCCCATGGCGATCTCCCCGGCGGTGATCCCGATGTTGCACTCCCCCGGCGTGATGATCCCCGGGCAGTTGGGGCCGAGCAGGCGGGTACCGGGGTGGTGGCGCTTCAGCTCGTTGAAGAACCGGGCTTGGTCGTGGGCGGGCACGCCCTCGGTGATGACGACCACCATCTCCATCCCCGCCGCCGCCGCCTCCCGCACCGCCCCGGGCACGCCCGGCGCCGGGATGAACACGCACGACACGCTGGCGCCGGTGGCCTCCCGGGCCTCGCCCACAGTGGCGAAGACGGGGATGCCCTCCACGTCGGTACCGGCCTTCTTGGGGTTGGTGCCCGCCACCACCTGGGTGCCGTAGGCCCGGTTGCGCAGCCCGTAGAACCGGCCCTGGC
>PJQG01000067.1:0-203 GCA_002861595.1 Actinomycetota bacterium
GGCGCCGACTGCCTCGGTGCCGGCGGGTTCCGCCGGCGCCGACTGCCTCGGTGCCGGCGGGTTCCGCCACAGCAGGTGCCGACGGCGGCGGATCGGCGACGGCCGGGCGCGGCGGGCCCCGGCGACGGCCGGGCAAAGCGCCGCCGCTCGGCGCCAGCACGGGGGTGAGCGAGCCCACCAACAGGACGAGCACGAAGGCGAGC
>PJQG01000067.1:213-5341 GCA_002861595.1 Actinomycetota bacterium
AGAACCGGGCCAACGTCTGACTCGGGGACAGCTTGGCCGCGGCCTGGACCCCGCCCAGGAGAGCGCCGGCGCCGGCGCCGGCGGCGACGACATCGACTGCGGCCACCGGTGCGGCCGGCGCCGCGGCGGCGGCAGCCTGGGCTGCGTCGTGGCTGACCCGGTAGGTGGCCAACAGGTTCCCGACGTTGGCCATGGCGTGCTGCAGGGAGAGGTCCAGGAAGGACTTGGGGTCGACGGCCGGAAGAACGGTGCCCGGCCGCACCTTGAGGGGGACGGCCACGGTGGTCTGCTTCTTGCCCCGGCCCTTGGTGACCAGCTTCACCGCCGGGTGGTACTCGAAGTGCAGGTGGGGCGACCCCCCCTCGGCATTGCCCGAGGTGCCGACGTAGCCGACGACGTCGCCCACCTCCACGGGTTGGCCGTCTCGCTGGCCCTCGGGGCGGCGGTCGAGGTGGGCGAGGTAGTAGTAGGTGCCGTCCCCCTGCACGACGTAGGCGGCAATGCCACCGAGCCCGCCGGCGGCCCAGCGGATGACGCCGTTGGCCGGGGCCCGCACCGGGGTGCCCGTCGCCGCGAAGATGTCCGTGCCCATGTGCAGGCGCCAGCCCGGGCCGAAGCGGGGGAACCACCAGTCGTGGGAGTAGCTGGCGTACCCGCCCACGGGGAACTGGCCCATGCCGATGCGCAGGGCCTCGTCCCGGGACACGCCCAGGCCCTCCAGCTCCCTCAGGGCGTCCACCAGGGCGGTCGTGTTACGCGGCCCCGTTCGCTTGACCGACCGGCTGAGCGCGGCCAGCTCGGGGGGGAACGGTCCCACCCCTGCCGGGATGCCGCCGATGTCGCCCGCGCCGTTGCCGGGGACGCCGACGAGCCGCGGTGCAGGTGCGGGAGCGGGTTTGGCCGGCACCGGGCGGGGAGCGGCCGTGGTGGGCACGGGTCGTGGCGGCGGTTGTCGGTCGAGGCCCGGGAGGAGCGGCGCGGCAGTGGTGGTCGTGCTGGGCGGTCGCGTGGTCGTCGTGGTGCTGGGCGACCCGGGGAGGGTCGGCATGGGGCCGACCTGCGCTCCGGCGCTCAGTGCGCCGGCAAGCACGATGGTCGCAGCCGTCAAACTCGCAGTGACGGACAACCCCACCCCGGTCTTCACGCTCACCCTCCGGATGCCAGGAGGGTAGCCCGGTTCGCCGCCGTTTTCCAGGACCGTCACATCATCGGGGCGCCGCTGCCGCGAAAGCCCTCAGATCACCGAACGCAGGAAGCCGAGGGACAGCACCAGGACGACCGCCCACGCCGCGAACCACACGACGGAGGCAGCCATCAGCGCGAGCAGGCAACCGGGGTTGTCCAGCATCCGCGAGTCGCTCGACCCACGCGAGCTGCGGCGGTCGGGATCGGACCAGGGCGCCATGCCCGCCTGGGCCAGGCCCGCGACAACCCCCACGACGACGATCAGGAAGACGAACAGGAGCAGGATCAGCACAGGCCGGCGGAGCGTAGCTGGGGGGGGGGCGCTGCCACCGCCGCGGTGGCGTGCGCGAGACTCGGCGGCCATGGACGGCGAGCGTTCCCTCCGCTGGATCACCGGCGCCTTCTTGGCCGTCGCCGCCGCGGTGCCGGTCGTGGTGATGGCGACCATCCTGATCGCGGTGTTCAACCTGCCCGTTCCCGACACCCTGCCCGTCCCCCGGCCGCCGGGAGGGGGCCAGATCAGCCGGGTCTACGACGTCAACGGCGAGGAGATCGGCCAGTTCAGCGAGTTCGAGCAGAACCGGCCGATCAAGAAGGCCGACATCCCCAAGCACCTGAAGCAGGCGGTCATCGCCGCCGAGGACAAGAACTTCTACCGCCACGGCGGCCTCGACCTGCGGGGCACGGTGCGGGCGCTAGTCGCCGACGTCCGGGGGCGGGAGTACCGCCAGGGGGGCTCCACCATCACCCAGCAGTACGTCAAGCTGGCCTACACGGGCGCCGAGCGCACCCTGTCCCGCAAGGTGCGCGAGGCCATCCTCGCCAGCCAGCTCTCCGGCAAGGTGGCCAAGGAGGAGATCCTGTTCAAGTACCTGTCGTCGGTCTACCTGGGCGAGGGGGCCTACGGCGTGGGCGCGGCCGCAGAGACGTACTTCCACAAGCCAGTGAACGAGCTCACCCTTTCGGAGTCTGCGCTGCTGGCCGGGCTCATCCCCGCCCCCAGCCGCTACGAGCCGAGAGCCAACGCCGGCCAGGCCGAGGCCAAGCGTGTGCTCGTCCTCGACAAGATGCTGGAGCAGGGCTTCATCTCCCGGGCCGAGCACGCCGACGCCATGCGCCAACGGCTCCGGATGGCGAGCAGCGTGCCGGTGGCCGTCGGCACCGCGACCATCGTGCACCCGGCCCAGCAGCCGTTCGTGAAGCACCCGTACTTCGTGGACTACGTCCGGCGCTACCTGGAGAAGAAGTACGGCCGCGACGCCGTCTACCGGGGCGGGCTCGAGGTGCGCACCACCATCGACCCCCGGCTCCAGGGGGTCGCCGAAGCGGCGGTGCGAGCGGGTCTGGAAGGGACGCAGCCCCCCCTGGAGATGGCCCTGGTCTCGGTGGAGCCGCAGACCGGGTTCGTCAAGTCCATGGTGGGTGGCCGCGACTTCAACGCCCAGGACGGCCAGGTCAACCTGGCTCTGGGGAAGTGCCACTTCCCCACAGCCGAGGACCGGGACGACGTCGACGTCGAGGCGACGTGCTGGGACGCCAAGAAGACGACGGTGGAGGGTGGCGGCACCGGGCGCCAGCCGGGCTCTTCGTGGAAGCCGTTCGTGCTCGCCGCCGCGTTCAAGAAGGGGATCCTCGACACCAAGGTGTACCGGGCGCCGAGTCAGTACCGGATCCCCAACTGCACCGGCGAGAAGGGCTGCGTCATCGAGAACTTCGAGGGGACCTCGGGCGGCAGCGCCACCCTCCGGCAGGCCACGGCCAAGTCGTACAACACCGTGTACGCCCAGGTCATCCTCGACGTGGGCGTGCCCGAGGTGGCGGAGATGGCCAAGAACCTGGGCATCACCTCGGCGTGGGTGGCCAACCCCCAGGTGCACGGCCCGAGCTACGCCCTGGGGGCGCAGGAGGTGGCGCCGCTCGACATGGCCTCCGCCTACGGCACCTTCTCCACCGGCGGCCTGCGGCTCGAGCCCACCCCGGTGCTCTGGGCGAAGGCCTCGAACGGGAAGTTCGTGGAGGACAACCGCAAGCGCCGGCCGAGGCGGGTCGTCGAGAAGATCATCGCCGACAACGTCACCAACGTGCTGCGGGGGGTGATCACCGGCGGCACCGGGGCCCGGGCCGACATCGGCCGTCCCGCCGCCGGCAAGACCGGGACGTCCCAGGAGTTCGCCAACGCCTGGTTCGTCGGCTTCACGCCGCAGCTGTCGACCGCGGTGTGGATCGGCGACAAGACCGGGAACGTGCCACTGCGCAACGTCAAGGGGCTGGAGCGGGTGACCGGCGGGTCGATCCCGGCCGAGACCTGGAAGGCCTTCATGCTCGAGGCGCTGAAGGACGTGCCCCCCGTGGACTTCGAGCAGCCCGTCCCCCTCACCGCCACGTCGACGACGAGCAGCACGCTTCCGGGCCAGAGCGTCCCGATCACGGAGCCGCCCACGACCACCACCACCTTCTTCGAGTCGCCCACGACGACGGAGCCCTCGACCTCGACCTCGACCTCGACCACGACCACGCCGACCACCCAGCCGGAGAGGCTGCCGATCCTCTGACGCTGCGCCCGTGAGGCGGCCGACTAGAGGCCGGAGAGCGGTGCTGCGGTGGTGGTGGTCGTGGTCGTCGTCGTGGTTGCGGTGGTGGTGGTCGTGGTCGTCGGCGCCGCCGTGGTTGCCGTGGTCGTCGGCGCCGACGTGGTCGTCGGCGTACTCGTGGGGGTGGGCTGCACAGGCACGAAGACCGTCTGGGGGGGCTGGGTGGCCGGGGCGGGAACCCGAGGCGGCGCCGACGTCGGCACCGTGGCCCCGGGCACGAGGGTCGTCGTGGTGCCCGGGTCGACCACGTCGTCATCATCGTCGTCGAGGGCGAGGAACAGCACCAGGACCAGGATGAGGGCCCCGAGGGCCCCCAGCGCGGCCAGAGGCCACCAGGTGCCGGGCGGGGGGGTGCGCACCAGGCGACGATCGTCGCGGACGTCCTCCTCGACCACGGTCGCCCCGGGGAGGGGACGCGTGACGGGCAGCACCTGCGTGGGGCTGGTGTCCCGGGTCAGGCGGGGCGCCCCGCACCGATTGCAGAAGCGGGCGTCGGGGGGCAGCGGGGCCTGGCAGTTGGCACAGAACACCCCGACCCCGTCCACCGGGGCCGCGGGCTGGGCGCGGGGACGGGCCGGCTCGTCGGTCATGGGGGACTCCTTCCCCCCGCGCCCGCTTCGCACGCTGCCGCCCACCTAGGGTGGCCGTTGGTGAGCGGCCAGGACACGACGGTGGAGGCACTGGGGATCGCCGTGGCCGCCCGGGTTCCGGTGCTGTTGTGGGGCGCCCCGGGCACCGGCAAGACCTCCGTCATCCGGGCCCTGGCCGACGCCATGGGCTGGTCCTGCGAGACGGTCATCGCCGCCATCCGCGAGCCCTCGGACTTCTCGGGCCTGCCGGTGGTGGTGGACGGCTTGGTGCACTTCGCCCCGCCCCGGTGGGCCGAGCGCCTGGCTGCCGCCGGCGGCGGGCTGCTGTTCCTCGACGAGATCTCCACGGCGCCGCCCGCCGTGCAGGCCGCCCTGCTGCGCGTCGTGCTCGAGCGGGTGGTGGGCGACCTGTCCCTTCCCCCTGACGTGGTGGTGGTGGCGGCGGCCAACCCGCCCGAGCAGGCAGCCGACGGGTGGGACCTCTCGGCCCCCCTCGCCAACCGCTTCTGCCATCTGGACTGGACGGTCGAGCCGGCCACCTTCGCCGAGGGGCTGGTGGGCGGCTGGCCTCCGCCGACGCCGCCTGCGCTGCGCGAGGGGTGGGAGGCCGGGCTGCAGCACACCCGGGCCCTGGTGTCGGCCTTCATCACCGTGCGGCCCGGGCTGGCCTGCGAGGTGCCCACCGACGCGGCGCGCGCCGGGCGGGGCTGGCCCAGCCCCCGCACGTGGGACATGGCCGCCCGGCTGTGGGCCGCGGCGCAG
>PJQG01000067.1:5444-13344 GCA_002861595.1 Actinomycetota bacterium
CCGACCCCGAGGCGGTGCTGGCCGACCCTGACGGCTTCGAGCTGCCCAACCGCGGCGACCGCACCTACGCGGTGCTCTCGGCGGTGGCCGCGGCGGTGGCCGGGCGCCCTACGCCCGAGCGGTGGTTGGCCGGCTGGCGCGTCCTCGGCCGCGCCGGGGAGCACACCCCTGACGTTGCCGCGGTGGCCGCCCGGGTGCTGGCCCAGTGCCGGCCCGCCGGTGCTGTGGCCCCGCCCGAGGTCAAGCTGTTCGCCCCGCTCCTGCGCGACGCCGGGCTGATGTGAGCACGGCTCGGGTGGTCCTCAGCCCCGAGCAGGGCCGCAAGCTAGCGGTGGCCCGCCTCTGGGCCGTCTCCCGCCACCCCTACCTGGCCGCCGCCCTGTTCGCCTCGCCCGTCACCGCCGTCCGCGACCTGGGCAAGGCGACCGTGGACGAGGCGTGGCGGCTGTACGTGGACCCCGAGCTGGTGGACCAGTGGAGCGTGGAGGTGCTGGGGAGCGTGCTGGTGCACCACGCCGGCCATCTGGTGCGCGATCACGCCGGGCGGGCCGGGCGCCTCGGCGTCTCCCGCCAGAGCTCGAGGGACTGGTCGCTGGCCGCCGACGCCGAGATCAACGACGACCTAATCAACACCGGCCTGCGCCTGCCGTCCAACCCCGTGCTGCCCCAGCGCCTGGGATGGGCGCCGAGCCGCCTGGCCGAGGAGTACTACCACTGCGAGCACCACGACACTGCCGACGAGGCGGACTGCGGGAGCGGCGCCGACGGCATGACCCGGCCGTGGGAGATGCTGGCCGAGGAGCCCGGCGGCCTTCCGCCCGGGGAGCGCCACATGGTGCGGGCCCAGGTGGCCAGCAACGTGCTCACCTACCTCCGCGAGGGTCGGGGCCGGCTGTCCAACAGCTGGAAGCGCTGGGCCGAGGACCTGCTGGAGCCCAAGGTGGACTGGCGCAAGGTCCTGGCCTCGGAGATCCGCAAGGGGGTGGGCACGGTGGCCGGACGAGTCGACTACACCTACCGACGGCCCTCCCGCCGGGCCGGCGCCAGCCCGAAGGTGATCCTGCCGGCCATGGAGCGGCCCGTGCCCGAGGTCGTGGTCCTGTGCGACACCTCGGGCAGCATGTCCACCGAGCAGCTGGGCCAGGTGCTGGCCGAGGTCGACGGGCTGCTGCGGGGGCTCGGGCTGGCCGCCGGCCGCCTGCGCGTCCTGGCCGTCGACGCCGCCGTGCACACCGTGCAGCGGGTGGCCAGCGCCACTCGCCTCGACCTGGTCGGCGGCGGCGGCACGGACATGACCGTGGGCCTGGAGGCCGCCCTCCGGCTGCGGCCGAGGCCGTCGGTGGTGGTGGTGCTCACCGACGGCATGACGCCCTGGCCGGCGGCGGCGCCAAAGGGCACGGAGATCGTGGTGGGGGTGATCGGCGGCGGCACGGCGCGGGGCGGGCGGGCGTGGGAGCCGCCGGCGTGGGCGCGGGTGGTCCACATCGACGACGTCGAGCACGCGGCGTAGCCGGCGCCGAGGCGAGGTGGCCATGGCCGGGCGGACGCGCTGGTGTGACCACATCAAGCCGGCCACCGCGCTCGTGGCCTGCGGTGGCACCGAGCACCGGGTCACGTGGCGCAAGGGGAAGGTGGTGCTCGAGGACCACGACCTGGCCTCGGAGCGGGCCATGCTGGCCTTCGGCGGAGAGCTGCCCGCCTGCCTCAAGGTGCTCCAGCTCTGGCGCAACCTGCACTCCTCGGCCATGTCCATCGAGCTATTCCGCCAGGTGCAGGCGAGCCTGGGCCCCGCCGCCGCCCTGCTGGCTCCGGGGGAGTTGGCGGCCCGCAACCAGCTGGGCCTGATGCTGACCTGGGAGCGGGCCTGGAAGCACTGGTCGTGGCTCAGCGAACACGGCCGCCTTCTCCACGATCACATCCGCCCCGAGGTGCTGGTCCTGCTGCGCGAGCACCTCAAGTTCTGGATGGCAGAGCGGGGGTGCCGGCGCATCTCCTCGGCCGTCCTGGAGGTCCCCCGGGGGGCGCCGGCGTCGCTGCAGGGGCAGATGGACACCGTGGGGGTACGGGCCACCGCCTCCGTCGGGGGCACCTGGGTGGTGCAGGTCTGGGGGCGGGGTATGGCCCTGGTGGACGGTGGCTTCGTGCTCGAGGTGCTGGGCCATGATGAGCACGGGGCGACCGCGATCGTGCGCGCCGCGCGGTGGGACGAGGCCGAGCCGGGCGTCTTCCGCCCGGTCGCCGCCCCCGCTCGCGTAAGACGGAACTCCGCCGGCGCCTGGCGCCTCACCTGGGACCCCCCCGAACTTGGTGAGCGAAGCGGCGCCAGGGCGCCGCTCTTCGGCACAGCTTCGGGATCAGCGGGACATGTCGAGGAAGGCGGCGATGGCGGCGGACACCTCCCCCACGGCGTCGGCTCGCCGGACTGAGCTGACCGGGACGCCGTAGCCGGTGGTGAGCGCCTCCATGGCGGTCGGGCGGGCGCCGGCCTCGACCGTCTCTTCCACGACCGACAGCCGGCGGGGGTAGCCCAGCTCGCCCCGGTAGCCGTCCTCCTCGGTCACCACCAGGCCCCACAAGGCCACCTCGCCCACCACCAGCCCGCCGGCGGGGAGGCACAAGCCGTGCTCGCGCAGGCTGGCCAGGTCGCGCCCGGCATACACCCCGCAGGCACAGCCCGGAGCAGGTGCGGCGTGACCGCTGGACACGCACCGGGCGTGGATGGGCCGGCCCGGCTTCCAGGTGAAGCCCCGCTGGGTCACCGCGCCGAGCAGGACCGGGTCGAGGCCGAGGTGCCAGTACCGCCAGCCGATGACGGGGTCGGTGGCGGGACGGACGGCGGAGCTCAGCGGCCCGCTTCCGGCCCGGTCCACTGGGCCGTCTCGGGGAACAGCGGGTCCACCGTGCAGGTGGAGTCGGGGTCGTCGGCGCCCGGCTGCCACAGGGCCTGGGCCGTCTCGTAGCACTCGTCGTGGAACGCCATGGGCGTGGGGCACATCGCTCCCGAGACCGCCATCTCGGCTCGCACCCCCTCGCCGGCGGGCACGTTCTTGCCGCACACGTCACACAGGTCGGGTGCGTTCACGACGTCTATCGTACCCCGATGACCGACCGAGCGGCCCTGGTCACCGGAGGCAGCGGGTACATCGCCTCGCACCTCGTTCCCGCTTTGGCAGGCGGCGGGTGGAGGGTGCGGGCCTGCGGCCGGCGTCCCCGCCCCCAGTCGCTGCCCGAAGGGGTGGAGTACGAGGCGGCCGATCTGGCCGGGGACGGCTCACTGGCCGGGCTGTTCGACGGAGTGACGCATCTGTTCCACCTGGCCGGCGCGTCCAGCTCGCGCTCGGACGAGGCGGAGATGCACCGCTCCAACGTCGTGGGCACCGAGCGCCTCCTGGCCGCGGCCTGCGAGGCGGGCACGGCCCGGGTGCTCCACATGAGCTCCACCTCGGTCTACGGCGAGGAGGTCCAGCTGCGCCTGCCGGTCACCGAGGAGGTGGAGCCGCAGCCGAGCCGGGGCTACGGGAAGGCCAAGTGGCTCGGGGAGCAGGTGGTCTGGCGCTTCGCCCGGGCCGGGTTGCCGAGCGTGGTGGTGCGGCCGGTGTCGGTGCACGGTCCCGGCGCGGTGAAGCTCCTGGCCAGCGCCATCCTCGATGTGGCGCTGGAGCGGGTCGCCGGCAGGGAGGCGCTCGCCGTGCACAGCAACCCCATCGAACAGCGGCTGGTCCACATCGACGACGTGGTCGCGGCCTGCCTGCACCTCGCCGAGCACGATGCCGCCGTGGGCCACACCTACAACGTGGTGTCGGGCGTGTACCCGACGAGCATCGAGGTCGCCACCGTGCTCGCCAAGGAGTTCGGCCTTCCCGTCGAGCTCAGCGACGACCCCGACTGTGGTCCTTCCTACGACGAGCGCCGCCAGGTGTGGGAGCGGCTGGTGGCAGAGGGGATGCGCGACGACATCATCCTCACCAAGGAGCGCTTCCGCTTCATGCGCAAGGCCAACCGTAACAATCGGCTCAGCATCGATGCGCTGCTCGCCACCGGCTTCCGCCCTGTCCACACCGACCTGGCCGCCGACGTGGCCGAGCTCGCGGCGTGGTACCGGGAGCGGCGGTGGATCCCGGCCGTGGGGTGAGGATCAGCCCCGCAGGTTGGTCCAGATGCGGCGGGGCGCATCGAGCGCTCGGCTGACGGCCACCAGGACCGGGGCAGGACGGCGCCCGTCGCCCGAGCCGCTCAGGCCGGCGCTGAAGGCGATCTGCTCCAGCGACGGGGGGCCGACCGACAGGTTGCGCTCGAGGGCCTCGGCCGGCGTGGCCTGGCCCGTGCTCACCAGGTAGGCCGCCGCCATCGTGCCGGTGCGGCCGACACCGGCGCCGCAGTGCACGTAGACGAGGCCGGGGCTGTGCTCAACGGTCTCCAGGAAGCGCTCGACCAGCGCCTGCGACGGTGCCTGTCCGTCACGGAGGGGGAGGTGAGCCCGGGTGAGGCCGAGGCGACGGAGCCGGGCCTCGTCCACGTCGATGTCCTCCTCGGCCCGCAGGTCGATCACTGTGGCCACCCCGTGGGCGGCGAGTGCCTCGTAGCCGGCGCCCCCGGGCGCCGCGCCCCGCCAGAGGCGGCCGTCGACCTCGGCGAAGTTCTTGATGGGCAGCGAGACCGACGGCTCCGGCCTCGAGCGCTGGGCCAGGAGGTGGACCCCGATGATGGCCAGGTTGGGCAGGAGGAGGAAGGCCAGCCCCAGCGCGAGCACGCGGACGGGGAGACGGTGAGCGCTCCGCCGCTCGTTGTCGCGCTCGGCCGCCACTTCTGCGGTCACGAGAGGGGCTTCGGTGGAAGCTCCGCCGCCCTTGAGGCGACGAGCGCGCTGGAAACCCACGAGCCGGTCCATACCCGGCTCTGGCCGCCGTATGCCGGCTCGGAACGGCTGGTGTGGCGCGGAACCTCTGCGGTCGACCCCCCGAAACCGACCCTCTGTCCTCCGAAGCGAGGCCGGAGGACTCCGTGGGTCAGCTCGGTTGGGGTGTGGCGTCTTTCTTGCCGCCCGCCTTCGGCGGTCGCTGGTCGGTGTGGCCCCATCGCGGCGGGCACTCCGGGGCGGCGTCGTTGCGATTGTCGTGCCGGTCGCAGTCCGGAGGGGGCCGGTCCTCGGCCGCCGGCGGCGAGGGCGGCGAAGGCTCAGGCGCCGGCGCGGAGTCGACCCGACTCGGCGCCCTGGTTGCCGGCGGGCCGGCGTTGGTGCCCCGCCGGGCCCCCGCGGCCGGCCCGGAGGGCGCGCTCGGCATCGGCGGCGCCGCCGCCGTGGTGGGTGACGCCGCGGCGGCGGGCGCAGCCACGGCCGTGGTCGTGGTCGGCGGTGCCTCGGGTGCGGCGAGGGGAGCGACCTGTGCGGCTTCGGTCGGCGCCGGCTCCGACGCCGCCTCTAGCGTCGGCGCGAGGATGCGCAAGGGGGGAGCGGGCCGGCTGATGCGGGACGGGGAACGCTCCACCGGTTCGCCGAGCACCGGCGGCGGAGGCGGAGACGCCGGCGGGTCGAGCTGGGGCGCGACCACCCCGGTGGTGGTGACGAGCGAGGCGGTGCCGAGGGCCACGGTGCGCCGGGTGCTGATGACAGCGTTGCGCAGGCCACCGAGGCCGGGAGCGAAGGGCACGACGCTGAAGAAGGCAAGGGGGCCCATGACCCAGCGCACGCGCCCGAGGCTGACGTTGAGAAAGGCACGGACCACTGCCGGGTCGAAGTCTGTCCCCGCCTTGCGGGCCAGCTCCTGGCGGGCGGCGGCCGGCGTAATGCCCGCGCTGTAGGACCGCACCGAGGTCATGGCGTCGTAGCTGTCGGCCACGGCCACGATCCGCGCCGCCAGGCTGAGCTGCTCGCCGGACAGTCCGTAGGGGTAGCCGGTGCCGTCGTAGCGCTCATGGTGCTGCTCGATCGCGGTGGCCCAGGTGCCGAGCCACCCCCGCAGGGGAGCAGCGAGGCGCGCCCCTTCCAGTGGATGCCGGCGCAGGGTGGCCCAGTCGTCGTCGGTGAGGGCCTCGCGGGCGTTGAGGGTGCCGGAGGGAACGCTCAGCTTGCCCAGGTCGTGCAGGAGGGCGGCCCAGCGCAGCCGGTCGCGTTCGGCCCGGCCCAGCCCGAGCTCCTCGGCGATGAGGTCGGCGTAGGCCCGCACCCGCTCGGAGTGGCCCCGAGTGCCGCGGTCGTGGGCGTTCAGGCTGGCGGCGAGGGTGATGATGGTGCGGGCGGCGGCCGCCGGCTCCTGCTTGCCCTCCCGGAGATCGTGCACGGCACGTTCCTGGAGCCGCTTGGTGGAGCCGCTGCGGAGGGCGACGCCGAGCCGTGAGGGGGCCCGGTCGGGGAAGACCATCGACAGCTTCAGCAGCGCGGCCAGCGGCAGCAGGCGCCGGGCCACCCGATCGAAGGCCATGAGGGAGAGGAGTGAGGCGGCGGCCACGGCCATCCACCACAGCACGTGGCCTCCGAGCGACTCCGGCGTGGGGAGGGCCCGCGCCAGCACCCATGCCGCCGTCAGCGAGGCGACGAGCGGGAGCAGGAACGACAGGGCCCGAAGGGCGCCGGCCAGCACCGGACGGTCGTCCCACCGCGCCTCGTCTGCGTCCTGGTCGTTGGGGGACGGCGCCGCCACCGGCCCGCCGGCGCCCCCGACCTGCCGCCGGGCTTCCTCGAAGCTGCCGAGCGGCGCGCCCATATGCACGTACTCGATCCTACCGCTCCCGGTGGGTCGAGAAGTCACCGGAGCGCGCGCGTTTGACGCTGGCGTCAACGCGGGGCGGGCACCCTTGCCCCCCCACCCCGGCCGACCTGGACGGTCCCGAGAGCGACGAGAGCCAGGAGCACGGCCGCCGACAGCCAGGTCGTGGGGGTCTTCCTGCCGGGCACGTCGGGTGCGGTGGACGAGGCTGGCGTTGCCGCCAGGTCGGGCAGGCGGCGAAGCAGGTCGACGGCATCGCCCGTGTCAGCCCCGGTCGTGGCCGGCGTGGCCTCGCCGACAGGCGTGTCTGGGGGTGGCGAGGTCGCGTTCGTCACCGCCGCCGGCGCGGCCGCGGCGACGGCACGGGGAGCGGTGGGCTTGGCCGGTACGCGTGGCGTGGCGGGCGCGGCGGCCGGGGCGGCCGAGGCCGGCGCGGTCGAGGCCGGTGCGGCGGCGGGCTGCAAGAAGTTCTGGGTGGTGAAGTACCGGCCGTCGCCCGCTTGCAGGACAGCGAAGCCGGCGACCGAGAACCGGGGATCGAGGATGTTGGCGCGGTGTCCGGGGCTGTTCATGAGCCTGGTGTGGGTGTCATCGATGCTCGAGTTCTGGGCCACGTTCTCGCCGCGGGCCTGGCTGTTCAACAGCTTCCGGACGGCGTCGGAGAAGTAGGAGTCGTTGTGGAAGATCTGGCCAGCCACCGCCATGCGATTGCTGTGGTCCAGGGCGACGGCGACCACGTCGCCCCGGGTTGTCAGACGGCCGAGGCCGGCCTTGGCCCGCTCGCCGTTGACCAGGTCCAGCAGGCGCTGGGCCGCCTCGGGTACCGAACGGGGCAGAGGTGCCTGGGCCGGCGGAGGGGGCGGCGGGGCCACGGTCACCGACGGGAGGCTGGGGACGGTGAGGACGGGTGGGGGTGCCGGCGCCGGTGCCGGGGCCGTCGTCGGCGTGGAGAACAGCCGGCAGAGCGGCCGGTCCGGTGGGCACTCGGCCCCCCGCGACGCAGGGGCGTTGACGACGAGGAGGGCCGAGGCGAGGCCAACACCGGCGGCCACACGCGCCGCCCGGCTCGTCCCGTTCCCCGTTCGGCTCCTCCTGGTTTGCATTGTCTGCCCCAATCGATCGCTGTTGGTCTTGCTGCGTGTCGTCGGACCGGGCGGGGTACCAGAAGGCCATTCAGAGAAATGAACCGAGGGGAC
>PJQG01000007.1:0-14374 GCA_002861595.1 Actinomycetota bacterium
AACTTCTTGTCCAACGCCGGCGGGGCCTGGGACAACGCCAAGAAGTACATCGAGGACGGCCACGAGGGGGGCAAGGGCTCCGAGGCCCACAAGGCGGCGGTCATCGGCGACACCGTGGGCGACCCGTTCAAGGACACCGCCGGCCCCGCCCTCAACCCGCTCATCAAGGTCATGAACCTCATCTCGCTGCTCATCCTGCCGGCGGTGATCAACCTCCAGGACAACGACGGCGCCCGCTACGCCATCGCCGGCGCCGCTCTCGTCGCGCTCGGCCTCGCCATCGCCTTCTCCAAGCGCAAGTCGACCGGGATCGGCGGGGACGCGCCGGCCATGGCCGCGGCAGCAGTCCAGACGCCGGCGCCACCCGCCAACTCGGCCGCCGTCACCAACGGAGACGCTCCCGAGAAGCTGGCCATCGACGCCCTCGAGCGGTGGATCTTCGACCTGAGCGACGACGAGGCCGACCTGCGAGCCCAGCTCCGCGACGCCCAGACCAAGCTGGCCGGGCCTCGCCGCCGGCGCCGAGAGCCGCAGCCCTGACCGCCCACCACCGAACTTGGTGAGGAAAGCGGCGCCAGGGCGCCGCTTTCCGGTACAGGTTCGGTCGGCTGTGCTAGCGGGAGGAATCGGCGGCGACGCTTTTGTCGGCCCCGCCCTGCTTCCGCGCCTTGCGCACCTCCAGGAGCACCGGCAGCACCGATGCCACGATGATCACCCCGATGACGGGATAGAGGTAGCGATCGATGTCGATGGCCTCGCCGAGCAGGAAGCCGAGCATGGTCACTCCCACTCCCCACACCAGGCCGCCGACCACGTTGAACAGGGCGAAGGTCCGGTAGGGCATCGTGCCGGCACCGGCCACGATCGGGGCGAAGGTGCGCACGATGGGGATGAAGCGGGCCAACACGATGGTCTTCGGCCCGTACTTCTCGAAGTAGCTGTGGGCCTTCTCGATGTACTCCTGCTTGAAGAAGCGCGAATCCGGTCGCCGGAACAGCGCCGGCCCCAGTTTGTTGCCGCAGGCGTAGCCGACCTGGTCTCCGGCGACGGCGGCCAGGAACACGCCCACCAGGACCACGCCGAGGGTGAGGTCGCCCCGGGCACAGAACACTCCGGCGGTGAACAGCAGGGAGTCGCCGGGGAGGAAGAAGCCGATCAACAGGCCCGACTCGGCGAACACGATGAGAATGAGGCCGAGGGTGCCGAAGGTTTCGAGAAGATGCCGGGGGTCCACCCGTAGGGACGCTACCGTCGTCGGCCGCGGCTTGACAGCACCCGCCCCGTCTGCCCACGCTCGTAGGAGTCATGTCCAAGCCCCTCGTCATCGTCGAGTCACCCGCCAAGGCCAAGACCATCGCCGGCCTGCTCGGTCCCGGGTTCGTGGTGGAGTCCTCCGTCGGCCACGTCCGCGACCTCCCCGGCGATCCCTCCGAGATCCCCGCCGCCTACCGGGGGGAGCCCTGGGCCCGCCTCGGCATCGACGTGGACAACGACTTCAAGCCCCTCTACGTCATCCCCGAGCGCAAGAAGGACGTGGTCAAGAAGCTCAAAGCCGCTCTCAAGGACGCCAGCGAGCTGTACCTGGCCACGGACGAGGACCGCGAGGGCGAGTCCATCGCCTGGCACCTGCTCGAGGTGCTCGCCCCCCGCGTGCCGGTCAAGCGCATGGTCTTCCACGAGATCACCCGGCCGGCCATCGAGCGGGCCGTCGAGGAGTGGCGGGAGCTGGACATGCCGCTCGTCGACGCCCAGGAGACCCGCCGGCTGCTCGACCGCCTCTACGGCTTCGAGGTCTCCCCCGTGCTGTGGCGGCGCATCCGTCCCCGCCTTTCGGCCGGGCGGGTGCAGAGCGTGGCCACCCGCATGATCGTCGAGCGCGAGCGGGAGCGCATGCGCTTCCGGGCCGCCGGGTGGTGGGACCTGGAGGGCACCTTCGCCAAGGAGGCGTCCGCGTTCGCCGCCGGCCTGGTCGCCCTCGATGGCCGCCGCCTGGCCACGGGGAAGGACTTCACCGAGGACGGCCGGCTCAAGGAGGCCGCGGCGGCCGACGTCGTCCGCCTCGACGAACCGGAGGCCCACGCCCTGGCCGGCCGGCTCTCCGGCAGCGCCTTCGCGGTGCGCTCCGTGGAGGAGAAGCCCTACCGGCGCTCGCCCTACGCGCCGTTCATGACCTCCACCCTGCAGCAGGAGGCCGGCCGCAAGCTGCGCTTCGACTCCAAGCGCACCATGCAGGTGGCCCAGCGCCTCTACGAGAACGGCTACATCACCTACATGCGCACCGACAGCACGAACCTGTCGGACACGGCGCTGAGCGCGGCCCGCCGCCAGGCCACCGAGCTCTACGGCCCCGACTACGTGCCCGACCAGCCCCGCCGCTACGCCCGCAAGGTGAAGAACGCCCAAGAGGCGCACGAGGCCATCCGCCCCGCCGGGGACGACTTCCGCACCCCTGACAACGTGGCCGACGAGCTGTCAGGCGACGACCTGCGCCTCTACGAGCTGGTGTGGAAGCGCACCGTCGCCTCCCAGATGGCCGATGCCGTGGGCCGCACCGTCCAGGTGCGGGTGGCGGGCACCTCTTTGGCGGGCGAGGACGCCGAGTTCGCCACCAGCGGCAAGGTGATCACCTTCCCCGGCTTCTTCCGGGCCTATGTGGAGGGCTCCGATGATCCCGATGCCGAGCTGGAGGACCGCGAGGTGCGCCTTCCCGTTCTCGCTGTCGGCGACGCCCTCGACCTGGCCGGCCTCGAAGCCAAGGGCCACACCACCCAGCCCCCGGCGCGCTACACCGACGCTTCCCTGGTGAAGGCGTTGGAGGACAAGGGCGTGGGCCGGCCGTCCACCTACGCCAGCATCATCTCCACCATCCAGGAGCGGGGCTACGTCTGGAAGAAGGGGGCGGCACTGGTGCCGACCTTCACCGCCTTTGCTGTCGTGAAGCTGCTGGAGCGCCACTTCAACCAGTTGGTGGACTACGGCTTCACCGCCCACCTGGAGGACGACCTCGACGAGATCGCCGGCCGGCGCCAGGAGCGGGTGCCGTGGCTGTCCCGCTTCTACTTCGGCAATGGCAGCCCCGGCCTCAAGCCCCTCATCGCCGAGCGCCTCGACCAGATCGACCCCCGCGAGGTCAGCGCCACGGTCATCGGCGTGGACGGCGAAGGGCGCGAGATCGTGGTGAGGGTGGGGCGCTACGGTCCCTATCTGCAGCGGGGTGACGACGAGCGAGCGTCCATCCCCGAGGACCTGGCTCCCGACGAGCTGACTGTTGAGCGGGCCGAGGAGCTGCTGGCGGCGCCAAGCGGCGACCGCACCCTGGGCACCGACCCGGCCACGGGGCTTCCGGTGCTGGTGAAGGCGGGACGCTTCGGCCCCTACGTGCAGTTGGGCGAGGTCGACTCCTCCTCGAAGTCGAAGAAGAAGCCACCCACGGCGTCGCTGTTCAAGACCATGACGCCCGAGACCGTCACCCTGGAGGAGGCGTTGCCCCTGCTCACCCTGCCCCGCGTCGTCGGCGTGGACCCGGCCACCAACGAGGAGATCGTCGCGCTGAACGGGCGCTTCGGGCCCTACCTCAAGCGGGGCACCGACAGCCGCAGCCTGGAGTCGGAGGAGCAGCTGCTCACCATCACCCTCGAGGAGGCGCTCGCCGTCTACGCCAAGCCCAAGGAGCGCAGGGGCCGGGGCGCGCCAGCCGCTCCCTTGCGGGAGCTGGGGGCGGACCCGGCCACCGGCGCTCCCATGGTGGTCAAGGACGGCCGCTTCGGTCCCTACATCACCGACGGCGAGGTCAACGCCACGGTGCCCCGGGGAGAGTCGGTGGACGAGCTCAGCCCCCAACGGGCGGCCGAGCTGCTGGCCGACAAGCGGGCCAAGGGGCCGGCGCCCAAGAAGAAGGCGAAGAAGCCGGCGGCGGCCAAGGCCAAGACGGGAGGCCGGGCCAAGACCCGCTCCTGACGAGGCGCGGCGCGGTTGGGCCAAGAACCCACGCCGAGGCGTCGTGCACTGTTGAAGACGTTGTCGAAACGGCGCCCACCATTAGCCTCCGGCTTGTGGCGGAGCCATCCAGACCCGGTTCTCCACCTCCCGGCGAGCAGGCGCAGGGGCCGCCCACCCGCGACGTACCGACCGTACAGGTGCCCCGCTCAGCACCGGGCGTTCCCGTGCTGCCGGCCGATGTCGTCGACGCCGCCAGCCAGCCGTCGACCCTGCGGCTGTTCGGCTCGCCTGCCTACTTCCGGCTGTGGCTGGCTCAGGTCGCGTCCTCGCTCGGGGACTGGGTCGGGCTGCTGGCCATCTCCGCCATTGCCGCCCGCGTGGGAGGGTCGTCGCCAGAGGCCGCCATCGGCATCGTGCTGTCGGCCCGCCTGGTGCCCGGGTTCTTCCTGGCGCCGGCCGCCGGCGTGTTCGTCGACCGCTGGGACCGCAAGAAGGTGATGGTCTCCTGCGATGTCGGCCGCGGCGTCGTCCTGCTCGGCCTGCCCTTCGTGGACACGATCCCCGGGCTGTTCTTCGCCTCCCTGCTGCTGGAGATCATGACCCTCATGTGGTCGCCGGCCAAGGAGGCGTCGGTGCCCAACCTCGTGCGCCCGGAATTCCTGGCCAACGCCAACTCGCTGTCCCTGGTCGCCGCGTACGGCACCTTCCCCATCGGCTCGGCCCTGTTCGCCGTCCTGGCCGGCGTGGCGTCCGGTCTTGGTCGACTCGACGCTCTGGAGAGCCTCCGGGTGAGCCAGGAGACGGTGGCCATCTACGTCGACGTGCTCACCTTCTTCACCTCGGCGGTGCTGATCTCGACCCTCAACCTCCGTCGCCCCGAGAAGGACGGGCAAGAGCGCGGCCCCATCGACCTGCGCCAGACCTTCCGGGAGCTGGCCGACGGCTGGCGCTTCATCCGCCACAACAAGGTGGTGCGCTCGGTGATGCTCGGCCTCGGCACCGGGCTCATCGGCGGCGGCATGGTGGTGCCGCTGGGCCCGGTGATGTCGGCCAGCGTGCTGGGGGCGGGCACGGCCGGGTTCGGGCTGCTGCTCACCGCCCTCGGGACAGGGATGGCGGTCGGCGTCGTCACCCTGTCGGTCGTGCAGCGGCGGGTGCCACACGAGCGCATCTTCGTGGCCTCCGTCTTCGGCGCCGGCGCGTCGCTGTTGCTGGCCGCCTCGATGTCGAGCCTCACGCCGGCTCTCGCTTTCGTGGCCGTCATGGGTCTGTGCGCAGGCTCGGTGTACATCCTCGGGTTCACGATCCTCCAAGCCAACGTGGAGGACGAGCTGCGGGGGCGCATCTTCGCCGCCCTCTACACCCTCGTGCGCTTCTGCCTGCTGCTCTCCTTCACCGTGGCGCCGATCCTCTCGTCGTTGCTCGACCGGCTGTCAGCTCGTGCCTTCGATCGCTCGGTCACCCTGGGCGGCGTCGCCATCGCCCTCCCTGGGGTCCGCCTCACACTGTGGCTGGGTGGACTGATCATCGTGGTCGCCGGCGCCCTCGTGCAGGTGACCAAGACGACGGGCACGGAACGGGACGGGTGAGCGACCGAGGGCGCCTGATCGCCTTCGAAGGTGGGGAGGCCTGCGGGAAGTCGACGCAGGCCGCCGTCTTGGCCGAGCGGTTGGGGGCGGTGCTCACCCGGGAGCCGGGGGGGACGGCCGCAGGTGAGCGGGTACGGGCGCTGCTGCTCGACGCCGAGGTCGCCGGTCTCGACGGCCGAGCCGAGGCACTGTTGATGGCTGCGGCCCGGGCCCAGCACGTGGCCGAGGTCGTCGGACCGGCGCTGGCCGCCGGCCGCGACGTGGTCTCCGATCGCTTCTCTCACTCGTCACTGGCGTACCAGGGCTACGGACGCGGCCTCGACCTCGCCGAGGTCCGCCGGCTGAGCGACTGGGCGACGGGGGGGTTGTGGCCGGACGCGGTGGTGCTGCTCCACCTTCCCCCCGGCCAAGCCCTGACCGCGCCCGTCGCACCCGACCGCTTCGAGAGCGAGGCCCGTCATTTCCATGAACGGGTGGCGGCCGGCTTCCGTGAGCTCGCCGCCGGCGATCCCGAGAGGTGGCGCGTCGTCGACGCCGCCGGCAGCATCGAGGAGGTCGCCGCCCGCGTCTGGTCCGCCGTCGAGCCCATGCTCGAGCGAGAGGCGGCGCGGTGACCGCTCCGGGGTTGTACGCCGCAGTGGTCGGCCAGGAGCGGGCCGTCGCCCACCTGATGGCTGCGGCGCGAGCGCCGGTGCACGCCTACCTGCTCGTAGGACCGCCGGGCACGGGCGTGCGGGAGGCGGCGCGGTCCTTCGCCGCGGCCCTCGTCTGTGCCGAGGGCGGGTGCACTCAGTGCGAGGTCTGCGGGCGCGTGATGGCCGGCGTGCACCCTGACGTGCGCTTCTTCGAGCGTACCGGGGCCTTCCTGCGCGTCGAGGAGATCAGGCCGATCCTGGAGATGGCTTCGCGCAGCCCGGTCGAGGCCCCCCGCAAGGTGCTGGTGCTGGTCGACTTCCACCTCGTCGCCGAGCAGTACCCGCGGTTGCTGAAGGCCATCGAGGAGCCACCGCCCACGACCGTTTTCCTGGTGCTGGCCGAGCACGTTCCGCCCGAGCTGTCGACCATCGCCAGCCGCTGCGTGCGCATCGACTTTCCACCCGTGCCGGAGGAGGTCGTTCGTGAGGCGCTCGTCGCCGAAGGAGTGAATGCCGCGGTGGCGGCCGACGTCGCCGCGGCTTCCGCCGGGCGCATGGACCGGGCCCGGCTGCTGGCCTCCGACCCCGGTTTCGTGCAGCGCCGGGAGGCGTGGCGGGCCGTGCCCGGCCGTCTCGACGGAACGGGCGCCACCGCCTTCGTGCTGGCCGAGGAGTTGCTGGCTGGGCCGGAGACGATGCTCGCGCCGCTCGCCGCTCGCCACGCGGCCGAGCTGGCTGCCCTGGTGGAGCGGGCGCGCCTGTACGGCGAGCGGGCCGGCGAGCGCAAGGAGCTGGAGGCCCGGCACAAGCGTGAGGAGCGACGCCTGCGCACCGACGAGCTGCGTTTCGGGCTCTCGGCCCTGGCCGGCGCCTACCGCGACCGTCTGTCCTCCGACCGCCACCCCGGCGCATCGCTCGCCGCTCTGGAGGCCGTGGCTGCGGCCCACGAGGCCCTGGTCCGCAACCCGAATGTCCCCCTCCTCCTCCAAGCCCTCCTGGTGCGGCTCGGGCGCCTCGGCTGAAGGCCTGGCTGAGGACGCCAGCTACCCTGCCCTCTGCGCCCGAGTACCTCAGTCGGCAGAGGGTTCGACTCGTAATCGAAACGTCGCGGGTTCGATTCCCGCCTCGGGCTCGCTTCGCTTCGCTCGCTCGCTCGCTGTCCTTTTCTCGCTGCACCCGCCGGCCGGGGGCGATGGAGGGCGCCCGTGCCCCTGCTCGCCGTGCTGGTGACGGTCGGTCGCGGGCTGGCCGCGGCCGTGCCCCGGGTGGGCGCCGCCGGGCAACAACCGGCGCGGCCCACGATGGGGTGGTTGCCCGACCTCGTGACGCCCCCCGTCAGTACTGCCGTCGAAATCGGACAGAGCAAGGCCGGCGACGGCTGCGTTCGAGCTCCGCTCCCGAGCGGCCACGCACCGTGCCTGGTACGGTACGGCCTTGATGCGTTGAGTGTTGGAGGCCGGGAGAAGGACACGAGCAGTGGTGTTCGCCGCCGATCTCGCGGTCCTCGCCGTCGGCGGGGCCGCCTGGGCCTGCGCCCCAGCCCCCTCGTACATCGAGGACGTCCGTCCGAGCTCCGGGCCCGTCGGTACACAGCTCATCGTGAGCGGGCGGAACTTCTCCTCGGAGCCGGTGGAGCTGAGGTGGGGCAGCGCCAGCGGGCAGCAACTGGCCGTGGCGAACGGGCCCGACTTCGACGCCTCGGTGCACGTCCCCGACAGCCCGCCCGGGACCTACGACATCGTGGCCACCGACAGGATCGACGGTGACACGTACACGAGGGCGGCCGCCTTCACGGTGAGGGCCCCTGCTCCCACGACGACGACCACCATCCCGGACGAGGCACCCGGCCCGCCGCCTTCGACCGGCGGCTCGGGCGACGGGACGAGTGGCACGACATCGACGACCATCCGCACGGCGCCGTCGGCGCACGATGGAGCAACTGCGGCCACGGCTGGGCCGGGCCCGACCGCCGCCGCCACATCTGCGGCAGCCCCGGTACGCCGGCCCAGGGCGGCCACGGCGGCGCCGAGCGCGGCACCCACCACCTCGGCGACCACGTCGATGCCCACCTCGTCGACCACGGCCGCCCCGGCCACCTCCGAGGCGGCCGCCCCCACCGCCCTTCCCGCTCCCGACCAACCAGCTCCTGCGGCGGGCCCCCGGGGCGCCCCCCTCGCCGCTGACGTCCGGGCGGCAGGGACCATCGACAAGACCACCGACGGGGACGCCGGTTCCTCCCCCGTCGGTCCCGCCGTCGCCCTCGCCCTGTGCCTGTCGGGCTCGCTGGTCTGGTTCACCCGTCGCCGCCGAGGTCGGCGCGACGACCCGGCCCCCACCTGATCCAGCCGGCGTCTAGCGTCGGCTGAGTGGCCGACCCGGCACCGCTCGACGACCAGGCCGTGTTCGTGGACCAGGCCATGGAGCACATGCCCTCGCTGTACAGCGCGGCCCTGCGCATGACCCGCAACCCGACCGACGCGGAGGACCTGGTGCAGGAGACGTACCTCAAGGCCTACCGGTCGTTCGCCACGTTCCAGCAGGGCACCAACTTGAAGGCCTGGCTGTACCGGATCCTGACCAACACCTTCATCAACACCTACCGGGCCAAGAAGCGCCGTCCGGAACAGGCCGACGTCGATGATGTCGAGGACCTGTTCCTGTACCACCGCCTCGGAGGTCTGGAGGCGGCCGCCGCCGGGCGGAGCGCCGAGGACGAGGTGCTCGACACCTTCACCGACAGTGACATCAAGGACGCCCTGGAGGCGCTGCCCGAGCAGTTCCGCATGGCCGTGTTGCTGGCCGACGTCGAGGGATTCTCCTACAAGGAGATCGCCGCCATCCTCGATGTGCCGATCGGAACGGTGATGAGCCGGCTCCACCGGGGAAGAAGGGCGCTGCAGAAGGCGTTGTTCGAACTCGGTATGAGCCGCGGCCTTGTCGGAGAGCGAGAAGGGTGACCGACTTCGGCCCCGTGGGCCCCCCCCTCGGGCCCGTCGGCGACTGTGGAGAGGCGGTGCACCGCCTCTATCACTTCCTCGACGGCGAGCTCGACGACGATCGGCGGGCGGTCATCCAGAGCCATCTCGACAACTGCCTCCCGTGCCTCGATGCCTTCGACTTCGAGGCGGAGCTGCGGGCCGTCATCGCCCGGAAGTGTCGCGACCAGGTGCCGGACGAGCTTCGCTCCCGCATCGCGGTGGCCATTCAGCACGAGTTCAAGGCGAGGGGTCTCGCCGAAGGCGGTCCCCCCCGAGACGGAATGTCCGGTCTCTGACCGGCGTTGGGAACCTGACGTGAGCGAGCAGTCCGTCAAGGGGACGCCCTTCGGGGGGACCGAGCGTCCGTCGAGGTCCTTCGGTCGAGGGCGGGTGTGCCGCGACCCGGAGTGCCAGACCCGCCTTTCGATGTACAACAGCGGGAAGTACTGCTACGAGCACGAGCCGATGACCGTGCCTCGCACCCGCGGCAAGAAGATCGCGTAGAGGCACCGGCGCCGCCAGCCGTTAGCATCGAGGCATGCAGTCCCTCCTCGCCGCCAAGGTGTGGCACTACTGGATCGGCATCGCCATCTTGATCCCCGCCCTGCTCCTCGTGGTTGCCACCGTCCTCGGCTATCTCTCCAAGGTCACCAGCAACAAGTACCCGAAGCAGTAGGCCGGTGCCCGAGCCCATCTCATGGGAGACGGCCGAACGGGTCGCGGTGCGGGTGGCCGGCAGGGAGCCGCTGGCCAGCTCTTACCACTACGCCGCGCTCGAGCCGGATTTCACCGAGTTGACGGCCGAGGCCGAGGAGCTGGTGGCCGCGGCCACAGGGCTGCGCTCGCTGGCCGGCCCGGCCCGGGCTCGGGTCACCGACCGGCAGGGCTGGGTCCGGGCCAACATCGCGTCGTTCCGGCGCCTCCTGCGCCCCCTCACGGACAAGCTCGGCCCCCGTCTCTCCGCCAGTCCGCTCGCGCCGGTGAGCCGCACTGTCACCGGGGTGCAGCTGGGCACGATGCTGGGCTGGATGTCCAGCCGCGTGCTCGGCCAGTACGACCTTCTCCTGGTGGAAGAGGAGCGCCCCGAGGACCAGGACATCGTCTACTACGTCGGTCCGAACATCCTCGCCCTGGAGAAGCGCTTCGGCTTTCCCCCCCGGGAGTTCCGCCTGTGGCTCGCCCTTCACGAGGTCACCCACCGTTGCCAGTTCACGGGCATCCCCTGGCTGCGGCCGCACTTCCTGTCGTTGGTGGAGGGCACGCTCGACAGCGTCGATCCTGACCCCCGGCGCTTCCTCGACGCCCTCCGCAAGGCCGTCGACGAGGTGCGGGCCGGGCGCAACCCCCTGGCCGAGGGCGGCATCGTCGGCCTCCTGGCCAGTCCCGAGCAGCAGGCCATGCTCCAGCAGGTCGGGGGGTTGATGAGCCTGCTGGAGGGCCACGGCGACGTGACCATGGACCGGGCCGGCGCCGGCCGCATCCCCAGCGCCGCACGATTCTCCAACGTGTTGCACCAGCGGCGGGCCGAGGTGCGCGGTCCCGCCCGCCTGCTCCAGCAGCTCATCGGCCTGGAGGCCAAGATGAAGCAGTACGAGCAGGGAGAGCGCTTCATCGAGGCCGTCGAGGCGGCCGGTGGCCCCGAGCTCTTCGAGCGGGTGTGGCAGGGCCCGGAATGGCTGCCCGACCTCTCCGAGATCCAGGAGCCGGCCCGCTGGATCGAGCGGGCGGAGTCGGGGATGCCGGCCGCCAGCTGAAGGTGAACGGGCCGCCGAGCGAACGTTTCGGCGGCAAGAACCGTCGGTATGCGACGGTTCTTGCCGGATGAACGTCACGGCGCCGGCCAGCAGCCTTCTCCCGCGCTGCACCTTCGCGCCGGCGGGCACACCGGTGGTCTGCGCCGTCTCCGGAGGTGCCGACTCCCTCGCCCTCCTGGTGCTGGCGGCAGCCGCGGGGTGTGAGGTGACCGCTGTGCACGTGGACCATGGCCTGCGCCCGGAGTCGGCTGGCGAGGCCGACGTCGTGGCCGCCGCCGCCGCCCGGTTCGGGGCCCGGTTCCGCTCGGTCCGGGCGGAGATCGGCCCCGGAGGCAACCTGGAGGCGCGGGCCCGGGCCGCCCGCCGGGCCGCCCTTCCGCCCGACGCCGCCACCGGGCACACGGCCGACGACCAGGCGGAGACGATCCTGCTCAACCTCGTTCGCGGCGCCGGCCTGGACGGGCTGGCCGGTATGCGCCCGGGGCCGACGAAGCCGCTCCTCGCCCTCCGCCGTTCCGAGACCCACGCCCTCTGCGCGGCCGAAGGGCTCGTGCCCGTCCAGGACCCCTCCAACGCCGACCCCGCCTTTCGCCGAAACCGCGTTCGCCACGAGCTGCTGCCGCTTCTCGGCGCCATCGCCGAGCGGGATGTGGTGCCCGTGCTGGTGCGCCAAGCCGCCCTCCTCGGCGACGAGGCCGACCTGCTCGACGAGCTGTCGGCGGGGATCGACGCCGGCGACGCCTCGGCTATCGCGGCCGCGCCGCCGGCGCTGGCCCGCCGCGCCCTGCGGGCCCTGCTGGCCGGCGGCGACCATCCGCCCTCCGCCGCCGCCGTCGAACGCGTTCTCGCCGTTGCCCGGCGCGACGTCACGGCGTGCGAGATCGAAGGTGGACGCCGCGTCAGCCGCTCACGGGGCCGACTGCACGCCGGGCCGGAGTAGGTTCACGGCGATGGACGCCGCCGAGGAGGCGCACATTGCCGACCCGAATCTCGGCACGGTGGTCGTCACTGCGGCGGAGCTCGAGCAGCGGATCGCGGAGCTGGGCCAGCGCGTCACCGCCGACTACGAAGGGCGCCCGCCGCTGCTGGTGGGGGTGCTGAAGGGCGCATTCGTGTTCATGAGCGACCTGGCCAGGGCGATCCGGCTACCCCTGGAGTTCGACTTCATGGCCGTGTCCTCCTATGGCAGTGCGACCAAGACCAGCGGCGTGGTCCGCATCGTCAAGGACCTCGACCTGGACCTGTCGGACCGTCACGTCCTGTTGGTGGAGGACATCGTCGACAGCGGCCTCACCCTCTCCTACGTTCGGCGCAACCTGCTGGCGCGCGGCCCGGCGAGCCTCGAGGTCTGCGCCCTCCTCGTGAAGCAGGGCCTCCAGAAGGCGGACCCCGACCTGCGCTATGTGGGCTTCACCATCCCCCCCGAGTTCGTCGTCGGCTACGGCCTCGACGTCGGCGAGCGTTACCGCAACCTGCCCTACGTGTGCCGGTACATGGGCCAGTGACCCGCCCACGTGAGGCCGTTGTCGGGCGGCGGGCGGATAGCCTCTTGTCGCCGTGAAGCAGCTGCTCCGTCGCCCGGTGTTCTGGATCGTGATCATCCTGCTCGGGGCGCTGGCCGCCTTCAGCCTCATGGATGGCGGTGACAAGCGGACCAAGCTGCAGCTGAGCCGGTTCCAGGACCTCGCCGCGGCCGGAAAGGTCCGTAGCGCCGAGATCGTCGGCACCGACAACGTGCGGGGCGAGCTCACCGACGGCTCGAAGTACGAGGCCAAGTTCCCTGCCGAGTATGCCGACGAGCTGACGACCCGCCTCCTGGGGGCGAACGTCGACGTCGGGTCCAAGGATTCCAAGGAGAACATCTGGGTCTCGCTGCTCCTCAACTTCCTGCCGATCCTCCTCCTGTTCGGCGGGTTCCTCTTCATCATCAACTCGATGCAGGGTGGGGGCAGCAAGGTGATGCAGTTCGGCAAGGCGAAGGCCCGGCTCGTCTCCAAGGACGAGCCCAAGGTCACCTTCGCCGACGTGGCCGGCGCCGACGAGGCGATCGCCGAGCTCATGGAGATCAAGGACTTCCTGGAGTCGCCGGCCAAGTTCCAGTCCATCGGCGCCAAGATCCCCAAGGGCGTGCTCCTCTACGGCCCTCCGGGCACGGGCAAGACGCTGCTGGCCAAGGCCGTTGCCGGCGAGGCGGGCGTTCCCTTCTTCTCCATCTCCGGCTCGGACTTCGTGGAGATGTTCGTCGGCGTCGGTGCCAGCCGGGTGCGGGACCTGTTCCAGCAGGCCAAGGCCAATCCACCCGCCATCATCTTCATGGACGAGATCGACGCCGTGGGCCGGCACCGTGGGGCCGGCATGGGTGGGGGCCACGACGAGCGGGAGCAGACGCTCAACCAGCTGCTCGTGGAGATGGACGGCTTCGACACCAAGGCCGGCGTGATCCTGCTGGCCGCCACCAACCGTCCCGACATCCTCGACCCTGCTCTGCTCCGCCCCGGGCGCTTCGACCGCCAGATCGTGGTCGACCGCCCCGACCTGGAGGGCCGCAAGAAGATCCTGGCCGTGCACGCCCGGGGCAAGCCTCTGGAGGATGCGATCGACCTCGAGGTCCTGGCTCGCCGCACGCCGGGCTTCACGGGTGCCGACCTGGCCAACCTCATGAACGAGGCCGCCCTCCTGTCGGCTCGCAGCGACCGCAAGCACATCGGGATGCTGGAGCTGGAGGACGCCATCGACCGCGTCATCGGCGGCCCCGAGCGCAAGACCCGGGTGATGAGCGAGAAGGAGAAGCTGGTCATCGCCTACCACGAGGGCGGCCACGCGCTGGTGGGCCACGTGCTGCCCCATGCCGACCCCGTACACAAGGTGTCGATCGTCGCCCGGGGCCGCGCCCTGGGCTGGACCCTCTCGCTGCCCACCGAGGACAAGTACATCGTCAGCCGCTCCGAGCTGCGCGACCAACTCGGAGTGCTCCTCGGCGGACGAACCGCGGAGGAGCTGATCTTCTCCGAGATCACGACCGGCGCCGCCAATGACATCGAGAAGGCGACGGAGATCGCCAGGGCCATGGTGACGCAGTACGGCATGAGCGACGCCCTCGGGCCCCAGCAGCTCGGCCAGCAGAACGGGGAGGTCTTCCTCGGGCGTGACTTCGGCCACCAGCCCAACTACTCCGACGAGGTCGCCTCCCGTATCGATGCCGAGGTGCGGGGCCTCATCGACGACGCCCACGACGAGGCGCTGTCCATCCTCACCACGCACCGGGCCACGCTCGACAAGCTGGCCGCGGCGCTCATGGAGAAAGAGACGTTGGACACACCGGCGCTGATGGAGATCCTGGGCGACCTGCCGCCTTGGGCGGGCGCGGCCAAGCCGCCCCCGCCCCCCCGCTCCCGCCCCACGCCGCCCGATCCCGGGCCGAGCCCAGAGGCCCGTCCTCCGGCCATTCCTGTCGGCCTGCTGACCCGGTGGCGGCGGGT
>PJQG01000007.1:14424-26618 GCA_002861595.1 Actinomycetota bacterium
CGGCGCCGGATGGGGATGGGGCCCCCATCTCGGCGAGGAGCCCGGGGTTGGGGCCCCGGGCGGGCCATGAGCAGGCACGGCGCCGGATGGGGATGGGGCCCCCATCTCGGCGAGGAGCCCGGGGTTGGGGCCCCGGGCGGGCCATGAAGATCGACCAGGGCCGCATCGAAAAAGCGGTACGGGAGATCCTCGAGGCGGTCGGCGACGACCCCGACCGAGAGGGGCTGCAGCGCACTCCCGAGCGGGTGGCGGCCATGTACGCCGAGATCCTTGGAGGCATGCACGAGGACGCCGACGCCGCCCTCGACGTCACCTTCGACCAGGGCCACGACGAGATGATCCTCGTGAAGGACATCCCGGTCCACTCGATCTGCGAGCACCACATGGTGCCCTTCCTGGGAAAGGCGCACGTCGCCTACGTCCCGAACGACACCGGTCGCATCACCGGCCTGTCGAAGCTGGCCCGGCTCGTCGACGTGTACGCCCGTCGCCTCCAGGTGCAGGAGAACCTGACGACCGAGATCGCCGACACGCTCGAGCGCGCCCTCCAGCCCCGCGGCGTGCTCGTGGTGGTAGAGGCCGAGCACCTTTGCATGTCCATGCGGGGCGTGCGCAAGCCTGGCGCCACCACCGTGACCTCCGCGGTCCGGGGCCTGTTCCGCGAGGACGCCCGGACGCGGGCGGAGGCCATGGCCTTCATCCACGGCCGCTGACGCCGTGGCCCGCCGCTACGACCTGGTGATCATCGGCATGGGGTCGGGGGGCATGCCGGCGGCGGAGTTCGCCGCCCACCTGGGGCTTAGGGTGGCGGTGGTGGAGCGGGGGCGGGTCGGGGGCGACTGCCTGTGGACCGGATGTGTACCTTCCAAGACACTGCTGGCGTCGGCCAAGATGGCGCACCACGTTCGCCACGCCGACCACTGGGGCCTGCCGGCGCGGCCCGACCTCGAGGTCGACACCTCGCTGGTGTGGAAGCGCATCCGTGCGGTGCAGGACCAGATCGCGGCCACCGACGACAGCCCCGAGCGCTTCGCGTCGCTCGGTGTGGAGCTGATCTCGGGGAAGGCCCGGGTGGCCGGGCCACGGGCAGTCGAGGTCGAGGGGCGGGTCCTTTCGGCGCGCTACATCCTTCTCTGCACGGGGAGCCGTCCGGCCACGCTCCCAATCGCCGGTCTGGACGAGGCCGGCTACCTAACCAGCGAGAACATCTGGGAGCTCGACCGGGCGCCGGCCAGCGTCGTGGCCCTCGGTGCCGGCCCCATCTCACTCGAGCTGGCCCAGGGCCTCACCCGCCTCGGCGTGAAGGTGACCGTCCTGGAGAAGTTCGCCCGGGCCCTGCCCCGGGACGAGCCGGCCCTGGTCGGCATGCTCCTCGACCGGTTGCGCGAGGAGGGCGTCGACGTCCGCTTCGAGGTCGACGTGGAGCGCGTCGAGCTGGAAGACGGGCGCAAGGTCGTCCACGGCACCGAGCGGGGAGTTCCGGCTCGGTGGGCGGCGGAGGATGTGCTCGTGGGCGTCGGCCGGCGTCCCAACGTGGAGGACCTGGGCCTGGAGGCGGCGGGCGTGCGGGTGGGGCCGAAGGGCGTCGAGGTCGACGACCGCATGCGGTCCAGCGTCCCCAGCATCTATGCCGCCGGTGACGTGGCCGGCCGGTTCCTGTTCACCCATTCCGCAGCCCACGAGGCGCTGCGGGCCGTACGGGACATGTTCTATCCGGGCAAGGGAACGGTGAGCGATCTCGTCCCTTGGTGCACCTTCACCGACCCCGAGCTGGCCCACGCCGGCCAGACCGAGGCCGAGGCCCGCGACGAGCACGGCGAGGGCGTGCGGGTGTGGCAGGCCGATCTGGCACATTCCGACCGCGCCCGAGCCGAGGGCCAGGTGCTCGGGCGCATCATCGCCGTGAGCGGGCGCAAGGGCAACCTGCTCGGCGCCCACGTGCTGGCGCCCAACGCCGGCGAGCTGATCCACGAGCTGGCCCTGGTCATCCGCCAGGGTGGCCGCCTCGCCGAGGTCTCCAGCCTGATCCACGTCTATCCCACGTGGTCGACGACGGTCGCCCAGGTCGCCGCCGACGCCACCTTCGAGATGGCCCGGCGCTACCGCTGGCTCACCTGGCCGGCCCGGCTCCGGCCCTGGTAGCGCCCGTGACGCACAGAGGCTCGGAGGTGCCGGGAACTACGCTGAGCTCTCGATGCCCCCCCTTGTCATGGGCGTTTTGAACGTCACGCCTGACTCCTTCTCGGACGGTGGCCGCTATGCCGATCCCCACGCGGCGGTGGCCCATGGCCTGGCCATGGTGGCGGCGGGGGCCGACGTGGTCGACGTTGGCGGCGAGTCCACCCGCCCCGGGGCCGATCCGGTGGACGAGGCCGAGGAGCGGCGGCGGGTGCTCCCCGTCATCGAGGCACTGGCGCACCAGGTGCGGGTGTCGGTGGACACCACCAAGGCATCCGTGGCCGAGGCCGCGGTTGCTGTAGGAGCAACGCTGGTGAACGACGTCTCCGCATCGCTGTACGGCGTGGCCGCCGCGTCCGGCGCCGCTTGGGTGGCCATGCACCGGCGGGGCGCGCCGGCCACGATGCAACTCGACCCTCGCTATGAGGACGTGGTGCACGAGGTACGCACCTTCCTGCTGGAGCGGGCCGATGCCGCTGTGGCCGCCGGCGTGCGGGAGGTGTGGGTCGACCCGGGCATCGGTTTCGGCAAGCTGGCCGAGCACAACCTGACCCTGCTGCGCCACCTGCGGGCGCTCGTCGAAACCGGCTACCCGGTGCTGGTCGGTACCAGCCGCAAGGCGTTCCTGGGCGCCGTGACCGGAGGGGCCGGGGTGCACGACCGCCTGGACGCGTCCCTGGCCACCGCCGTGTACGCCATGGCCGCGGGGGCGGCGATGGTGCGCGTGCACGACGTTGCGCCGACCGTGCAGGCGGCCCGCCTGGTCGCCGGCGTGGAGGTGGCGGGGTGAGGGGCAAGTGGGCGGCGGGAATCGTCCCCCGCAACTTCACCTGGATCATCAAGGACAGGCTCGCCGTCAGCGAGCGCCCCGGCGGCTATGCCCGAAACCATCGCAAGGTGCGCCGCCAGGAGGAGATCATCTGGTTGCGCGAGCAGGGCTTCACACGGGTGGTGTCGCTGTTGGCGTCGCCCCACAACCTGCACGCGTACGACGAGCTGGGCGTGAAGTGGAGCCATCTCCCGCTTGGTCCCCATAACGACCCTCGGGTGGTGCTGCCCGAGCTGTACGACGCCTTGAAGGGGTGGGTGGCGGCGGGCGAGCGTGTCCTGCTGCACCAAGAGGAGCTCGGCGACCACCTGATGGGTGTCATCGCCGGCTACCTGCTGTGGGCGGGGATGCTGCCGGCGGGGCCGCAAGCCATCGCCGTGCTGGAGCAGATCGTGCATCGCCAGATGGGACCGTCGGGGCGCGAGCTGGTGGCAATGGCCGCGCACCTCTGAGGACGGTGGGCGACCTCATCGAGCTGCGGGGGCTGCGCGTTGTCGCCACCCACGGCTGCCTTCCCGAGGAGAAGCACCGGCGCCAGCCCTTCGAGCTCGATCTGGACGTCGAGACCGACATGGGTGCGGCGGCCGGTGCTGACGACGTGTCGAAGACCGTCGACTACGCGGCGCTGGTGGACACGGTGGTCGAGGTCGTGTCGGCACAGCGCTTCTCGCTGTTGGAGGCGCTGGCCGAGCGGGTGGCCCAGGCCGTCCTGGCCGACCAGCGCGTCGTGTCGGTCACCGTCGCCGTGCGCAAGCTGCGCCCGCCGGTGCCCTCGGACCTGGCCACCGCCGGTGTCCGCATGACCCGTACCCAAGGCTCGACCGCCACGACCGGCCCCACCCCGAGCGCCACCCGCACCCGCAACCCCCGGTGAGGGCCTTCGTCGCCCTCGGCTCCAACCTCGGCGACCGCTCGGCCCATCTGCGGGCCGCCGTCGCCGGCCTCCCCGACGTGGTGTCGGTGTCGCCGGTGTACGAGACCGATCCGGTGGGGGGCCCGCCCGGACAGGGCCCGTTCCTCAATGCCGTCGTTGAGCTCGACACCGACCTCGGGCCCCGCCAGCTGCTGGAGGCGGGCCGTGCCCTCGAGGCCGCTGCCGGCCGGGAGCGGCGCGTGCCCGACGGCCCCCGCACCCTTGATGTGGACATCCTGCTGGTGGACGATCTCGTCGTCGACGACGACGACCTCGTCGTGCCCCACCCCCGGATGTGGGAGCGGGCCTTCGTCCTCGTGCCCCTCCACGACCTCGCCCCCGAGCTCGTGCCCGTCCCGCCGCGGGACCCGACCGTGCGCCCCGCGGGCCCGCTCCGGGGCCCTTCGTGTGCAGAAGACCGCGCATAGCGCGGTGTTCTGCACACGAACACCCTCGACGCCGCCGCTCTGGCCCGGGCTACCGTGGGACGACGACCGGCACCCCGCACGGGGGCTGGAACGGAGATGAGCGGTGCACGTAGTCCAGACCATCGAGGGTTTCCGCAAGGCGCTCGACGCCGAGCGGGCGCAGGGACGCGTCGTCGGCCTCGTGCCGACCATGGGCGCGCTGCACGACGGTCACCTGTCACTGCTGCGCCGGGCTGGCGCCGAGTGCGACGTGGTAGCCGTCACCGTGTTCGTCAACCCCCTCCAGTTCGAGCACGCCGACGATCTGGCCAGCTATCCCAGAGACCTGGCGGCCGACGCGGCGATGGCCGCCGGCGCCGGCGTCCATCATCTGTTCGCCCCGTCCGCCGCCGAGATGCACCCCGGCGAGATGCTGACCCGCGTGGCGGTCGCGAGGCTGGGCGACGGCATGGAGGGCTCCTGCCGGCCTGGCCACTTCGAGGGGGTGGCGACCGTCGTCACCAAGCTGTTCGCCATCGCCGGCGCCTGCCGCGCCTACTTCGGCGAGAAGGACTACCAGCAGCTCACCGTGGTCCGCCGGCTGGTGAGCGACCTGTCCTTCCCCGTCGAGGTGGTGGCCTGCCCCACGGTGCGGGCGCCCGATGGGCTCGCCCTGTCCAGTCGCAACGTCCACCTCTCGGGAGCAGAACGAGCGGCGGCGCCCGTGCTCCACCGGGCTCTCGCGGCGGGGGCCGCGGCGGTGGAACGAGGGGAGTCGCGGCCGGCGCTGGTGTCATTGGCCATGGCCAGGATCATCTCCCAGGAACCGCTCGCCACCTTGGAGTACGCCGAGGTGCTGGAGGAGGATCTCCGGTGGCGGTTGCTGGTGGCGGCGCGGATCGGCAACGTGCGGCTCATCGACAACATCGAGGTGCAGGCGCCATGAGGCGGCGCATGCTCAAGTCCAAGATCCACCGGGCGACCGTGACCGACGCCAACCCGGACTACGTCGGTTCCATCACCGTCGACGCCCGTCTCCTGAAGATGGCCGACATCGCCGAGTTCGAACAGGTGCAGGTCGTCGACGTCGACAACGGCGCCCGCCTGGAGACCTACGCCATCGTGGGGGGCCCGGGGGAGGTGTGCCTCAACGGCGCCGCCGCCCGCCTCATCCACCCCGGCGACACCGTCATCGTCCTCAGCTACGCCGACTACGACGAGGTCGAGCTGGAGGGGTACGCGCCGATGGTCGTGCACGTGGACAAGAGGAACGAGGCCCTTCCTGCCTTTCAGCAAGAGCGTCGGTAGTGGATCTCGACCTGCTCGTGCTCGGCTCCGGGGTGGCCGGGTTGTCGGCCGCCGTCCGGGCCGCGGCGGTCGAGCCGCGGCTGCGGGTCGGCGTGCTCACCAAGGCCGAGCTGTCGCAGTCCGTCACCCGGTGGGCGCAGGGCGGTGTGGCCGCGGTGCTCGGCGGAGACGAGGACTCGACAGATCTGCATCTGGCCGACACCCTGGCTGCCGGCGCCGGCCTGTGCGACGCCGAAGCGGTGCGCGTCCTGGTGGACGAGGGACCGCTGCGGGTCAACGAGCTCATGGCGCTGGGAGCGGTGTTCGACCGCGACCACGAGGGGGTTCTGCTCAAGGCCAGAGAGGGGGGTCATTCGGTGCCGCGCGTGGTACACGCCGGCGGGGCTGCCACCGGTGCCGAGATCGAGCGGGCACTGGTGGAAGCGGTGCGGGCCACGGCCGCCGTGGTGCTCGAGGGCTGGTTCGCCCTCGACCTCATCGTGGAGGAACGCCGGTGCCGGGGAGTGGTCGCCATCGACCCCGCCGGCGCCCGCCACGACGTGCGGGCCAGCCAGGTGTTGATGGCCACCGGCGGCGCCGGCCAGCTGTTCGCCGTGACCACCAACCCCGAGGAGGCCACCGGGGACGGCGTGGCCATGGCCCTGCGAGCCGATGTGGCGGTGGCCGATGTCGAGTTCATCCAGTTCCATCCCACCGCCCTGCACCACCCGGCCATGCCCAGGCCGCTGCTGTCGGAGGCGCTGCGGGGTCACGGGGCGCTGTTGCGTGACGCCAACGGGGACCGCTTCGTGGACGAGATGCAACCCCGCGACGTGGTGAGCCGGGCCATGACGGCGCGGATGCTCGAGCAGGAGGTGGACCACCTGTGGCTGGACGCCACCGGCCTCGACCGCTTCGACCAACGCTTCCCCACGATCGCCGCGACACTGGCCGGTGCCGACCTCGACCCCGCCGTGGAGTGGCTGCCCATCGCTCCCGCCGCGCACTATCTCGTGGGCGGCATCCTGACCGACCTCGACGGAGCGTCCGCCCTTCCCGGGCTGTGGGCCTGTGGAGAGGTGGCGTGCACCGGCGTGCACGGGGCCAACCGCCTGGCCTCCAACTCTCTGCTCGAAGGGATGGTCTTCGCCGCTCGCGTGGTCGAATCCATTGCCTCCGGGAAGTCTTCTCCTGAGCCTTCTGGCGCGCTCGGCTCCTTCCTGCGCGCCCCCGCGAGCCGGCGGGTCCTGTCCCTCAGGGGATCTCCCCCAACGGGGGCCCTCCCGCCTGACGGCGGGTCTCTCCCCGTCGGGTCCCCCCCCTACGGCCCCCCCGGCGACGTCGTCAAGGCGCGTGAGGTGTTGCAGCGGGCCATGACGTCTGGGGCGGGGGTGCTCCGGTCTGCTTCCTCGCTTGCCGATACCGCTTCGGTGCTTGCGTCGCTCTCGTCGGCGGTTCACCCCGAGGTCCGGAACCTGGTTGTCGTGGGCTTGGCGGTGGTGCTTGCTGCCTCGGGTCGGGAGGAGTCTCGGGGGGCTCACAACCGGACGGACTTTCCGGCCGTTGATGATGCGCGATTTTGCCGGCGGTTGGTGATCGCTTGAGCCTTGATGTGCATCCGCCCCTGGCCGCGGTTCGCGACGTGGTGGCGCGGGCGCTGGCCGAGGACGTGCTTCCTCTCGGTGACCTGTCGGCCAGTCTTGTGCCCGCCCACGTGCGGGCGCGCGCATGTTTCGTGAGCCGGGGTGAGGGCGTGCTGGCCGGGCGTCTGAGCGCGGCGGAGGTGTTCGCCCAGGTCGACGGCGATCTCAAGGTGGACTGGCATCTCGACGACGGCGATACCGTCACCCCCCGGACCGCCATCGGGGTGGTGGGCGGGCCGCTGTGCTCCATCCTCACCGCCGAGCGCACCGCCCTCAACCTGCTGGCTCATCTGTCCGGGGTAGCCACCCTGACCCGTAGCTACGTGCGGGCCGTCGCCGGTACCGGTACCCGCATCCTCGACACCCGCAAGACCACTCCGGGCCTGCGGGCCCTGGAGAAGGCGGCAGTGCGGGCCGGCGGCGGTCACAACCACCGCGGCAACCTGGCCGACTTCGTGTTGGTGAAGGACAACCATCTGGCCGGGGTCTCCATCGGCGAAGCGGTGCGCGGGGCCAGAGCGAAGTGGCCGATGCGGATGGTCGAGGTGGAGTGCGACCGGTTGGACCAGGTCAGCGAGGCGCTGGCCGCGGGGGCCGGCGCGGTGCTGCTCGACAACATGACGCCCGACGCGGTGGCAACGTGCGTCGCGGAAGTGGGCGGGCGCATCCCGGTCGAGGTCTCCGGTGGCGTCACGCTCCACACGGTGCGGGCCTACGCCGGCGCCGGGGCCGACTTCATCTCGGTGGGAGCCCTCACCGCATCGGCGCCGGCATTCGACATCGGTCTGGACCTCGAGTCCTGAGCCGTGCTGCTCGCCATCGACCTCGGCAACACCGAGACGGTGCTCGGGCTGTTCGACGGGGCCGAGCTGAGTTCTCACTGGCGCATCGCCACCAGCGCCGAGCGCACCTCCGACGAGCACGCGCTGTTGGTGTCGCAGCTGCTCGATCTCGACGGGTACCGCTTCGACGGCGCCGTGACCGGCATCGCCATCTCCTCCACCGTCCCCCGGCTCACCGCAACCCTGCGGGCCATGAGCCGGCGCTGGTCGCAGGTGCCGACCGTCGTCCTCGAACCCGGTGTGCGCTCGGGAATGCCCATCCTCTACGACAACCCCAAGGAGGTGGGCGCTGACCGGATCGCCAACGCGGTGGGCGCATATGCGATCTACGGGGGACCTTCGATCGTCGTGGACTTCGGGACCTCCACCAACTTCGACGTGATCTCCGCCGCCGGCGAGTACCTGGGCGGCGCCATCGCTCCGGGCGTGGAGATCAGCATGGACGCCCTGTTCGGGCGGGCGGCAGCCCTGCGCCGGGTGGAACTGGTGGAGCCCCGCAACGTGATCGGCAAGTCCACCGTGGAATCCATCCAGTCGGGCGTGCTCTACGGCTTCGCCGGCCAGGTCGACGGCATCGTGGCTCGCATCCGGGCCGAGTTGGGCGGCGAGGCGACCGTGGTGGCGACCGGGGGCCTGAGCGGGGTCATCGCCCGGCTGTCACGAGAGGTTCATCACACTGACCCCTGGCTCACCCTCCAGGGCCTGCGCCTCGTGTTCGAACAGAACACCTAACGTCGCCGGTCTCATGGCCGACATCCCCTACCGCTTCGAGCGCACGCGCGACACGGCGTCGCTGCACGCCGAATACGCCGACCTGGCGACCGCCGAGAGCGCCGAGGCTACGGTCGCGGTGGCGGGGCGGCTGATGCTCCGCCGGGTCCAGGGCAAGCTGGCCTTCGGGACCCTCCAGGACCCGAGCGGGCGGGTCCAGTTGTGGGCCTCGGCCGACCGCACGCCCGGCTACGAGGCGTTCTGCGCCCTCTCGCTCGGTGACTGGATCGGCGTGACCGGCGAGGTCGTGCGGACCCGCCGTGGCGAGTTGTCCGTTCGCGTCGACCAGTGGGTCGTGTTGGCCGAGGCCCGCCGTCCCTTCCCGGACAAATGGCACGGGCTGTCCGACGTCGACACCCGGTACCGGCAGCGCTACGTCGACCTGTGGGTCAGCGAGGAGGCCCGCGACACCTTCGCCCTGCGCAGCCGCGCCATCAGCCTGCTGCGCCGGTTCCTGGAGGACCGGGGGTTCGTCGAGGTGGAGACTCCCGTGCTGCACCCCATCGCCGGCGGCGCCATGGCCAAGCCCTTCGTCACCCACCACAACGCCCTCGACATGGAGCTGTACCTGCGGGTGGCCACCGAGCTGTACCTCAAGCGCCTGGTGGTGGGTGGCGTCGAGAAGGTCTTCGAGGTGGGGCGCACGTTCCGCAACGAGGGCTTGTCTCCCCGCCACAATCCCGAGTTCACCATGGTGGAGCTGTACCAGGCCTACGCCGACTACGGCGACATGATGGCCATCACCGAGGAGCTGGTCGCCCACCTGGCCACCGAGCTGTGCGGGTCCACGAAGCTCGGCTACGGGGGCCGGGAGCTCGACCTCACCACACCGTGGCGGCGGGCCACGCTCACCGAGTTGGTGGAGGAGCATGCCGGCGTGCAGATCGACGTGGGGACTCCGCCGGAGGAACTGCGTGCCGTTGCCGAAGCCCATGGTTTGGCCCCTGATCCTTCATGGGGCCCGGGCAAGCTCGTGCTGGAGATCTACGAGAAGACCACCGAGGCCGAGCTGTGGGGCCCGGTCTTCGTGTGCGACTACCCGGCGGAGGTCTCGCCCCTCGCTCGGGCCCACCGCTCCAAGCCCGGATTGGCCGAACGCTTCGAGGCCATCGTCGCCGGGCGGGAGCTGGCCAATGCCTTCTCGGAGCTGGTCGACCCCGACGTCCAGCGGGCCCGCTTCGAGGAGCAGGCCGCGGCCAGGCTGGCCGGCGACGACGAGGCCATGGTCATCGACGACGACTTCATCCGGGCCCTCGAGTACGGCCTGCCCCCAACCGGGGGGCTCGGCATCGGCATCGACCGCCTGGTCATGCTGCTGGCCGACGTCCCCCACATCCGCGACGTCCTGCTCTTCCCCACCCTGCGTCCCGAGCAGGCCTGACGTCGGTCACTCGGCTCAGCTGAACTGCTCGGCGAGGACGTCGACGACCCGCCGGCCCGTCTCCGCCGGTGAGGCGCCGCGACGCTCGAGGAGGACGCCCAGCCCGATGAGCACGCTCCCGCCCAGGGCCAGCCAGGCCCACGTGGGAACGGTGGCGAGGGTGGCCAGCGACTCGTGGACGGTGACGGCGACCAGGAGGGCGGTGCCCGTGACCAGCGGCCCGGACAGGCGCCACTGGCCTCCCGCTGCCACCGCGGCCAGGCCGACGGCCCCCGCCACCAGTGCGTGCCACCCGGCGCCCCCGCTCATGCGCTCCACCAGGGCGAAGCCCCCGAGGAGGGCGACGGACGGGGCGTAGGCCAGCCACGAGCTGAGAGCCGGGCGGCTGCCGGCGCCGGCGCCGGCACCGGCGCGGCGGGTGTACCCGCCGGCGACCAGGAGGTGAGCGGCCACGGGCACGGCGAAGGCCTCGGCCGCGGTCACGCCGGCCAGGGCGAGGTGGCCGACGACTCCGGCGACGAGGAGGGCACCGCCGGAGTGGGCGGCCATGCCCCAACCGGGCGCCGGGTGATGCACGATGCCGGCGGCGACGAGGAGGCCACCGACGACGAGCAGGGCGTCGAAGAGGGCGTTGGGATCGCCGGTGGCCAGGGCCAGGCCGCTGCCGGCGCCGGCGACGGTGGCCACGAGGAAGGGCTCGCGCCACGGCTCCTCGACGGCGGCGGCCAGGCCGGCCCAGGCCAGGGCGCCCACGCACAGGGCCACCCCTGCGCCGGCGGCGTCCAGGCCTGCAGCCCACGCGCCGGCGTAGAGCGCCACCTGGGCGACGAGAGCGGCCCCGTTGCCCACCGCTGGGCGACGGAGGCGCACGGCCTCGATCGTCAGCACGGCGGCCACGGCGGCGGCCACGGCGAACAGGTCAGTGGCGCGGCCACCGTGCAGGCCGAGGATGACGACGGGAAGAGCGGCGGCGAACCGCCCCACGTCGCCCAGCTGGGCGCGGCCACGGTCGAGCTGGACGGCCAGCGCCCAGCAGGCTGCCACGGCGCCGAGGGCGACGGTGAGGGGAGCGGCCACATCCGAGGCGTGGGCGCCGGCGACGGCCAGGCTCGCCAGCGCGGGGAGGGCCGACAGGACCGCGCCCAGCGGGCGTGCGCCGCGGCGGGCGGTGAGCACCGCCACCTCGCCGGCCACGGCGGCACCAGCGAGCCCGAACAGCAGCCCCGCCACGGATCGTCGAGGACGACCACCGGGGCCCACACGGCAAAGGCGGCGGCGGTGGCCAGGCTCGACGCCGCCCGCGTGGCCAGGAGGGCGACGGCCACGACGAGGAGGCCGGCACTGGTCGCCATCGGCGACCCCGTGCCGGACTGCACGGCCGCCACCGCGGCGACGGCGGCAGGAAGGAGGCAGGTGTTTCGTTCCTGTTGCAGAAAACCATCCAGGGCCACGGTTCTTTCAGCAGCAGGCCCGGACCCGAGGCTGCCGCGCAGGCCGGAGGCGAGCCAGCCGGCGGCGACGAGGGCAGCGGCGAGGCCGACAGCGGGGCGCCCCGCGTCGCTCCCGCCCAGGGAGAAGACCAGCGGCGCGATCAGGAGGCCGAAGGCGAGGCTCATCGTGGCCACGCCGGCCAGCACCTCGGCCACGCCGGCCAGTCCGGCTGCCGGCCGGCGCCAGAACGCGTCGCGGATGGCAGCGAGCGCGGCCACCTCGACGATCAGGAAGGCCGCACCGAGGGCGACCATGTCGGCCATCCGGCCGACCTCGGCGCCCGACCACGCCGTTCCCACCCCGACCGCCGCACACCCGGCGGCCAGGAAGGCGAGCGACAGATCCTCGCGCCGGCGGGCCTGACGGCCGAGCACGTAGGCCGCGGCCAGCCCCGTACCGGCAGCGGTGAAGGCGGCCGCCCTCCCCGACAGACCGAGCTCGGCGAGAACACC
>PJQG01000007.1:26743-38441 GCA_002861595.1 Actinomycetota bacterium
CCAGGGCGGCGACCACGAGCACCACGCCGGCGGGGAGCGGCGTGACCGCGGCCACACCGGCAGCGGTGACGACCACCGAGACGCCGGCGGCCCGGGCCAGGACGACCGATCCCGAGGCCGCCGACAACCCCACCAGCGCGACCGTGGCGGCCAGGCCCTCCACCAGCACCACCTGCCGCCAACCCAGTCGAAGGTGGGCGCACACCGCTCCTACGTCGAGCGGGATCAGCAGGGCGCCGAGGTGGAACAGAGCTTCGCCGGTGACCGGAAGCGTCCCCCGCAGGGCGCGGCCCCCGGCAAGGAAGGCGCCGGTGAGGCCGACGACCACGCCGAGCTTGGCCAGGTCGGGGAGCTGGTCCCAGCGTACGGCCACGAACAGCGCGGCGGCGGCCAGCAACAGAAAGGCGCCGGTCCCTGCCACCCAGGTGGTGGCGGCCCGGCGCCCGTCAGTGATGGGGTCGATGTGGGATGTGGGAGTGTTCATGCCCCAGACGGTGAAGCATCACCGGCGCCGTGCCTACCCGGACGACCCCCTACCGCGCCGTGGGCCGACCCTCATTCACGACGAGTGTGCACGGCGCAGCTCGATCACTCCAGGCCGTGCTCGACGGCGTAGCGGATGAGCTCCTGCTTCCTCGACAGGTGGAGCTTGCCCAGGATGTTGCGCACGTGGTTCTCCACCGTCTTCTCGGCGATGTACAGCTCGGCTCCCACCTGCTTGTAGGTGTGGCCCCGAGCGACGAGCACCAGGACCTCCCGCTCGCGCTCGGAGAGGGGTTGCGTCCCCGACGAGGCCTTGGCCATGCGGCGGAACTCGCCGAGGACGAGCCCGGCCAGGGCGGGAGAGAACACCGGCTCCCCTCCGGAGGCCCGCAGCAGGGCGGCCCGCAGCTCGACCGGCGGCGTGGACTTGACCAGGTAGCCGACGGCGCCGGCGGCCACGGCGTCGAGCAGGTCGCGCTCGGCCTCGGAGACGGTGAGCATGACGATGCGGGTCTCCTCACCGCAGGCCCGCACCACCTTGAGCCCCCCGCCCCCCGGCATGTTGAGGTCGCACACCACCAGCCGGGGCCGGTTGGCGCGGATGGCGGCGATCGCCTCCTCGGCCGTTCCCGCCTCGCCCACCACCTCGAAGCCCTCACCCAGGTCGGCGCGCACGCCGTCGCGCCAGATGGGATGGTCGTCGGCCAGGACGACGCTTACTCGGGCAGCCACAGCCGCACCTCCGTGCCCTCGCCCGGAGCACTCGCCACCTCGGCGCGGCCGCCCAGCTCCTCCATCCGTCCCCGGATCGACCGGCCCAGTCCGACGCCCTCGGCCGTCGTGGCGGGGTCGAAACCGCTCCCGTCGTCCTTCACCGAGCAGAAGATGCCCCGGTCGCTGTCCTCGGGGTCGACGAACACCGTCGCCCGGGTGGCGGCGCCGTGCTTGCCGGCGTTGGTGAGTGCCTCGCCCACGGCGCCGGCCAAGGCGTCCACCTTCGCCGGCCCGAGCCCGTCGACCTCTCCGGCGAGCACCACCTCGGCCCGACCCCCGAAGGACTGCTCGAAGCGGGCGGCGGCCGCCCGGAGGGCGGCGGCGAGCTCGGCGGCGCCGGGCGGCGAGCCGTTCGCACCGGTGGCGTCCCCGAAGAGATAGTCACGCAGCTCCCGCTCCTGGTCCCGGGCCAGGCGGGCGAGAGCCGGATCGTCGGCCCGGCGCTCCACCACGGCGAGCGTCTGCAGCACGCCGTCGTGGAGGGTGCGGGCCAGCTCCTCACGGGCCCGTGCCGTGGAGATCTCCTGCTCGGCCCGGCGCAGCAGGCACACGACGTAGCCGGCCACGCCGCCGGCCACGGCGTAGAAGACGATGGTGTTGGTGAGGGACAGGATGCGCCCCGCCTCGTACTCCCGTACGCCGTTGGCGAGCGTTGCGCCCACCCGGGCCAGCCCGAGCACCACGCCGCCGGCCGCGCCCAGCCAGGGACCAAGGGCGATGCCGGCCATCAGCACACCGGCCAGCGGCCACACCGAGCCCAGCGACTGCGAGGTGGAGAAGGCGTGGTCGGCCCCGTAGGCCCAACCGTCGCCCAGGACCAGGGCCGCTCCCACGGCCAGCTCGACGGCGACGGGCCCCGGTCGGAGAAGCGCGTCGGGGCGAAGCCGGAAGCGGGCGGTGCCGGCCACGGTGACGGCCAGGGCCAGCCCCACCAAGGTCACCGCCAACCACGGCCGTTCCAGCCGGTGCCGGGAAATGAGGAGCACCGCCGCCATCCATCCCCACGCCGCCCACCGGAAGGCGGTGAGCCCCTGCACCAGCCCACGCTCCACGGTGTAAGGGTACGCACCGGACTCTGGAGTACATGGCGTACCGGTTCGGTATGCCATGTACTCCAGACGCACTGGGTTGGGGCCCCGTCCGGGCCGAGAAGCCGGACGGCCGGGCGTGGGGCAGGGGCCCCCACGCTCCGGAGGAGGACGGGGTTGGGGCCCCGTCCGGGCCGAGAAACTCAGATGTCGTCGAGGAGGCGGTGGCCGAGGGCGGCCAAGGCCGTGGTGACCGGGCCGGCGGGGAGGGCGCGCACGGCGATGGCGGCGGTGTCGGCGTACTGCCGGGCACGGTCGCGGGCGGCCACGATGGCGTCGGTGGCCCGGATGATGTCTCGGGCCTTGTCCCGCTCCGGGGGGTCGACGGGCCGGCCCAGCAAAGACCTCAGCTCCGGGCCGGCGGTGGGGTCGGCGAGGGCGTACACCACGGGAAGGCTGTAGGTGCCCTCCACCAGGTCGTGGCCGGCCGGCTTGCCGAGGGACTCGTCGGTGCCCACGATGTCGAGCACGTCGTCGCGGATCTGGAACACCATGCCGAAGGCCTCGCCGAAGGTGGTGAGGGCCTCGATCCGGCGACGCTCCAGGCCGGCGGTGATCCCGCCGATCCGGCAGGCGGCGGCCATGAGCGACGCCGTCTTGCCGGAGATGGACGTGAGGTAGGCGTCCTCGGTACGGTTGACGTCGAAGGCCGACTTGATCTCGGCCACCTGGCCTTCGCACAACCTGGCGATGGTGGCGGCCAGCAGCCCCGCTACCTCCGTCCCGAGCGAAGCGGCGATCTCCGACGCCTTGGCCAGCAGGAAGTCGCCGGCCAGGATGGCGACCAGGTTGCCCCAGCGGGAGTTGACGCTGTCAACACCGCGGCGGCTGGGCGCCTCGTCCATCACGTCGTCGTGGTAGAGCGAGCCCAGGTGCACCAGCTCGACCGACACGCCACCGCTGAGGACGCCGTCGCTGGTCGTCACCCCACCGGCCGCGGCCGACGCCAGGGCGAGAGCCGGGCGCAGCCGTTTCCCGCCGGCTCCGATGAGGTGGCCGGCCACCTCGGTGAGGAATGGGTCATCGGCGAGCACGGATCGTCCCAGCGCCTCCTCCAGGCGGGCCAGGTCCCCTTCCAGGACGGGAAGGTTCAACAGCTCCGGGATGTTGACCACTGGCTCAGGACCCTAGGGCAGCTCACCGATCAACCAGGAACCGGAGCGAAGGCTGTTCCGGCCCCACCCTGGGTAGACTGAAGTCCAGCTCACTCGCCCCAACAGGAGGCGCTCACCTTGTTCGAACGCTTTACCGACAGGGCTCGCAGAGTCCTCGTGCTGGCGCAGGAAGAAGCGCGCCTGCTCAATCACAACTTCATCGGCACCGAGCACATCCTGCTCGGGCTCATCCACGAGGGCGAGGGCGTGGCCGCCAAGGCGCTCGAGGCGCTGGGGATCTCCCTCGAAGCGGTCCGGGAGAAGGTGGAGGAGACGATCGGCCCCGCCGGCTCGTCCACCACGGGCTCGCCGCCGTTCACACCGCGGGCCAAGAAGGTCCTCGAGCTCTCGCTCCGTGAGGCCTTGCAGCTCGGGCACAACTACATCGGCACCGAGCACATGCTCCTCGGGCTCGTCCGCGAGGGCGAAGGCGTCGCTGCCCAGGTCCTGCAGACCCTCGGCGCCGACCTGTCCCGCGTCCGCCAGCAGGTCATCACCCTGCTGTCGGGATACTCGGGCGGCAAGGAGGGCGCCACGTCGGGCGGGCCGGCCGGCGCCGGCCAGGAGGCCCCTTCCGGCTCCCCGGTACTCGACCAGTTCGGGCGCAACCTCACCACTCAGGCCCGGGAGAAGAAGCTCGACCCCGTCATCGGGCGTGAGCGCGAGATCGAGCGGGTCATGCAGGTGCTCTCCCGGCGCACCAAGAACAACCCCGTGCTCATCGGCGAACCGGGCGTGGGCAAGACCGCCATCGTGGAGGGCCTGTCCCAGCGGATCGTCGCCAACGACGTGCCCGAGACCTTGAAGGGCAAGCAGCTCTACACCCTGGACCTCGGCGCCCTGGTGGCCGGTTCCCGCTACCGCGGCGACTTCGAGGAGCGCCTCAAGAAGGTGCTCAAGGAGATCCGTACCCGGGGGGACATCGTGCTGTTCATCGACGAGCTCCACACCCTTGTGGGCGCGGGCGCGGCCGAGGGTGCCATCGACGCCGCCTCCATTCTCAAGCCCATGCTGGCCCGGGGCGAGCTGCAGACGATCGGTGCCACCACGCTCGACGAGTACCGCAAGCACCTGGAGAAGGACGCCGCCCTCGAGCGCCGCTTCCAGCCCATCAAGGTGGATGAGCCGACCCTCGCCCACACCATCGAGATCCTGAAGGGCCTGCGGGACCGGTACGAGGCGCACCACAGCGTCACCATCACCGACCAGGCCCTGGTGGCCGCGGCCAACCTGGCCGACCGCTACATCTCCGACCGCTTCCTGCCCGACAAGGCGATCGACCTCATCGATGAGGCGGGGTCGCGTCTGCGCATTCGGCGCATGTCGACGCCTGCGGACTACAAGAACCTCGAGGACGAGATCGCCCGCGCCCGCAAGGAGAAGGAAGTCCACATCGAGCGCCAGGAGTTCGACGAGGCCAAGCTGGCCTCGGAGAAGGAGAAGGCGCTGCTCGAACGGCGCACCGTCAAGGAGGCCGAGATGCGGGCCTCCGGCGACAACTTGTTCGACGTGGTCGACGAGGAGGTCATCGCCGAGGTCCTGGCCACCTGGACCGGTATCCCCGTGACCCAGCTCACCGAGGAGGAGACGGCCAAGCTGCTGCGCATGGAGGAGGACCTCCACCGCCGGATCATCGGCCAGGAGGACGCCATCACGGCCCTCTCCCGTTCCATCCGGCGCACCCGCGCCGGGCTCAAGGACCCCAAGCGCCCGAGCGGCTCGTTCATCTTCCTCGGCCCCACCGGCGTGGGCAAGACCGAGCTGGCCAAGGCGTTGTCGGAGTTCCTGTTCGGCGACGAGTCCGCCCTCATCCAGCTCGACATGTCCGAGTACATGGAGAAGCACACCGTGTCGCGCCTGGTGGGCTCGCCCCCCGGCTACGTGGGCTACGAGGAGGGCGGCCAGCTCACCGAGGCGGTCCGGCGCAAGCCGTTCTCGATCGTGTTGTTCGACGAGATCGAAAAGGCCCATCCCGACGTGTTCAACACGCTCCTGCAGATCCTCGAGGACGGGCGCCTCACCGACGCCCAGGGCCGCTCCGTCGACTTCAAGAACACCGTGCTCATCATGACGTCCAACCTGGGCACGGCCGACCTGCGCAAGACCGCCATGGGCTTCGCCAAGACCAGCGAGTCGGTCAGCTACGAGCGGATGAAGGAGAAGGTCAACGACGCCCTCAAGCAGCACTTCCGGCCTGAGTTCCTGAACCGGATCGACGACGTCATCGTCTTCCACGAGCTCACCAAGGAGGAGGTCATCGAGATCGTCGACCTCATGATCCGCCGGGTGCGAGAGCAGCTGGAGGGCCAAGGCCTCGGTTTCGAGCTGACCCAGGCGGCCAAGCTCTACCTGGCCGACAAGGGCTACGACCCCACGCTGGGGGCCCGCCCCCTGCGCCGGGCCATCCAGACCTACATCGAGAACCCCCTGTCGGAGCGCATCCTGGTCAAGGAGTTCCCGGCCGGCCAGACGATCATCGTCGACGTCGACCCCGACACCAACGAGATCGTCTTCCACGCGGTGGAGAGCTTCGAGCCCCCGCCCGTGGAGCTGGCCGGCACCGGCCCCGCCGCCGACTGACGAGGAGCCCTCCGCACGGGCACAGGACGAAAAGAAGGCCCCCGCCGATTGGGCGGGGGCCTTCGTCGTTCTCGGCTGTCCCACGCGGTCTGTGGTCCCTGTCCTTCTGGTACCCGTCGACGGACGTGCGTCCGCCACGGGTACCAGGCTCGAGGGCGAGACGGTGCGGGATTCGGCATTTTCCTTCTTGTTTGACCCTTGACCGGCGTCCGGTCGACCTCCTACGGTGACGCCGGCTCACCCGGAGGGAAACTTGCGGACTCGTCCTGCACTCGCTGTCGCCGTTCTGACCGCTGCCCTTTTCGGCAGCTCCCACGCCGCCTCGGGGCTGCCCGACCAGGCGGCGCCCGGCGGCGACGAACACGCCCATACCCACGGCCCGGACGGCGTCGAGCTCGACCGCCGGGGCCGGGTCGCGGCAGGCGAGCCGTTCGAGGTCGACGCCCACGCTCCCTGGTCGTCGAACGAGTACGACGGCGGCATCTACACCGACGACCGCCCCGACCGGTACGCCGGCATGGCGCAGGTCCACGCCGTGTACGTGTACCCGAGCGACAAGCCGTCGCGCTTCGGTCAGTTCGGAGCGATGTTCCAGGCCGACGCCCGCCAGGCTTCCAAGCTGGTCGCCGACAACTACGGCTACGGGGTGCGCTTCGACGAGCGCTTCGGCGTCGACGGCACCACGGCCTACTTGGACGTCACGGTGCTGCGCAGCCAGTACAACTACCGCCAGCTCTCCGGGTCCAAGCAGTTCAACCTGGTGAGCAAAGAGTTGTCGAACAAGTTCCCCGGGACGAGCAAGAAGTACGTCGCCTGGCTGGACGCCGGCTCCCGCTACTGCGGCCAGGGGCATCTGCACCAGGACGCACGGCGCGTTCCCGACAACGCCAACGACGTGAACCGCACGACGGCCATCGTCTACCGCCCCTACGACCCGGCCCACGAGAAGACTGGCGGGTTCTGCCGGGGCCGCACGCTGCTCCACGAGGTGGGTCACAACCTCGGCGCGCTGCAGGACGACGCCCCGAACGACTTCGATGGCGCGCACTGCAAGGACGATGGCAACGACGCCATGTGCTACACCTCCGAGGCGACGTTCGACTCCGGCGGGCCGCTCGGCAAGTTCGACTACGGCAACGATGACTACTGGGACGCGGGCGCCGATGTCGTCGTGCCGACCGTATCGAAGCCAAACTTGGGCTGGTGGGCGGTAAACCTCAGCAAGTTCATCTGCCCGCCCGCCGGCGGCGTGCCCAACTGCGACGCAGAGAACGTCGCCGCCTACTGAGGCTTCCAGGGCGGTTCCTTCTCCCTCTTCTCGCCCTCGTCCTCCTGGGCGGCTGCCGGGCCGACGTGACGGTCGCCGTGCGGGCGACGGCCGAGGGGGGCGGGGAGGTTTCGGCGACCGTGAGCCTTGACCGGGAAGCGGCCGCACAGGTCCCGGACCTCGCCGAGCAGCTGCGGGTCAGCGACTTGCGGGCGGCGGGGTGGCGTATCGAGGGCCCCGCCCCGGCGCCCGGCGGGCGCACCGAGGTGCGCGCCGTCAAGCCCTTCGGCTCGCCGGCGGAGGCGCGGCGTGCCATGGAGGAGCTGAGCGGTGCCGGCGGCCCCTTCGGTTCGCTGCGCCTGACCCGTACCCGCTCGTTCCTCAAGACCCGAACCTCACTGGCCGGGACCGTTGACCTCACGGGCGGCCTGGAGGCGTTCAGCGACGAGTTCCTCGAGCAGCGATTGGGGGGATCGGCGCTGGGCGTCGACCCCGCCCGACTGGAGGCCGAGCTGGGCAAGCCACTGGCCGACGCCTTCGGCTTCCGGCTGACTGCCGAGCTTCCCGGACAGGTGGAGGCCAACGCTGCCGGCGCCGTGTGGGAGGCCCGCCTGGGCCAGGCCGTGCCCGTGAACGCCTCGGCCGCGCAGTGGAACTTCAGCACCATCGGTTTCGGCGCCGTCTCCCTGCTCTCGGGCATCACCTTGCTGGCCGTGCTCGTGCGCCGGCGCCTCTGAGGGGCTCTGTCGCCAAAAGCGTGCGCACAGCGCCGGTTCTTGCCGTCAAAAGCCGAGGCCCGGCCCCCCAAAGGCTGCCTATCGTGTCGCACCCTCCTCCTAGCCTGCGCCCGATGCCCCGGCTCCGCACCGTCTACCGCTGCACCGACTGCGGGGCGACGTCTCCGCAGTGGGCAGGCCGCTGCGGGCCATGTGGGGAGTGGAACACCCTGGTGGAAGAGGCGGAGGAGGCGGGCCCGCAGCCGGCGCACCAGACGCCGTGGGCCGGCCCCGTCGACCACGCCGTGCCCATCGGCGAGGTCGACATGGGTGGCTCCGCCGAGCGCCCCACCGGGCTCGGCGAGCTGGACCGGGTGCTCGGCGGGGGTCTCGTCGCCGGGTCGGTCACCCTCGTGGGTGGCGAGCCGGGCATCGGCAAGTCCACCTTGTTGTTGCAGGCGCTGGCGTCGCTGGCCGGCAGGGGGGAGCGGTGCCTGCTGGTCTCCGCCGAGGAGTCCAAGCAGCAGGTCCGCCTGCGGGCGGCAAGGCTGGGCGCCCTGCCGCCGGACCTGTGGCTGCTGTCGGAGACCGCGATGCCCGGCGTGATCGCCGGGGTCGATGGCGTCAAGCCCGACGTCCTCGTCCTCGACTCCATCCAGACCGTGTTCGATCCGGGTCTGGGATCCGCTCCGGGCTCTGTGGCCCAGGTGCGCGAGTGCGCCCAGCGCCTCGTCGGCCTGGCCAAGGAGAGGTCGCTGGCCACCATCCTGGTGGGGCATGTCACCAAGGACGGCGGCCTCGCCGGTCCCCGTGTCCTCGAACACCTGGTGGATACGGTGTTGTCCTTCGAGGGCGAGCGCCACCAGTCCCTGCGCCTCCTCCGGGCCGTGAAGCACCGCTTCGGGCCCACGGGCGAGCTGGGGCTGTTCGAGATGGCCGAGCACGGCCTGGCCGGCGTGCCCGATGCCGCCGGCCTCTTCCTCGGAGACCGCCGGGAGGGGGTGGCCGGCTCGGTGGTGGTGCCGGCCATGGAGGGCCAGCGGCCCCTGCTCGTCGAGCTGCAGGCCCTCGTGGCGCCGACCAGCCTCCCCATGCCCCGCCGCTCGGCCCAGGGCCTCGACTCCGGCCGCCTCGGCCTCCTCCTGGCCGTGCTTCACCGGCGGGCGGCGGTGTCGACCGAGAAGGACGATGTCTACGCCTCCGCCGTGGGCGGGGTGCGCGTCACCGAGCCGGCCGCCGACCTCGCCCTCGGTCTGGCCTTGGCTTCGGCCGTCGCCGATCGCCCGTTCCCGGCCGACGTCGTGGCCTGCGGCGAGGTCGGCCTCGGCGGCGAGGTCCGCCAGGTGGGCCACACGGCGCGGCGCCTGGCCGAGGCCGCCCGTCTCGGCTTCAGGCGGGCGGTGGTGGCGGCGTCGGCCACGGACCCGCGCAACGGGGTCGAGGTGGTGCCCGTGGCTACGCTGGGCGATGCGATCGGGCATTTCGGGCTCTACCGATCGAAGTAGGATCCGGCCGTGCTCGTCCGTCGTAGCGCGGCCATGATAGAGGTGCTCGCCGCCGTCGCTCCGGGAACGCCACTGCGGGAGGGCCTCGACCGCGTCCTCCAGGCCAACATGGGCGCGCTCATCGTGGTGGGGGACGGCCCTGAGGTGCTCGCCATCTGTTCCGGCGGGTTCCTCCTCGACGCCGAGTTCAGCCCCCAGCGCCTCTCCGAGCTGGCGAAGATGGACGGCGCCATCATCCTGGCCGCCGACGCCAGCCGCATCGCCCGGGCCAACGTCCATCTCGTCCCCAACCCCAACGTGCCGACCTCCGAGACGGGCACCCGGCACCGAACCGCGGAGCGGGTGGCCCGTTCGGTCGACGTGCCGATGATCTCGGTCTCGGAAGACCTGTCGATCATCGCCGTGTACCGCAACGAGATGAAGCACCCGGTCGAGACGGTTCCCCGCCTGATCAACCGGGCCAACCAGGCGCTGCAGACGCTGGAGCGCTACAAGAACCGCCTCGACACGGTCACCAGCGCCCTGTCCGCCCTCGAGGTCGAGGACCTCGTGACGGTGCGCGACGTGGTCACGGTCCTCCAGCGGGCCGAGATGGTGCGCCGCATCGCCGAGGAGATCGAGGGCTACATCGTGGAGCTGGGCGTCGACGGGCGCCTCGTGCGCCTGCAGCTCGAGGAGCTGATGGGTGGCGTCGAGGACGACCGGCGGCTGGTGATCAAGGACTACTTCCAGGACGAGCCGAGCTGGCGGCTCGACCAGGCCATGGAAGCGTTGTCGAGCCTCAGCACTGACACCTTGCTCGACCTGAAGGAGGTGGTCGGGGTGCTGCACCTGTCCACCGAGTCCGACGACCTGGAGGCCAGCGTGCAGCCTCGGGGCTACCGGTTGTTGGGCAGGATCCCCCGGCTGCCGGAGCCAGTCATCGAGAAGATCGTGGCTCGGTACTCGACGCTCCAGAAGATCCTGCGGGCCGGAGCCGAGGAGCTGGATGACATCGAGGGGGTGGGGCGGGCGCGAGCCCGAGCCATCAAGGAAGGCTTGTCCCGCCTGGCCGAGACCTCCATCCTCGAGCGCTACAACTGAGCTCGAGCTGAGGCGGGGTGAGCCGCGTCACGCTGCCCTCGGGCACGCCGGCCGAGGTCGTTCGCCCGGCCGGCGAGCCCACCCGGGGCGTGGTCATCGCTCCCGACGTCATGGGCCTGCGCCCGCTCTACGACGACCTGTGTGCCCGCCTCGCCGCTGAGCACCAGTGGGCGGTGGCTGCACCCGAGCCCTTCCCAGGCCGCGAGCACCTCGGCCTCGACGAGCGCCAGATCGGCTCCAACGACGACGACCGGGTGCTCGGCGACCTCATGGCAGCCGCCGACCTTCTCGGTGTGGAGCCGGTCGGCGTCATCGGCTTCTGCCAGGGCGGCATGTGGGCGTTCAAGGCCGCGGGCACGAGCCGCTTCGATCGGGCCGTCGCCTTCTACGGCATGATCCGGGTGCCCTGGGCCCGCCCCGGCCACGCTCAGCCGCTGGACTGGCTGCGCCGCCCCGGGGCGTGCCCGGTGCTCGCCCTCGTCGCCGGCCAGGACAAGCTCGTGCCCTTCGAGGACGCGCAGCTCCTGGGCGACCTCGAGCACGTGGAGGTGGTCGTCTACCCCGACGCCGAGCACGGCTTCGTCCACGACCCGGCGCGGCCGACGCACCGCCGCGACGATGCGGCCGATGCCTGGCGTCGAGTCGTCACCTTCCTGTTGCCGCCGTAGTTGTCCGATCCGGGCGGGAACCGGTACCCTGGATGCATTCCTTCTCATCTCCATCCCCGGGAGAGGTATGTCTGCTTTCGACGTCGGTGACAAGGTCGTCTATCCCCACCACGGAGCGGCGGTGATCGAGAAGCGCGAGCAGAAGGAGGTCTTCGGGGAGACCCGGGAGTACCTGGTCCTCAAGCTGGCCTATGGGGACCTGACGCTGATGGTCCCCTGCGACAACACCGACGAGGTCGGGCTGCGCGAGGTGATCAACGACGAGGAGGTGGAGGAGGTGTTCGCCGTCCTTCGCAAGAAGGAAGCGCGGATGCCCACCAACTGGTCACGGCGCTACAAGAACCACGTCGAGAAGCTGAAGTCGGGCGACATCTACCAGG
>PJQG01000094.1 GCA_002861595.1 Actinomycetota bacterium
CCCCGCACCAAATCGCGAGTACCGCGACCGACTTTATGCCGAGCCACCTAGGCCTGAAACAAGCGTAAGACCGGGGAGCGAGAGGGCGAGAGTCGAGGAACGCCCGGCTTTTCTGGGGCTTGTGACGCTCGCTCTGACGACTTTGTCTCGACCGGTCTGTAAGGCTTGACAAATACATTGTCTTAGGCAAGACTAAGATTGACCTCGGATGGAAGCAAGGAACGTTGTCCGCCAATCTGCCGAACGGAGGAATGCTTGACCACGCGCGCCCTGGGGACGGATCGGAAGCCCGACGAGCTGCTCCGCGAGCGCTGGGACTGGTCCGTGGTGCCGGCGGGGCCGGAGCCGAACTGCTGCCCTGCCTGGCTTGAACGGGCAGTAGCGATGCGCAGGCCAGCGAGGTGCTCCGGCCCGACGCTGCTCGCCGGCGCCCTGCTGGTGCTGCTGGCCGAGCGTGCGAGCCACGGCGACGACCACGTCCCGCGCCTGGCCGAGCTCGGCCTCGCTCCCGGCCACCCTCTAACGGAGACGGCGGCTCCGTGGGCTCTCGCGGGCATGGAGCCACACCGCGTGACGATCGAGTGCGTGCTGCTGCGCCCCGGACAGCACAGCACATCCGCCGGCGGGACCGGCGCGAGGGAGGCCTGACGGTGCGCGAGAACGCCGACGGCGAGTATCGGTCGCTCGGCGGAGCGACTGATCGCGCTACCGGAGCGGGAGGGCCCTCGGACGACCCTCGACGCGGGCGACCCGTGCACATAGGGGGACATGGACCGTGGCTGCGGGCCGCTCTGGGGGCCCTGCGATCCCCCGAGCGCGAGGGCTTGGTGCTCGCGATCGGTAATCCCGGCGGCGGTCCCCGGCGGTACCGGCTGAGCAGGGCCGACGAGGAGCGCTTCCGGCGCTTCGGCGAACTCCTCGAAGCGATCCTCCGGCAGCAGGCCGCCGACGGCTCGACTCAGGATCCCGACTGGCCGGCCAGGTACAGCGTCTCGCCCAGCTGCGGGAGCTCGAGCTGCGTCTCCAGCCACTCGGCGTGCGCCTCCGCCCCGTGGACGATGCCCTCCAACAGCTGGGAACTGCCGTGATCGCCCTTGTCGGTGGCCATGGCCACGCCCCGGTTGAGCCGGACGATGGCGTGGCGCTCGAGCTCGAGTCCCGGGTGCAGCTTCTGAGGCACCGTCTCGCCCAGCGGCACCGTTCCCAGGGGCTGGAGGTGGGGCTAGCCGTCCCGGTAACGGAGGCGCTAGATCAGGGACCCGGCCTCGCCCAGGTCCTCCATCGAGTCGGCCCGGATGTGTGGTGGCCGAAGCATCGATCAATCGCACCGTCGGCGCTCGTTCCAGAGCCGACCAAGGAGGCAGTCGCCCGCGTCGGTGAGCGGGCGGCCGCCTGCAGCGACAAGGTCGATCTCACGAGATGAAGTCGAACAACGAAAGGAGTGCCAATGTCCTATCCGAATAGCCGTGTGACGGCATTGCTGGTCGCCGGTGCCCTCGTTGTCGCCGCTTGCGGCGGGCAATCTTCGCCGGCGCCCGGTGCCGGAGGCGCTCAATCGCCGCCTGCGGCGGTGGGCGCCCCCGAGGTACCGTCGCCCCGGCCCTCGACCAAGCCCAACGCGGTCAGCATCGCCTCGGCTACCGCCCCCTACGCCGGCTTCGGCACCGACGCTGCCCCCGGCGCCTTTCCCCGCACCGTCCGCCACGCCATGGGCGAGACCCGCATCGAGCGGGCGCCGGTGCGGGTGGTGACCCTCGACACCGGCGAGCTGGACACTGCGGTGGAACTCGGGATCAAGCCGGTGGGGACGGTGGACTACGGCGCCGACGGCCTCCCCGCCTACTTCAAGCCCGCGGAGATCGAAGGCGTCGAAGTGGTGGGGACCATCCAGCAGCCCAACCTGGAGGCCATCGCCCGTCTGCGCCCGGACGTGATCCTGTCCTCCAAACTTCGCCACGAAGCGCTCTACGGACAGCTCTCCCAGATCGCCCCCACCGTCTTCGCCGAGCGGGTCGGCGTGACCTGGAAGCAGAACTTCGACCTGTTCGCCCAGGCGCTCGGCCGGGAAGCGCAGGCTGAGAGGACGCGGGCCCGTTACGCCCAGCGGGCGGCCGAGCTCAACCGGGCGCTGCCCCTCCCGCGCCCCAGCGTCTCGGTGGTGCGGGTGATGGCCGCCAACGTCCGCCTCTACCAGCGGGCCAACTTCCTTGGCGTCCTGCTCACCGACCTGGGCTTTCCCCGTCCGGAGAGCCAGAACGTAGACGACTTCGCGGCCGAGATCGGCCTCGAGCAGCTCGAGCAGGCCAGCGCCGACGTGGTCGTGGTGGCCGTCTTCGACGTGCTCAAGAACACCAACACCGACGCCGTGCTCTCTTCGCCGGTGTGGAAGCAGCTGCCGGCGGTGCAGGCGGGCAGGGTCCACCGAGTGGACGACCAGACCTGGCTCGGGGGCATCGGCTACCACGCCGCCTTCACGGTCATGGACCAGCTGGAGGGGCTGTTTCGCCCGTGAGCCTCCCGTGCTCCGCATTCCGACGATCAGAGGTCGCTGACGCATGATCCACGACTCAATCCTCCATTGCATCGGACCAACCCCACTGGTGCGGCTGGCCCGCCTCTTTCCATGCCCTGACCACCCGGTGATCGCCAAGCTCGAGCTGCTCAACCCGGGGGGGAGCATCAAAGATCGCCCGGCCCGCTTGATTGTGGAGCGGGCCCTGCGCTCGGGTGCCGTGTCGGCAGGTTCCCATCTGGTCGAGAGCAGTTCGGGAAATTTCGGGATCGCCCTCGCCGTCGCCGCCCGAGTCCACGGACTGCGCTTCACCTGTGTCGTGGACCCGAACCTGGCACCGGCCAACCACCTCATCCTCGAGCGCCTCGGCGCCCACGTGGAAATGGTGTGCCAGCGGGACGAGCGCGGCGGGTACCTGGGAACGCGCATCAGGAGGGTGCAGGAGCTGCTGGAGACGGTTCCCGACGCAGTGTGGATTAACCAGTACGCCAACCCGGGCAACTGGCGGGCGCACTACTACCTGACCGCTCGAGAGATTCTCGCCGAGCTGGATGGTCCCGTGGACTTCCTCGTTCTGGGTATCAGCACATCGGGAACCATCTTGGGGCTCGCTCGGCGACTGAGGACCGTCTTCCCCCGCCTTCGGGTGATCGCTGTCGACGCCGCCGGCTCGGTCATCTTCGGGGGTGAGCCCGGCCCCCGCCGCATTCCCGGGATCGGCGCCAGCGCGGTCCCAGAGCTGTTCTCGCCCGAGGAGATCGACGACGTGGTGGTGGTGTCCGACCGTGAGGCGGCGGGAGGCTGTCGGGCTCTTCTGGCCGCCGAGGGCATCTTCGCCGGGGGGTCCTCGGGCGCGGTGGTGGCTGCCATCGGCAAGCTCATTCCTCGGCTTCCTCGCGCCGGGCGGATCCTGACCCTGCTGCCCGACCGTGGCGAGCGCTACCTCGACCTGGTATACGACGACGACTGGGTGGCCTCCCTGCCCGAGGCCACCCCCGCAGTTGAGCCGACCGAGCGGCCGCTCATCCTCGCCGGGACGGCACAATGATGACCGACTCCCCGGCCCCCCGTCGCGTCCTCTATCTCAGCCGCGCCGATGTGGTGGCCGCCGGCGGTGGGTCCTCGCACCTTTTCATCGAGGCCGTCGAGCGGGCACTGGTCCTTCATGCGGAGGGAGACGTCGTTCAGCCGCTCAAGCCCTATCTCCGGTGGCGTCCGAACGGCCATGTGGCCGACCGGATCATCGCCATGCCGGCGTACGTCGGAGGCGACGAGCCGGTGGCCGGCCTCAAGTGGATCGGCAGCAAGCACGACAACCACCGTCTTGGACTGGATCGGGCCAGCGCCCTGATCGTCCTCAACGACCCGGACACCCACTACCCCATCGCACTGCTCGAAGGCGGGCTCATCAGCGGCTGGCGTACCGCGGCGGTCACCGCTCTGGCTGCACGCCACCTGGCCCGGCGGGGCTTCGGTTCCATCAGCTGCACCGGCTCTGGGCCGGTCGGCCTGATGCAGGTCACCGCCCTCCTCGAGCACTTCGACGCCGTGGAGGAGGTTCATCTCTTCGACACCCGCCCATGCATCGCTCACGACGCCGCCGACCGGCTTTCGCAGCGCTTCCCCGGCACGGCCGTGTCGGTGGCCCCATCGGGGGCGGAAGCCGTGGCCGCGGGCGAGGTGGTCATCACCGCCACGGTGGCTGAGGCCCCATGGTTGCCCTTCGCCTGGCTTCAGCCGGGAACCTTCCTGGCCAATGTGTCCCTGATGGACGCCCACGACGACGTGTACCTGCGCGCCGACAAGGTTGTCATCGACGACTGGGACCAGTGCAACCGCGAGGGAAAGACCATCCACCGTCTCGCCCAAGCCGGCCTCTTGTCCCGCGAGGGCGTACACGCCGAGCTCGGCCAAGTCCTGGCCGGGTTCCGCCCCGGCCGCGAGAGCGACGAGGAGATCGTGGTGCTCAACCCGATGGGGCTCGCCGTCGAGGACGTCGCCTGCGCCCAAGCCGTCCACCACCGCGCGCTCGACGCCGGTGTCGGGACCTGGCTCGACCTGGCGTGAGCGGCACCGAGGAAATCCTCCGCGACCTGTTGGACATGATCCTGGCCGAGGACCTGGCCGGAGCAACTAGTCAGGCGGAGCTGCGGACTCCGGACGGTCATTTGCCATGCACGCCCCCGGAAAGGACGCTGCGCGTTGCACTCCCGGGCGGAGACAGCCTGGCGTTGCGGGTGCGCTCCGGTCACCCGCGAGCGCCCTGGCGCATGAGCCGTCCTCCGATCCTACGGCTTTCGCCCGGCCGTCCGGCTCGCGTACTGGAGCCTCACGACGTCCTCGTCGCCCTGGCCGAGCGACTCCCCGGCGGCCATCGGTGGCCCGCGCTCCAAGCCGTACTCCGGGATCTGTTGCTGGCCCCTCGCCGTGCGGAGGCCGCAGCACGGGTGGCGGGCGACTGCCTGGCCGAGGTAGGCGCCCGCCCTTGTTCGCTCGGGCCCTGGGAGCGCCTGACCTCGCTTCGAGACCGGCCGTTCCATCCGACGGCACGGGTCAGGTCGGGCTGGAGCGACGCCGACCACGACCGGTACGGACCGGAGGCCGCCGCCCCCTTTCCTCTCGCTTGGGTGGCAGTCCGTCGGGAGGTCCTTCGAAGGGGTCCTGGGGCGTCGGACCCGGCTCACGAGGCGGCCGGGCTGCTCGCCCCTCAGGAGACATTGGTCGTCCGGGCGGCCATGCAGGAGCTCGGCCTCGACGGGGGTGACCATGTCGCCCTTCCCGTCCACCCGTGGCAAGCCGGCCACGTGCTGGCCGCCCGGCTCGCCGAGGACCTCGCGTCGGGAGTGTGCACACCTCTGGCGGCGGAGGTCGGATCCTTCGTTGCCACCGCCTCGGTACGAACGCTTGCCTCGACGACAGACGCCGCCGTCCACGTCAAGCTGCCGCTGGGCGTGGCCTCTCTCGGGGCGCTCCGGCTGCTTCCGCCCCGCTACCTCCACAACGGCGGACAGGGCCAAGCCCTCCTCGCCGCGGTGGCGACAGCGAACCCGGGCTTGGGCGACCGGCTCCGTTGGTGCGACGAGAGTGACTGGTGGGTCTTCGACCGGGCAGGAGTGCCCGAGGACGTCGCCGGTCACCTGGGCTGTCTCCTGCGCCGCTATCCGCCGGACCTGGCGGGCGATCCCGGTTGCGGCCTGGTGCCCCTCGCCGCGCTGGGGGTGGCCACGCCCGACGGGCGAGCGCCGGCGCTCACCCATCTCAGCCGACTCCTCGCCCGTTCGAGCCTCGACGCTCTCGAGGTCGTGGCCCGGGCGCTGGCCGAGGTTGCCCTGTCGTGCTTCGCCGCCGGGGTCATGCCCGAGGTGCATGGCCAGAACGTGGTCCTCGCACTTCGCGACGGCGCCCTGGCCGCGATCGTTCTCCGCGACCACGACACCGTCCGTGTCCACCTCCCGTGGCTGCGCCGCCGCGGATTAAGCCCGCCGAACTACGTCGTGGCCTCCGGGACACCCAATACCCTCCTCAGCGACACACCCGAAGCCTTGCTGGGGTGGTTCCAGACCCTCGGCGTGCAGGTCGCGCTCGCAGCCGCCGTCGAGGCCGAAGCGGCCGAGTCCGGCCACGACACGGCTCGCGGGTGGGAGGCGGTGGCCGCGGGCGTGGCCGACGCGCTGGGTAACCTCGATCTTCCCCCCGACGCCCGCCGAGTGGCTCTCCGCCAGCTCTTCTCCGCCCCCGCATGGCCGGCCAAGCTGGTTCTCACCCCCTTGCTCCAGCGGACGGGCACCGGCGGAGGAAGCATGCCGAGTGCCGTCGGCGAGAGTCCGAATCCGCTGTTTGGGCTGGGGGTGACGGCGCAGAGCCACGGGGCGACGGCCAGGTGAACGGGCGACGTCACGAGGTGGCCCTGGTCGCCACCGGCCAGCTGGTCACCACGGCCGGCCTGACCGTGGTCGTGCCCCTGCTCCCACTCCATCTGGAGGCCCTCGGCGCGGACGGGCCCAGCCGGAACCTGTGGGCCGGGGCGGTGCTCGCCGCGCCGGCCCTCACCATGGCCGCAGCGGCGCCGATGTGGGGCCGCGCCGCCGACCGATGGGGCCCCAAGGCGATGGTCGTACGCTCCCTCTGTGGGCTGGGCGCGGCTCTCGCCCTCATGGCCCTGGCCCGAAGCCCGCTGCAACTGCTCGGCGCCCGCCTCCTGCAGGGTGCCGCAGGGGGCATCTCCGACGCCGGGGCGACCTACTTGGTCTCCGCCGCCGACGCCGGCGTTGCCACCGGCCTCGGCCGCCTCCAGCGGGCGAGCGCAGCCGGCGCCCTGGTCGGGCCTCTGGCCGGCGGTCCTCTTGCCGACACCCTCGGCCTGGGCGCCGTGTTGGCCTTCGCCGCCGCCCTGACCGCAGCGACCGCTCTGCTCGCCGGCCTGATCCTCAAAGGGCGCCACCCCGAATCCGTCGGGGCTGCCCAGGGCGGAGGCGAGGAGCCGGTCGAGGTCGCCCCCGGCGGCTCGGCCTCGAGGCGGAGGTGCCTCGTGGCCGGCCTGCTCGCCCAGGTCGGTAGCTACGGACTGGTGACGGTGTTCGCGCCCCACGTGCGGGGAGTCATCCCGGACGCTCGACTGGCGGGTACGTGGGTCGGCGGGTTGCAGGCGGTCACCTGGGGGGCGGCCTTCGCCTCCGCCACCTGGTGGAGTGCACGGCTCGAGCGCCATCTGCCCTTCGCCACCGCAGCCGCTCTGGGAGTTCTGGGGCTGGCCATCGTCCTCCAGGCCGTCCCCCCGCAGCCGGCTGCGCTCGTGCCCCTCCGCGTCATTCAAGGCTGGTGTGCGAGCGCCATCGTCCCCGCCGTCCTCCTGGAGGCGAGCCGGGCGGCAGGAAAGGTCCGTTCCGGAGCCGCCATTGGCGCCGCCACCGGGGTGCTCACCGCAGGGCAGGTCGTGGGTGCCCTCGGCGCCGGCATCGCCGCAACCGTGCTGCCCGTACCCGTCGTGATCGTGATCCTGGGGACGGTCGTGGCTGGCGGCGCGGCGGTGGCGCTGGGAGGGGCCCGGATGGGCCAAGCCGCGGTGGTGGCCGGATGAGCGCCGCGGTCCAGGCCGAGGCCGCCGCCGTGCAACGCCTCCTGAACGCGTACCTACGTGAGACTGGGATCGCCCTGGACCCTGTGCGCTCGACCTCGGCCGCCCCCGACCCGCAGGCCATGACCGTTGCGCTCCCCCGCACCCGGGCGTGGCTTGCGGTATTGCCCACCTCGCTCTCTCCCACCGGTCACCACCGTTTCTCGCCGAGCTGGTGGTCGAGCTTCGGCGATGGGTGGCAGCCGGTCACCGGCACGCGCGTGATCGATCTCCTGGTGTCGGAGGTGGCCGCCGCCGACGGCGACGAGGACCGCCGCACGGCGCGCCGAGAGCGCCTCCTCAGCCAGATCTCCGACAGCGTCGCCCGCACCACGTACTTCCTCACGGCCGAGCTTTCCGGCCGGGTGCGGCCACCCGTGCCGGGGAGCGCCGACGCCTTCATCGCCGCCGAGCAGGCCCTTCGCACCGGGCACCCCTTCCACCCGACGCCGAAGAGCGCACAGGGACTCGACGGCGGCGACGTCGAGCGGTTCGCGCCGGAGCTCGGCGTGGCGTTCCGTCTCCATTGGCTGGCAGTCGACCCGGAGCTGGCCGCCACGGTCACCATCGATGAAAGCGCCGACCTGCCACCACTGGAGTCGGTTCGCCCCGAGGCTTTGGCCCGCCTGGGAGGGAGGCGCGACGAGTGGCCGCTCCTGCCGGTGCACCCCTGGCAGGCCGCCCATCTCGCGCGTCTCCCCCAGGTGGAGTGCCTGCTGCAGGAGGGACGGTTGGTCGTCCTCGGCCCCCTGGGTCCCATCGTCCGTCCGACCTCATCGGTTCGTACGGTTTGGGACGCCTCCTCGCAGTGCTTCCTGAAGCTTCCGTTCGCAGTGCGGGTGACGAACTTTGTGCGGGTCAACCCTCCCGAACAACTGGCGCGCAGCCTCCACGCCAGCGCGGTGCTGGCCCGCCTTCTTCCGCACCTCTCCCTCGACCGACTGACCGTGCTGCTCGAGCGCGGCTACCGGGGTGTGCGCCCGCGCACGCTCGACCACGAGGCAGCGCAGGATCTTCTCGCCCACACCGCGGTGGTGGTGCGCGACGGACCGGACCTGTCCCGGGGCTCGCCCATGGTCGTGGCCGCCCTCCTCGAGCCCTCCGCCTGCAGTGGTGTGACGCCGTTGGACCGGGCCCTGCGATCGGCCGCCGCCGCGGCGGCACGGGACCCCGCGGCCGTGGTCGACACCTGGCTGCGGCGGTACCTCGACGTTTCCCTCGTCCCCTTGCTCCGGCTGCTGGCCGAAGGCGGCGTGGCCCTGGAGGCGCACACCCAGAACAGCCTCGTCACCTTCGAGGACGGCTGGCCAGCGCACCTCCACGCCCGGGATCTGGAAGGGGCGAGCGTCGATCGCAGCCACCCCCTGGCCGCCCAGGGCTACGGCGGAGTCCTACGCCCCGACAGTCCCGCGCTCTACGAGACGGACGACGTGTGGCGTCGTTTCGCCTATTACGTTGTGGTGAACCAGGTAAGCGACGTGGTCGCCGGTCTGGCCCGGTCGAGCGGCGTGGAGGAGGCCCGGTTGTGGGCCGAGGTCCGAGAATGCCTGCTCACCGTCGCCCCGCAGTTGCCCGGCGATGGTTGCCGGCGGGTCGAGGCCCTGGTCTCGGGCCCTCATCTCCCGGCGAAGGCCAATCTCCTCAGCCGATTCGCGGAGCGCAGCGAAGACCCCCTTTACGTCGCCATCCCCAACCCGCTCAGGACATGCGTCGAGTAGCGAACGAGCCCGATCCTCTCGCTGGCCTCGATTCGGGGGCGCTGGTCTTGGCCGGCCAGCGGGTCCTCGGCCGCCTCCTCGACGCCCTGACCTACGAGGAGGTGCTGCGTCCCGAAGTCCGCTGGGAGGGGGACCACGTCACGTTCTCGGTCTCCGGCGCGGCCGCCGACGCTCCCGTCCGCTACGTATGGCGTGCTCGTCGGCGCCACAGCTTCGGTCGGTTGCGCACGGTTCCCGGAACTGTCCAGCGCCACCACGGGTCTCAGTCGGAGGCGGCGTTCTCGCCGGAGCGGTTCCTGCGAGAGGTGAGTGAGGGACTGCACGCCGACTCCGAACGGCTCGCCGGCTTCGGCGAGGAGCTGGCCCGGACCCTGCTCAACGAGGCGGTGGTCATCGACCGAAGTAGTTGCCACAGCTTCGATGGGAGCTACGACGCCTTCGAGACGGCAGCGTCGGGCGGCCATCCGTCCCACCCCTCCTACAAGTCGCGCATCGGCTTCAACCTGGCCGACAACGTCGCCTTCGGGCCCGAGTGGGGCCCTCGCTTCCAACCGCGCTGGCTCGCCGTGCGGAGGCAGTTACTCGAGGTCAGCGCCCTGCCCGTCCTCGACGTGGATGCGTTCCTGGCCGCTGAGCTGGGCGCCGAGGTCCACCACCGCCTGGTCGCGCACCTGTCCGCAGCCGGAGTGAATCCCTCCGACTACCTTCCGGTCCCCGTCCACCCCTGGCAGTGGCGGGAACGTCTCCTGCCCCGACTGGTCGGAGAGCTGGCGGACAGGACGGTCATCGCCATGGGCGCCGACGGCGACGAGTACCAGCCACAACAGTCGATCCGCACGTTGGCAAATGCGACGGTCGCCCAGAAAGCCTCCCTCAAGCTAGCCCTGTCGATCGTGAACACCTCGACGGTTCGTACCATCGCGGCCCACACGGTGGCCAACGCCCCCGCCGTGACCGCGTGGCTGCGCCGGGTCGTGGATGCCGACCCCTATCTCGTCGAGGAGCTGCGCCTGGTGCTGCTCGGGGAGGTGCTCGGCATCTCCTTTTGCTCCGGCGGTCTCCTCAACTCGGGCGAGCTCAGCGTCATCTGGAGGGAAAGCGTGCACGCCCACCTCGATCAAGGCGAGGGCGCTGTGCCGTTCACCGCACTGGCTCAGCTGGACCCGGACGGCCGGCCGTTCATCGCCTCCTGGGTGGAGGACCAGGGTGTGGAACGCTTCACCCAGCGGCTGCTCCAGGTCGCCGTCCCGCCTGTCGTCCACCTGCTGTCCGCCCACGGCGTGGGGCTCGAGGCCCATGCCCAGAACATGGTCCTCCTCCATCGCGGCGGCGTTCCTGCGCGAGTCGCCCTGCGGGACTTCTCCGACGGCGTCCGCTTCGTCCCCGCCCTCCTCGCCGACCCCGCCAGCCGCCCAGTCCTCCGGCCCGTGCCCGTCTCCCACCTCCGAGTCAACCGCAACTCTTATCTCGAGGCGAAGAACCCCGCTGACGTGCGCGACTTCACTCACGACGCGCTGTTCTTCGTGAACCTGGCCGAGCTGGCCATGTTCCTGGACGACCACTACGGCCTGGCCGAGCGACGCTTCTGGAACCTCGCCCGTGCCGTTGTTCTCGACCATCGCCGCCGGTTCCCGGCCCTGGTCGACCGCTTCCTTCTCTTCGACGTCCTCGCCCCCCGGGTCGGCATCGAGCAGCTGGCCACCCGCCGCCTATTGGCCGACACCGAGGTCCGGATCCAGCTCGCCGACAATCCCCTCGCCCACCAGGCCGACGGGCCATGAGCACGCCGGGCTCGGACGTTGCCGAGGCCGCGTCGGTGGGGCTGTTCTGCTCCCTGGTGTCGCCCGCCATCGTCGAGATGATCGGTTGGGCGGGGTTCGACTTCGTGATCCTCGACGCCGAGCACAGCCTGGTCGGCCCGGAGGAGTTGGCCCACCAGCTGCGGGCCGCCGACGCCGTCGGGCTGCGGGCCCTCGTTCGCATCCCGTCGGCCACCTCCTCTCTGGCCGGGCCGGTCCTCGACGCCGGCGCAGCCGGAGTGGTCATCCCGCGGGTCCGCTCCGCCTCGGACGTCGAAGCAGCGGTACGGGCGGCCCGCTACCACCCCTGGGGCCGGCGAGGCCTCGACGCCGGGCGAGCGACGCGCAACGGGCAGGCCGAGCTACGCCAGGCTGTGCGCCAGGCGGCCCGCGATGTCGCCGTGGTCGCCATGATCGAAGACCGCGAAGGCGTCGACGCCATCGCCGACATCGTCGGTGTTCCAGGCCTCGACGCCGTGCTCGAAGGGGCGGCTGACCTCTCGCAGTCCATGGGCACGCCCTGGGAGACGACGTCGCCGGTCGTGCAATCCGCCCTCGAGCAGGTTGAGACGGCCTGTCGCGCCGCGAATGTCCCGTTCTGGGCCGTCCCGCGTCAGCCTCCGGACGCGCATCGGTGGAGGGAGCGCGGCGTTCGCACCTTCGTCACCGGAGACGCCCGCAACCTCGCCGCGCGCGCCCTCGAAGAGCACTGCGAGCGGGCTCGGGAGCGCATCCGTGCCTGACTCTGTCGCTGTCGATGTCGTTGCCTTCGAGGAGGCGGCCATCGCCCTCGCCTCCCGGCGCCGGCCGGTCTGCGCGTACGTCTACGACCTCGCCCACCTTCGCCGCCACGCCCGACTGACGCGCACGTCGCTTCCCCCTCGCACGCGTCTGCTCTATGCGGTCAAGGCCAATGCGGAGCCCGCCGTGCTCCGCACGCTCGCCTCCGTGGTGGACGGGTTCGAGGTCGCCTCCGCCGGTGAGATGGAGAAGGTTCGGGCGGTGAGCGCGACGGCCAGGGTTGCCTTCGGGGGGCCCGGCAAGACCGAAGCCGAGCTGGCGCGCGCCCTCGACCTGGGCGTCGAGGTCGTCCACGTTGAGAGCGTGAACGAGCTGCTTCGCCTGGAGGAAGCGGCCCGCCGAGCGTTCAGACCGATCGATGCCCTCCTGCGGGTCAATGTCGCCGATGGGCTCCCTGCCGCCACCCTCACCATGGGGGGCCCGACGCAGTTCGGGATCGACGAAGCGCAGCTGCCCGAGGCCGTGGACGCGGCTCGCCGCTGTGGCGCGCTCACGCTGCGTGGCTTCCATCTGCACCTTGTGTCCAACCAGCTCGACGCCTCGGCCCATGCCCGCCTGGTCGGCCGCTACGTCGACAGGGCGATGTCGTGGGCCGAGGAGCACGGTGTGGCGCTGTCGATAATGAACGCGGGTGGAGGATTTGGCGTGGCATACGCCCAGCCCGTACGCCTCTTCGACATCCGCCTCTTCGGAGCGCAGCTCCACGAGGAGCTCGCCAGGCGCCCGGCATCCGCGGGTCTCACCTTGGTCTTCGAGAGCGGCCGCTTCCTAGTCGCCTCCGCTGGGGCCTATCTGGCCGAGGTGCTCGACCTCAAGATCAACCACGGTCGGCACTTCGCGGTGGTTCGCGGCGGCACCCACCACTTCCGGCTTCCCGCCTCCTGGGGCCACAGCCATCCCTTTCGGGTGGTACCGACCGGCGACAGCGGCCGATGTCAAGCGGAGATCTCAGACTGTCTCGTCACGGTGGTTGGCCAGCTGTGCACCCCGAAAGACGTGCTCGCCCGCAACGTGCCGGTCCGACGCCTGCGTATCGGTGACGTGCTCGTCTTCCACCACGCCGGCGCCTACGGGTGGTCTATCTCCCACCATGACTTCCTGAGCCATCCGCATCCGGAGGTGGTGCTCCTCGACGAAGACCGGGTATCGGGCTCCGCCGGCACGAGCGCCAGCCGGCTGGGACTTGGTGGCCCGGCCAGGCGCGCAGCTGGCTCTTGAGCGCACGCCGCTGTGGGCTCGCCTCTCCCTCGGACCGTCCGTTAGCAGGGTGCTGAAGAACTGCTGCTAGTGCCGCGTCAGGCAACGTTTGCGCGCTTCACAAGTTCACGAAGT
>PJQG01000030.1 GCA_002861595.1 Actinomycetota bacterium
AGCCCCGCCGGCCCCGCCGTCGCCTCGCACCGCAGCGCCGCCGCCCTGTGGGGACTGCGCGGCTACCACGCGAAGGGGATCGACATCACCGTCGACCGCCAGGTGCGGCTCGCCGGCGTGACGGTGCACCGGGCGAGGAAGCCCCTGCCCCAGTGGCAGCGCAGGGTCCGCTACGGGATACCAGTCACCAGCGCCGCCCGCACCCTGGTCGACCTGGCCACCAAGGGCGCCGGCCAACCGTCCACGACCTACAAGCTGGAGAAGGCGTGGGACGACGCCGAGCGCCACAACCTCCTGACCGACGAAGAGATGGAGCGCTGCGTGGCTACCGTCCGCGGCGTGAGCAAGCAGTTCCTCGAGCTGCTCGAGCTCCGGGTCGCCCCCTGCGACGGCGCCCTGGCCAAGGACGTCCTGAAGCTCATCATCGAGGCCGGCATCGCCCACCCCGAGCTCGAATACGAGGTCGCCCCGGAGGGCGAGAACAAGGTCTTCCACCTCGACATGGCATAGCCCGACCAGATGGTCGCCGTCGAGGTGGAGGGCCTGGGAGGCGCACCGCCAGCGCGGTCCATTCGACCATGACGCCGGCCGCGCCGCCATCCTCACCGCCACGGGCTGGAGCATCCTCCCCGTCACCTCCCGCACCAAGACGCACCTGCCCCGCCGGCTGAGGCGGGCCCTGGCCGCCCGTACGATGAAGGCATCGTGATCCCCCTCGACCGTCTCCGCGCCATCTCGGTCGTCGCCCACGTGGACCACGGCAAGTCCACCCTGTCGGACCGCATCCTCGAGCTCACCCACGCCGTCGACCCCCGGGACATGCGGGCCCAGTTCCTCGACTCGATGGACATCGAGCGGGAGCGGGGCATCACGATCAAGGCCCAGAACGTGCGGGTGGGCTGGAAGGACCACCTGATCCAGCTCATCGACACGCCCGGCCACGTCGACTTCGGCTACGAGGTGAGCCGCTCCCTCGCCGCCTGCGAGGGCGTGGTCCTGCTGGTCGACGCGGCCCAGGGCATCGAGGCGCAGACGCTGGCCAACTGCTACCTGGCCATCGAGAACGACCTGGCCATCGTCGCCGCCCTCAACAAGATCGACCTGCCCGCCGCCGACCCCGACCGCTACGCGGCGGAGATCGAGAAGGTTCTCGGCATCCCGGCCGACGACATCCTGCGCATCAGCGCCAAGACCGGCGCCGGCGTCCCCGAGCTGCTCGACGCCGTGATCGAACAGATCCCCCCGCCACAGGGCGACCCCGACGAACCCCTCCAGGCCCTGATCTTCGACTCCTACTACGACCAGTACCGGGGCGTCGTCAGCGCAGCAAGGGTCGTCCACGGCACCCTGGCCACCGGCCAGCGGGTGCGCTTCATGCAGGCCGGCACCACCCACGAGGTGGAGGAGATCGGCGTGCGCACCCCGGCCAACACCCCCGTGGCCACCCTCGGCCCCGGAGAGGTGGGCTATCTCGTCGCCGGCATCAAGGACGTGGGCGAGGCCCGCTCGGGCGAGACGGTCACGTCGGCCACCAAGCACCTCGAGGCGGCCTCGCCCCTGGCCGGTTACCGCCAGCCCAAGCCCATGGTGTTCTGCGGCCTCTACCCGGTGGAGGGCGACGACTTCGCGGACCTGCGTGACGCACTGGAGAAGCTGCGCCTCAACGACGCCAGCTTCACCTACGAGCCCGAGACCTCCGGCGCCCTCGGCTTCGGGTTCCGCTGCGGGTTCCTCGGCCTGCTCCACATGGACATCGTGCGCGAGCGCCTGGAGCGGGAGTTCGACCTCGCCCTCATCGCCACCGCCCCGAGCGTCGCCTACCTGGTGCAGATGAACGACGGCACCAGCATCGAGGTCGACAACCCGGCGGAGCTGCCCAACCCGAGCCAGTGGCAGGCCATCGAGGAGCCGATGCTCACGGCCACGGTGCTGCTGCCCGGGGAGTACACGGGCACGGTGATGGACCTGTGCCAGACCCGCCGGGGCGACATGGTGAAGATGGAGTGGCTCTCGCCGGAGCGACTGGAGCTCGTCTACCGGGTGCCGTTGGCCGAGATGGTGGTGGACTTCTTCGACCAGCTCAAGTCGAGGACCAGGGGCTATGCCTCCCTCGACTACGAGCCCGCCGGCTACGAGCCGTCCAACCTGGTCAAGCTCGAGATCCTGCTCAACGGCCAGCCCGTCGACGCCTTCTCGGCCATCATCCACCGGGCCAAGGCCGCCGACCACGGCCGGCGCCTCACCGAGAAGCTCAAGGAGCTGATCCCCCGCCAGCAGTACGACGTGCCGATCCAGGCCGTCATCGACGGGCGCATCGTGGCCCGCCAGACTGTGAAGGCCCAGCGCAAGGACGTCATCGCCAAGTGCTACGGCGGCGACATCACCCGCAAGAACAAGCTCCTCCAGAAGCAGAAGGAGGGCAAGAAGCGCATGAAGAGCATCGGCCGGGTCGACGTCCCTCAGGAGGCCTTCGTGAGCGCCCTCCGCCTCGACGACTGACCAAGGTGGTGAGGAGCGGCGCCAGGGCGCCGCCTTCCGGTACAGCGTCGGCAAGGACCCGGCGAGTCGGCGATTCTTGCGTGCGGTCGGCGAAGAAACCGAGCGCGACGACCGATAGGCTCGACGATGAGGACCAGCGCTCGGGTGGTATCCATGCGACAGACCAGCAGCAGCCACCGGGACGCCGCCTCGGCGGCCTTCATCTCCCCCCGGTTCCGCCGGGCCGCTGCCGCCGTGGTGGAGGACGCTCGGGTCCTCGTCGGCGACGTCGCCTGGCTCGTCACCCGCTCGGACGGCGACGATCTCATCGTGTTGTGCGCGGTCGGCGAGGAGACCACCGTCAAGGAGGGTGAGCGCATCCGCATGCGCCCCGACGAGGACGTCTCGGTCCCCCTCGAGCTGCCCGACGGGTCGGTGTTCGGGGCCCTCTGCGCCCTCAGCGCCGCCCCCAGTCGCCACGCTGCCCTGCCGTTGCCCCAGGTCCAGCGGCTGGCCGACCTGCTCACCGTCGTGCTCAGCGTCGAGTGGGACGCCCACAAGTGCGCCGAGCGGGCCCACGCCGAGTCCCTCCGGGCTGTTCGGAACGACGAGGAGGTGCTGCACGACGGCCTCACCGGGCTGGCCAACCGCCGGGCCTGGGTCCGCGCCATGGAGGCCGAGGAGCGCCGCTGCCGGCGGTACGGGACCCACGCCGCAGTGATCGTGGTGGACGTGGACGACCTGAATGGGGTCAACAACGGCAAGGGCCACGCCGGGGGGGACCACGTGCTGCGCAACCTGGCGAGGGTGCTCGAGACCATGAGCCGGGACAGCGACGTGGTGGCCCGCACGGGCGGCGACGAGTTCGGAGTGCTCGCCCTCGACTGCGCCGAGCCCCACCTTCGGGTCCTCACGTCCCGCGTGCGCCGCGCGCTCGCCGACGCCGGAGTGGGCGCCTCCGTCGGCGGCGCCTGCCGCGTCCCGGGCTTCGGCCTGCCGCAGGCGTGGGCCGAGGCCGACGCCGCCATGAACGCAGACAAGCACCGCCGCCGCGTCCACGACTGAGCGTCGACAGCTGCGCTCGCGGCGCTACCCGGGATCAGACCGCGGTGCGGCGCCGTCCCAGCAGGTGGCGCTGCGAACCGACCACGCCAGCCGTTGGGGATCGACCCCGCCCGTAGTGCCGGCGCCTCCAATGTGACGCAATGAAGGTCGTGGTGGTGGGCCAGGGATATGTCGGTCTTCCCCTGGCGATGCGGGCGGTGGAGGTGGGCCACGACGTCGTCGGCTTCGAGGTCGACGAGGCCCGGGTGAAGCGACTGGCCGCCGGCGAGTCCTACGTGGAGGACGTCTCCAGCGACCACCCGGCGGCGGCCCTGGCGTCCGGCCGTTACCTACCGACCGCCGACGAGGCCGCTCTCGCCGGCGTCGACGTCGCCATCATCACCGTGCCCAAGCGCTACGGCCAGCGGCCTCCGGACACGCGTCTGCGGGTGCGAATCCAGTCGCCATGGCCGGCGTGTCGGCGGGCGGGGTACCTAGATCGCGACGGTCTCGGCCACGATGAGGTCAACCACGTCCTTGCTGCTCCTGCGCCCAGCGTAGGCGGCTCGCTGGCGGTCGGCCCCGGTGCCACGGGCGAGCGTGGCCCGGACCAGCTCCGAGAGTTCCGCCCAGTCGCCGGCCTCCTCGAGGACAGGGCGAAGGAAGCCGAGCAGCGCGCCGACCACGTCCGCCGCGGGTATCGCCCGCCCGCCCAGCACGTCCACCAGGTCGGCCTGGACGCCGTAGCGAGCAGCGCGCCACGTGGCGGCGCGGAGCAGCTCGGGACGGGGCCGCGGCGACTGCGCCCCGGCGGCGGCCTCCCGCGAGCAGGCGCGGGCCAGGCCGCGCACCAAGCCGGCGACCATGACCGCCTCGTCGACGGTGAGGCACACGTCGGTGACGCGGAACTCGACGGTGGGGAAGCGGGCCGAGGGGCGAACGTCCCAGTAGATGCGCGCCGGGGCGTCGATGCTGCCGGTGGCGATCAGCGTCTCCACCAGGCGGTCGTACTCGGCCCGGTCCTCGAAGACCTCCGGCGTCCCCGCCGTCGGCCAGCGCCGCCAGATCTCGGTGCGGTAGCTGGCATAGCCGGTGTCGGTCCCGGCCCAGAACGGCGAGTTGGCGGACAGGGCCAGCACGACGGACAGCCAGGGCCGGACGCGGTTCATCACCTGCACCGCGAGCTCGGGGTCGGCGATGCCCACGTGCACGTGGCACCCGCAGATGAGCTGCTCGCGGGCGAGCTGCTGGTAGTCGCGCTCGAGCCTGAGGTACGTCTCGGCCGGCGTGACGCCGCCGTTGTCCCGACAGGATGCGAACGGGTGGGTGCCGGCGGCGGCGATCACCGCGCCTGCCGACGTCGCCACCGACGACACCTCCCGGCGCAGGCGGCGCAGCTCCTCGCCCACCTCCGTCAGGGTGCCGCAAACCGGGGTGCTGACCTCGAGCTGGGCCCGCTGGAGCTCCGTTTGGATCGCGTCGCCCAGGCGCTGCCGCCCCCGCCCGACCAGCAGCTCGCCCTCGGGCAATGGCGCTCCCGTGCCGGCGTCGAGGACGAGGTACTCCTCCTCGACCCCGATGGTGAAGTCGCCGCGCTCCGTGCCTGCGGCCCCCGCCACCGGCTCGGTCATCCTTGGCGGGTACCCGGGGGGCAGTCGGAGAAAACAGCGCCGGCGCCAGCCAGACGGCCAGAGGGCGCGCCGCGTGCCCTGCCCGTCAGGCGAGCGCCCGCTGTCGTCGGCGGCTCGCCGCGCTGCCCATCGCAGGGCTCTGGATTTATCAGGACCCATACGCCGGCGCCGTTCAGTTCCTCGGTGAAGCCGCCTTCGCCTTCTTCCTGTCCCTGCCCCTGTCCCTGTCCTTGTCCTTGTCCTTGTTTCGAGCCGTGTCGGCCCCGTTGTCCGATCCGCCGGTGTAGCGGTGGGAGTACCCCGAGGCCCCCTCCTCGCTCACCCCGTTGAGCACGGTGCCGATGATCGGGGCGTCCACCTGTCTGAGCAGCTCGGCCGCCCGGGCCAGCTCCTTGCGGGTCGTCATACCGGCCGTGGCCACCACCAGGGTGCCGTCGACCCGGCTCGACAGCACGGCGGCGTCGGTGACGGGCAGCACGGGGGGGCAGTCCACCAGCACCACGTCGGCCTCGGTCTGCAGGGCGGTGAGCACCTCCACCGTGCGCCGGCCCGACAACAGCTCCGAGGGGTTGGGCGGCACGGGGCCCGAGGCCAGCACCGAGAGCCGCTCCACGCCCGGCACCTTCTGCAAGGCCGCCGAGAGGGGAGCGTCGCCCAGTAGCACCGAGGTGAAGCCCACGGCGTCGGACAGGCCGAAGAACTGATGGATGAGGGGGCGGCGCAGGTCGCAGCACACGATCGCCACCCGCTGGCCGGCCTGGGCCAGGGCCACGCCCAGGTTGGCGATGGTGGTGCTCTTTCCCTCTCCGGCGTTGGGACTGGTGACCTGCACCGTGCGCAGCGGGCGGTCGAGTCCGATGAACTGGACCGACGTGCGCAGCCTGCGGTAGGCCTCGGCCGGAGGTGACGTGGGGTCGGTGAGGGACACCACCACGGGCGCCCCCCGGTCCTTTCCGGACGACACCACGGGGATGAGCCCCACGGTCGGGACCCCCTCTCCCGTGGCCCGGGCCACGTCCTCCTTGGTCTTGATCGAGTCGTCGAGGTGCTCGGAGAGGAAGGCGACGGCGACCCCGAAGGTGAGGCCGACGGCGAGCGCCAAGGCGCCGGTGCGGACGGGGGCGGGCTTGATGGGCGTGTCGGGAACCGACGCCTCCGAAACCAGCTGGGCGCCGCCCCTGTTCAGCGCCGCGTCCACCTGGAGCTGGTCCAGCTTCTGCTTGAAGAGCGCCTGCTGCTGCAGCAGGACCGCTCGGGGGGAATCGACCGAGCTGTTCAGCTCGTCCTCGGGGCCGGTGCTGGGCCGGGGCAGGCCGTCGATCTGCTGCTGCAGCTCGGTCACCTTGTTCTGGATCTCCCGCCCGGCGGCGAAGAGATCTTCCACCGCCTGAGTCCGGCGGAAGTCGATGTAGGACCTGGCATAGGCGTTGGCCACCGCCGCTGCTCGCCGAGGATCGGTGCTCTGGGATCGGACCTCGATCACGTCGGTCTGGCCGACGCCGCGAGCCGACACATCCGCCGCGACGCCGAGCTCCTTGCGCACCGCTTCCTTCACCGGTTGGCTCTCGAGGACTTGGATCTCGGTCTCGACGACGCGCTCGGAACCGCTGACCGGGCCGGCAAGAGGGTTGAACAGCGACTCGGTGGTCCGAGGCTGAAGGAGGACCTTCGCCTCCGCCGAGTACACCGGCGTCTGGAGAAACGAGGAGACGAGGGCGGCGGCCACCACCACGAGGGTGGCGAGGGCGATGATGGCGCGGCGCCGGCGTACTACCTGGAGACAGCCGCGCAGCGCCCGCTCCGAGGTGGCTCCCTGGGTGGCCAAGACGGCGAGGCTACTGCCAGGTAAGCGCCCGCCCAGGCATGCCAGACTCGCTCCTCATGGGCGAAGGTCGCGGCGCGTGAAGGTCGTCGTCACCGGCGGCGCGGGGTTCATCGGGGCCAATTTGTGCCGCACGCTCGCAGAAGGGGGCGTGGACGACATCTTCGCGTTCGACAACCTGTCGACCGGTCGCCGAGAGAACCTCCAAGACGGGGAGGCCACCCTGATCGAAGGGTCCATCCTCGACCCGACGGCGCTCGACCGAGCATTCGAGGGCGCCGACGCCGTCGTGCACCTGGCCGCCCGCCCCTCGGTGCCCAGGTCCATCGCCGACCCGCTGGCCAGCCACGACGCCAACGCCACGGGCACAGCTCAGGTGCTCGAGGCCGTGCGGCGAGCCGGCGGGCCGCAGGTGATCGTGGCGTCCTCCTCCTCGGTGTACGGCGCCAATCCCACGCTTCCCAAGAACGAGCACCTCACGCCCATCCCGGTGAGCCCCTACGCCGCCTCGAAGCTCGCCACCGAGTCCTACGCCCTGGCCTGGGGCCGGTCCTTCGGGCTCGACGTCCTGGCCTTCCGGTTCTTCAACGTCTTCGGCCCCCTCCAGCGGGCCGGCCACGCCTACGCCGCTGTCATCCCGGCGTTCGTGTCGGCCGCGCTGGAGGGGCGGCCCCTTCCCGTCCATGGCGACGGTCGCCAGACCCGCGACTTCACCTTCGTCGACAGCGTCACCGCCGTCATCGCCGATGCCGTGCACCGCCGCGTCACCAGCGAGACCGCGGTCAACCTCGCCTTCGGCGGTCGCTTCTCCCTCATCGAGGTGATCGCCTACCTCGAGCAGGTGGTCGGCCACCCGCTGGAACGCCAGCACCACGAGCCGAGGCCGGGGGATGTACGCGACTCGCAAGCGGACCAGACGACCCTGCGTGCTCTGTTCCCGGACATCAAGCCCATCGAGTTGGACGAGGGGCTGCGCCGGACCGTCGACTGGTTCACCTCGTCGGCGTGAGCCGCCCCTGGCCTGGCCTTCTTTGCCACGCCAGGATCAGCTGAGGGAAAGGGCCGCGAAGGCGTCAGAGCCGGAGCACATGGTTGGAGCGGCGCGCCGCGTGCAGTGGTGGCGGGCCGAAACGAGGAGGGGCTGGTCGATGGCGCCGGGCCGCGGGGAGGGCCAGCAGCACCAGGACCAGGGGGAGGACCTGGACCCGTTCACGGGCCAGCAGAACGCCGATCCCGAGCAACACCGCCAACCCGGCAAGGGTGGCGATGGCGTGGCTGGCGTCTTGGGGCTGGCGGCGCCACCGGCGGCGCTGGTCAGGCTCCCGGGCACCGGCCGCTCGAACAACCTCCGGCTGACTCTCCACGCGAGCCAGATGCAACTCGTTGCCGAGGGACGACTCTGGAGTCATCCCGACACGACGACCAGCTTGTCGGCGGCCGACTCGGCCCCCCACACCTCGTTCCCGCGCCCGTGGATCTGGCGGACGTTGCCGGGGTTGCTGGCCAGGGCGAAGGAGGCGAACTCCTCGCTGTCGGGGTCGAAGCGCACGAGGGCGTTCGATCCGAAGTCGCTGAGCCAGACCCGGTCCCGCCCATCCACGTAGACGGCGTAGGCCTGGGGGCTTTCGCCCGGCAGCCGCCACTCCCGCCACTGGCCCGTGGCCGGGTCGTACACCGCCACCTGGCCGGCGTTCCACTGGCTGCACCACACCCGGCCTCTCGAGTCGGCCCACACCCGCCGGGTGCCCTGGTCCGGCGTGGGTGGGCGAAGCACGGTCGCCCTCGCGGTGGCCGGGTCGACCCGGACGACGTGGCTGCCGGCGAGCGAGGCGTAGTACACCTCCCCCCCGGGCGTGACCGTGATGCCGTAGGGGCCGCGCCCCCCGGGCGCGTCGAAGACCTCCATGTCACCCGTGGCCGGGTCGAGCCGGCCGTAGATGCCGGCCTGGCCGGTGAACCACAACCGGCGCCGGGTGTCGAAGGCGGCGGTGTTGAGATCGGCAGCGGGACGGGTCGAGGGAAGCTCGAAGCGACGGACCGCCGAGGTGACGGGATCGACTCGCACGATGGCGTTGAGGCCGCCGTCGGTGATCCACGCAGCGCCGTCGGGCCCGACGATGACGCCGTGCGGTCGGGAGCCGGGGCCCAGCCCCACCTCGGTGACGCGACCCGTGCGCGGGTCGAGCCGGCCGAGCTCCCCCGAGCCCTGTGCCGTGTACCACACCGTTCCGTCGGCGGCGACGGCCACGTCGTGGGGGCGTGATCCCGCCGGCACCTCGTACTCGCGGACCGAGGCGTCGGACGCAGCGTTCGAGGTGGGCGGGGTGGACACGGTCCCCGCCGTGGTGGGCGCCGACCCTCCCTGGGGCGCCAGGCGAGGGGCGTCGCCGCCCGACTGGCAGCCGGCGAGCAAGCCGGCCACGACGACGCCGACGACCCTGGCCCGGACCGCCAGGTTCGGGAGCGGCGGGGGCCGGCGGGACCCGGGCATCGGCGTACCCCGCCTCACGCCAGGTGGCGCTCGAACCAGGCGAGCAGCTCAGCCGACGCCTCCTTGGCGGCAGCCTCGTTGTCGCGAGGGCCGGTGTCGTTGAAGAAGGCGTGGTCGGCACCGGCGAAGGTCCGGATCTCATGGGTCAGCCCCGCGGCCCGGAGGGCCGCCTCGGCCCGTTCGCGCGAGGCGTTCACCCGGCTGTCGAGCTCGGCGTAGATGGCGAGCACGGCGGCCCTGGCCCGGCTGAAGTCGGGGGCGTCGGGCGCCGGTCCGTAGAACGGGACGGCAGCGGCCAAGCGGACCTCGCCGGCCTGGAGGAGGTTCCAGGTCATGGCCCCGCCGAAGCAGAAGCCCACGGCGCCCACCTTGCGCCGTCGCCGTCGCCGTCGTCGGCACAGGCGGCCAGGAGGGCGACAGCCGAGGGCAGGCTCAGCCCCAGGAGGCAGAGCCGGCGGATGGCCTCCGGTCGGGTGATGAGCCGGTCGGCGAAATCCTCGGCCACCTCCCCTGCGAGATACCCACGATGGGCCATGGTGACGAACGCTAACGACTCGCCTCGCCGGGCGGCGCGCGGCCGGGGGCGTACACCTACGCTGCGCCCTCCGGGTCGAGAGGATGGGAGGTGGGCGGGTGCCTGAGTACGCGCTCGAACTGAGCGAGGCCGAGCTGTTCCGCTACCAGAAGATGGCCGAGTTGGCGCTGTCCACCGAGCGGGAGCTCTGGTCGGCGGCAGGGATCGTGGAGGGGGCAAGTGTCGCCAGCCGGGGCGGGCAGGCGAGCGAGCCGGCCACCGCCTTCGTGCCCAGCTTCCGGGCCTACGGCCGCCGCCCCGCGTCCTGAAGCCCGGCCGCATCTGCACCGCTCTTCGGGCCAAACAGCGGCAGCCCGTACCAGAGGCCGGCCACGGCCACGAGCGCCACGCCGGCAAAAGCGATCCCCAGGCCCGTGCTGTCGAAGACGAACCGCACCACGACGAACACCGCGGCGGCCACCGAAAGGGCCAGCAACAGCATTCCCAGCACGGTGAGACGGACGGAGATGCGCAGCCGTTCCCGGCGGTCCTGCCGCGGGCCCACCCGGTGGTACGCGGCGGGCGTGAGCAGCACGATGGTGGCCAGGGCCACGCCGAGGAGGGCGGTGCCGAAGACGTTGCGGCCGAGGTCATCCAACTCCTTGAAGCGCTCCGAGAAGGGGACGGTGAGCAGGAAGGCGAAGAGCACCTGGACGCCGGGAATGACCGTGCGCGTCTCCTGGAGCAGCTCCTGGTAACGCTCGCGCTGTTCCTCCTCGTGCTGCCCCTCGCGCTCGTCCTGTGCGCCGGAGCCGCCGTTCCCCACCCCCGCAATGTAGGGCGAGGGCTGAGGGTCAGTGGGTGGGAGGCGAGGGCAGGGATGGGCAGTCGCCGTCGCCGCAGAGCCGTGCCAGGGCGTCGACGACCCGCTCCAGCGCGTCCCACACGGCCGAGGGCGGGGGCGGCGAGCGGGGCGCGGCGCCGTGGCCCGCCGGCTTCTACGATGCGCCGTGGCCCTCCGTCTGCCCCCCGGCCGGCGGGGCGTGCTGCCCAGCCAGTACCTGCACCAGGCCATCGCCGCCGGGGCCGTCAGCGCCGGGCCGTTCACCATCCCGGCGGCCAACGTGCAGCCGGCCAGCCTCGACCTGCGCTTCGGCGAGGTCGCCTACCGGATCCGCTGCAGCTTCCTGCCCGATCGCCAGACGGTGGAGGCCAAGGTCAAGGACCACGTCATCGACGAGATCGACCTCCACCGCGACGGCGCCGTGCTGGAGACCAACCGGCCCTACCTCATCCCGCTCAAGGAGCGCCTGGCCCTGCCGCCGGGCGTGCGGGGCAAGGCCAATCCCAAGAGCTCCACCGGCCGCCTCGACGTGTTCACCCGCGTCATCACCGACGAGAGCTACCGCTTCGACGAGATCGCCGACGGCTACGAGGGACCGCTCTACCTGGAGGTCGTGCCCCTGTCGTTCGCCATACGGGTGCGGGAAGACCTGTCCCTCAACCAGCTCCGGCTCTCGGTGGGCCGGACCCAGCTCGATGACGACGAGCTGCGGGCCTTCCACGCCGAGGAGCCGCTGCTGTTCAAGCAGGGCGAGCCGGTGCCGGCCGGCGAGCTGGCCGTGGCCGGCGGCATGTTCTTGAGCCTCGACCTGCGGGGCGACGACGCGGGGGGCGTGGGCTACCGGGCGCGGGACAACGCCCCGCTGCTCGACCTCACCCGCACGCGGGCGGTGGAGCCCGAGCCGTACTGGGAGCCGGTCAGGCGGGAGGCCGGCGGCGAGCGGGTCGTGCTGACGCCGCAACGGTTCTACCTGTTGATGTCGGACGAGGCGGTGTCCATCCCCCCCACGCTGGCGTCGGAGATGACGGCGTACGACCCCACCAGCGGCGAGCTGCGCACGCACTACGCGGGGTTCTTCGACCCCGGCTTCGGCTATGACCCCGACGCCCGCTTCTTCGGCTCCCGGGCGGCGCTGGAGGTGCGGGCCCACGACGTGCCGTTCATGATCGAGCACGGCCAGCGGGTGTGCAAGCTGACCTTCGAGCACATGATGGAGGCGCCCGCCACGCTCTACGGCCAGGGCATCGGGTCGTCCTACCAGCAGCAGGAGGAGACCCTCAGCAAGCACTTCGTCCGCCCGCCGACCACCTCTGGCTGACGAGTCAGGGTGCCGGTGGTTTGCGCCGGCGCCGCGCCGGCCGCTCGCCCCGAGCCCGGGCCACCGGCCTGTCCGCCGGCGCCCGCCGGCGAACCTCCAGCCACTCGTCGTCGAGCTGGCGGCGCATGGCCGCCAGCGCCTCGCCCTCCAGCGCCACTCGGGCGCGCTCGGCCTCCAGCTCCTCGCGCTCCCGCCCGATCCGGTCGCGCTCGGCCTCCAGCTTCTTGCCGGCGGCGGTGAGCCGGCGGCGGTCGCTGCCCAGCGCTTTCGCGCGCTGGTCCATCCCTTGCCGGGTGGCGGCGACCCGGGCCACCTCGGCTTCCAGCGCCCGCCGGTAGTCCTCCAGGGCCGCGAAGGCCGCCTCCAGCTCCTGGCGGTCGGCGTCCAGCGCCGAGCGGGCGGCGTCGGCCTCGCCTCGGTCCGCCTCCACCGCCTCCTGCGCGGTCTCGACGTTGCGCCGCTCGGCCTCCAGCGCCGCCGTTGCCGCCTCGAGGTTGCGCCGGTCGTCCTCGACTGCCACCCGCGACAGGTCGACGTTGCGCCTGCCCAGCTCCAACGCCGCCGCCGTGGCCTCCAGCTTGCGCCGGTCGCCCTCCACTGCCGCCGCTCCCGCCTCGACGTTGCGGCGCTCGGCCTCCAGCGCCGCCGTCGCCGCCGTCAGCTCGCGCCGGTCGCCCTCCACTGCCGCCGCCCCCGCCTCGACGTTGCGCCGGTCCGCCTCCAGCGCCGCCGTCGCCGCCTCCAGG